>CAJLOU010000125.1 GCA_905208345.1 uncultured Collinsella sp.
CACGATGTCAACGCCGTCGTCCACTACGGTATGCTGCTTGGCGCCATGGCTGTGATCGGCATCTCGTTTACGCTCGTCTGCCAAAAGATGGCGGCGCTCACCTCGCAGGGCATGGGCACCGATATCCGCGGTGCGCTCTACCAGCACATCAACAAGTTGAGCTATGCCGAACTCGACCGCTTTGGCACGCCGTCGCTTATCACCCGCATCACCAACGACGTCAACCAGGTGCAGCTTGCCGTGGCGCTGGGCGTGCGCATGCTCATCCGCTGGCCCTTCTTGGCGGTGGGCTCTATGTGCGCGGCCCTTGCCATCGACCTTAAGCTCGGCATGATCTTTTTGATTTGCACGCCCGCCATTGGCCTGGTGTTTTGGTTTGTCATGGCGCGCTGCATTCCGTACTACAAGCAGCTGCAGACAAAGCTCGACCGCATCGCGCTCATTTGCCGCGAGGGGCTTTCGGGCGCCCGCGTGGTTCGCGCCTTTGTGCGTGAGGACCACGAGCGCGAGCGTTTTGCCCAAGCCGCCGATGACCAGGCCAATACCGCCATCGCGGTGGGCAAGCTCTCGTCGGTTCTCAACCCCGTGACGTTTTTGGTGATGAACCTGGGTGTGTGCGCCATCCTGTGGGTGGGCGGCATTCAGGTCAACGCGGGCGAGCTCACGCAGGGCCAGGTCATGGCGTTTGTGAACTACATGACGCAGACCCTGACCTCCATCGTGTACGTCGCCAACCTGGTCGTGGTCTTTACCAAGGCGAGCGCCAGTGCGTCACGTATCAACGAGGTGCTCAATTGCGTGCCGAGCATCACCGACGAGGGCAACCAGCCGGTCGCGCTGCCCAAGCCGGGCAATGTCGCTCCCGTTCCTGCGCTGAGCTTGAGCCATGTGAGCTTCTCGTTTGGCGCCGGCGCTGCCAACGCCGTCAACGATGTGACCCTGGAGCTTCCGCTGGGCAAGACGCTTGGCTTTATCGGCGGTACGGGTAGCGGCAAGTCGACGCTCGTCTCGCTTATCCCGCGCCTGTACGATGCGAGTACCGGCAGCGTGAGTGTGATGGACGCCGACGTGCGCACCTGGCCGCTCGACCAGCTGCGCCGTGTGGTCGCGACCGTTCCACAGCGCGCGTCGCTGGTGAGCGGCACCATCCGCAGCAACCTGACCTGGCGCGACGAGTCGGCGACCGACGAGGATCTCTGGGCGGCGCTCGACATGGCGCAGGCGAGCGAGTTCGTGCGCAACAAGCCGCAGGGGCTCGATGCCCCGGTCGAGGCGGGCGGTAAGAACTTCAGCGGTGGCCAACGCCAGCGCCTGACCATCGCGCGCGCCCTGGTGGGCTCGCCTCAGATATTGATCATGGACGATTCCGCCTCGGCGCTCGACTTTAAGACCGACGCGGCGCTTCGCCATGCCATCCGCGAGCGCAGTGTGCGCGGTGCCGCCGAGGGCGGGCTGCCGCTCACGACGGTGATCGTAAGCCAGCGTGTCTCGACCGTTCGCGATGCCGACATGATCTGCGTACTCGACCACGGCTCGGTTGCGGGCCTGGGCACGCATGACGAGCTGTACGCGACCTGCCAGCTCTATCGCGAGATTTGCCAGTCGCAGCTGCGCCGCGAGGAGCTCGAGGGCCAGCAGGGGAGCACGACGCCCGCGTCCGCTCCGACCGCCCCCGCATCCGTCTGCGCAAAGGAGGGATGCTAAATGAATCCGTACACTTCCTCCGGTTCGGTCGCCACGATGACGGCCAACGTGTCCGGTAACGATAACCTCAACGACCTGGGCGACGGTCCGCGCCAGCCCGGCGATCCCGAGCGCTATCCCGTGGGTGCGGTGACCCGCCGCTTGCTGGGCTACGTTCGTCCGCACCGTTTTTCGTTTACGGCGTCGTTTGTGAGTGCCGCCGTTTCGGTAATCTTGCAGCTCTATACGCCCATCCTTATTGGCGAAGGCATCGACCTTATCGTCGCCGCCGGGCAGGTGGACTTCGATGCGCTGCTGCCGCTCGTTACCAAACTCGCGCTCGTCGTGGTGGGAGCAGCGGCCTTCCAGTGGCTGCAGGGCTATTGCGTCAACCGCTTGTCCTACGAGACGGTGCGCGACATGCGCGTGGAGGCGAGCGACAAGCTCAGTCGCATGCCGCTCAGCTTTATCGACAGCCACGCCCACGGCGACCTTATGAGCCGCGTGGTCAACGACGTCGACCAGGTGGGCGACGGTCTGCTCCAGGGCTTCACGCAGCTCTTCACCGGCGTTATCACCATCGTTGGCACGCTCGCGTTTATGCTCTCCATTAACCTGACCATGACGCTCGTGGTGGTACTCGTCACGCCGCTTTCCATTTTTGCAGCCGGCGCCATCGCCAAGCTCTCCAACAAAAGCTTTACGGCGCAGCAGCGCATTCAGGGTCAGCTCGGTGGTCATATCGAAGAGTACGTAGGCGAGCAGAAGCTTGTCGACGCCTTTGCCTATGGTCCCAATGCGCAGCTGCGCTTTGATGCCCTTAACGCCGAGCTCTATACGGCAGGCGAGTGCGCGCAGTTTATGGGCTCGCTTTCCAATCCCGGTACGCGCTTTATCAATAACATCATCTATGCCGTGGTCGCTGTGATCGGCTGCGTGGGCGTGATCACGGGCGTGCCCGCGGCGCTTACGGTGGGCGGCGTGCAGATCTTCCTGTCCTATGCCAACCAGTACACCAAGCCGTTCAACGAGGTCACCAACGTCATTACGCAGATCCAGACCGCGTATGCCTCGGCGCGCCGCATGTTTGCGCTGCTCGATGCGCGCGAGCAGGAGCCCGACGCGCCAGATGCCGTGGAACTTGCCGCACCGCAGGGCGAGGTCGCCCTTGAGCATGTGGACTTTAGCTACGTGCCCGACCGCAAGCTGCTTCAGGACATCTGCATCGAGGCTAAGCCCGGCATGCGCTTTGCCCTGGTCGGTCCTACGGGCTGTGGCAAGACAACGCTCATCAATTTGCTGCTGCGTTTTTACGATATCGATGCCGGTCGCATTGCGGTCGATGGCCGTTCCTCGCGTGATTACACGCGCGCAAGCTTGCGCCGCGCCTTTGGCATGGTGTTGCAGGACACTTGGCTGTTCGAGGGCACGGTGGCGGAAAACATCGCCTACGGCTGTCCCGACGCCACGCGCGAGCAGGTTATCGAAGCTGCCAAGCGCGCGCACGCGCACAAGTTTATCGTGCAGCTGCCAGGCGGCTACGATACGGTAATCGGCGAGGACGGCGGCACGTTTAGCCAGGGTCAAAAACAGCTGCTGTGCATCGCGCGCGTCATGCTCACCGACCCGGCGATTCTGCTGCTGGACGAGGCGACCTCGAGCATCGATACCCGCACCGAGCTGCAGGTGCAGGCGGCGTTCGACGAGCTTATGGCCGGCCGCACAAGCTTTGTGGTGGCGCACCGCCTGTCGACGATCCGCAACGCCGACTGCATTCTGGTGATGCGCGACGGCCAGATTATCGAGCGCGGCACGCACGACGAGCTGCTAGCGGCAGGCGGCTTCTATGCCGAGCTCTACCGCAGCCAGTTTGCCCAGTGAGCAAGCCCGTGGGGCAAATTAATCAATCGACAGACGGTGGTTTACATCTGTCACGTTAGTACTAAGATATTCATCTAATAAATTGCATTAGTGGCTTTAGTTTTGGGGGATACGAGGCAACGTGACTATGACGTGCTCTTTGGTGGTTAACAGCAAGAGCGGTAATACCAGGATGGTTTCGGGCGCGATCAAGCGCGCTCTGCAGGCTGCGGGTGTTGAGTTTGTCCATGCCGCGGCGTTGAGCGACGATGCGGATGCAGATCAGGTTGCGCTCGAGGCGCAGGGCGCCTGCGCGGCCGACACGGTGCTCGTCGGTTTTTGGTGCGACAAGGGCGCGTGCACGCCTTCGGTCGCGGCGTTGCTCTCCGCCTTGCACGGCAAGCGCGTCTTCCTGTTTGGCACCTGCGGTTTTGGGGCCGACCAGAGCTATTACCAGCAGATTATTGATCGCGTGACTTCCAATTTGGCTGGGGATGCCGAGCTTGCGGGCTGGGCGATGTGCCAGGGCAAGATGGGTCCCGCGGTCAAGCAGCGCTACGAGGCCATGCTCGAGCAAGATCCCGACAACGCGCGCTATAAGATGCTGCTCGACAACTGGATTGCTGCGAAGGACCATCCCACCAAGGAAGATCTGGATAACATGGCCGCAGCCGCCAAGAAGGCCGTACTGGGAGAGTAGCTTCGCCGTCCGCGATCCTTCGTGCAAAACAATACAAATGTGAAAGCCTCGAAGTTCTCGAGGCTTTTTTCTTGACACTTGTGGGCACAACCGCTGCAAGCGTTTGGGGCGACTTTTTCCATCACCCCGATGACGAGGCTGTTCTGGACAACACGCTCGCATACGTTCGCTGGATGTATTCAGAGTGGGAAGGGCTTTCCGGATGGAAGGGCTTTCCGGATGGATGAGGTTGCGGAAGATGCGTCCCGGAATTTGCCTTTGGAATGGGATGGAGTTTCCGGTTAAGGACCTCGGCGGAAAGTGCATCCCGGAATTTGTAGCCGAAGTGGGATGCAGTTTTCCAACGGGCCCGCAGGCGGAAACCGCATCCCACTTTGCGCATGATTTCTGGGACACAGTTTCCGCGACTCGCATGACAGGCCGCGCCTCTGCTGTGAGGCGAGGGCGAGCGGGCACCGGGTAACGTCTGTCGCGAGTTCCGCACGCAAAGAAGGCCACTTAATGTGGCCTTCGTCTTGCGCAGGACTGTCTGAGCAGCAGATGTTACCCGGCGCCCGTCCGCCCTCGTTGGGGATTGCCCGGGTAGGCGAATCGGGATGCGTCCCGTTACTTGATCTTGGTCGTACCCGGTGCCAGGTTGGGGTCGGTCTCGTTGGCCTCGGTCTGGAAGTGCTCGGTGTAGACGTTCTTGCCGTCGCGGAACATCTCGTAGTACTGCATCTTGGCGTAATCCTCGCGCGCCTTGGTTGCGGCTGCGGCAGCGGCGTCGTCACCGGTGACGTTGGAGGAGAGCGCCCAGCGCAGGCTGGCGTCCTCGTAGCCCACCGAGTTGATGGCGGGCAGCGACTTACGCAGCGTCATGTGCGCTTTCTGGTAGTCGGTCAGCGGGGCGCCGATCAGCTGCATCAGCTGGGTGGACAGGTAGTTGGTGGACAGGTCGTCGGTCTCGCTCGTCTGGTCGCAGCCGGCAACGTCGTAGTTGGCCCAGATGATGTAGTCGGTCTGCCACAGGCGCTCCTGATGCGTAGCATCGTCTTCGCCGGTAAACCACTTGTCATTGAACTTGGACGGGAAGAACGGCTGGTGGTCGCCCCAGAACACCACGACCACCTTACGGTCGAGCTTGCTCAGGGCGTTGAGGAAGTAGCGCAGCGCCTGGTCGGACTGCTCGATGCACGAGACATACTCGTCGACATCGGAGAGCGTGCCGTCCTCGACGGTCTTGGCGTCCAAATCGGTCGTGTCGATATTCAGGTGCATCTGCTTGTCGACCGGCAGCAGGCCCGTATCGTAGCCCGAGTGGTTCTGCATGGTCACGTCGAAGATAAACTGCGGATCGGCGTTCTGGTCGAGCAGCTCAAGAATCTTGTCGTAGGTAGCCTGGTCGGTCACCATGCCGCGCAGGGT
>CAJLOU010000126.1 GCA_905208345.1 uncultured Collinsella sp.
GACGCCGGCGTAATCGAACAGGCGCGCCGCGGTTACGTGCGTTTCGCCGTTCCATATATGGCTGACTATCTGCGCAGCCAACTCTAGGCAGCCACCGCAATGGGGACAGGCACCTTTGTGGTGGTTTGGGCCCGTTTGTCTCGATCTGTAACAGGTAGGCCGTCAAAATCGGGCTTGGTGTTACAGATTGAGATTGTTCGGTCTGTCCCTGCAGTTTGTCTAAATCTGTAACAGGTAGAGACGATTTAGCCCGCTAGATGTTACAGATCGAGACAGAAGATTCTAGTCGCAGGCGATGTCGAGGTTTTTGCCGATGAGGCCTACGTAGCCGCCTTCGGCTGCCTTGGGGCTGTCGGCGTGGCAGAGGACCCACTTGTCGGCCTTCCAGTAGCAGTAGCTGTCACCGGTGGCAGGCATGTCGGCCGCGGCCTCGGGGCGCGGGCCGTTGGTGCCGGCGGGCAGCGCCACCATCACCTGGAAGCCACCGTCGTCGACCATGCACGGCGTGTAGTGGAGCGTGGTGTTGAAGACTTCGACGACCGTACCCGCCGGCACGCGAAACGCCTTGACGCACGCGGTGTCGAGCTTGCCGTCCTCGATCTCCCAGCGATGCGCCACGAGCAGGATAAAGTCGCGGGCGCCCAAGTTGAATTCGCTCGCGCGGTGATACTCCAGGCAGTTGAGTCGTGTATTGTGGCCGTTGCACCAGCCGAGCTGGAAGGGACGGCCACCAAACATGAGAAAGCCAAGCTTGTCGGCATCCTTGACGTCCTCGAGCTCCGGCGCACTCGCAACGTACTTGCTGCCCTCGGGAATGGGCGTGGCAGAGAGCGCCTCGAGCACGGGCGACGTAAGCTCGGACGGAACGTTATCCCAAACGTTGCCATAGGACTTGAACTCGGGATCGTTGACAGAGTAGATATGCATGTTCGCTCCTGTTCGTTTATGTGACAGTATGAACATTCTAGAACAAACATAAGCGATTTTAAACACTCGTCCCGACCACTCAGCAAAAAGGCGCCCAATGCGCGCGTTTTGGGCGATAAAGCCCTTACGCCTGCTGATAGTGCAGGTGCTTCTCGTCGATATCGGCCAGGTCGCGGTCGAGGTAGCGGCGCGCAAGCCAGTTGGCCATGGGGAGGTTCTGGTCCAGGTAGTTACCGCACTCCTCGGGAGCGGCACCGGGGACATCGCCCTCAAAGCCGGCGACAAACTCGAACAGCTCACGCACGAGCGGCAGGATCTCCTCGCTCGTCACCTCGCCAAACACAACCAGGTAAAAGCCCGTGCGGCAGCCCATGGGGCCAAAGTAGACAATGCGGCCCGACCACTCGGCATGATTGCGAAGGAACGTCGCGCCCAGGTGCTCGATGGTGTGGCACTCGGCCGTGTTCATGACCGGCTCCTTGTTGGGCGTGGTCAGGCGCAGGTCAAAGGTGGTGACGGCGGCCCCGGTCGCCGGATCGCGGTCGATGCGGCTCACATACACGCCGGGCTCAAGCAACAGATGGTCAACGGAAAAGCTCGCAATGCGCTCCATGGCAGATCCTCTCGGTAGTCAATTTGGGACGGGCTCTTTTAGCTGGTTCGAATGGTCGCACCAATCATAACAGTCAAAAAAGCCCCGTCCCAAAAAGACAACTTAGCCAAGGACACGGGCCATACGCGTCTTGAACTCGGACAGGAAGCGCGGAGCATCCACGGTCAGTGCCACAAGCGTGCTCTTGTCCGGATCGGACAGGCGGCGCTCATCGCAGATGGTGCGACCGCGGTACTCGCCCAGCAGATCAACACGCAGGTTGCAGCCGAGCGCACCTACGAGCGTGGGGTCGATCGCCACGGCAACGGCCAGCGGATCGTGCAGCGCACAACCACCCAGGTAGGGTGCGTTCATCTCGTACGAGCCAATGTAGTGCTCGACCATGCTCGCAAATGCGCAGCCCGCCATGGTGCCCG
Organism: uncultured Collinsella sp.; assembly: GCA_905208345.1. Taxonomy (GTDB): domain Bacteria; phylum Actinomycetota; class Coriobacteriia; order Coriobacteriales; family Coriobacteriaceae; genus Collinsella. The sequence goes on from CAJLOU010000126.1 coordinate 1,957, forward strand.
AGCCCGTCCAGCCGGCAATGTCGCGGCGTGTGAGCACCACGCGATGCGTCACGTCCAGACCCACCATGGTGAGCTTACGGCCCGAGCGCAGCACCGCGTCGGCTGCCTCGGGGTCGCTCGCCATGTTGGCCTCGGCGCCCGCGCTCACGTTACCGGGCACGGTAAGGGCGCCGCCCATCACGACCACGCGGCCGATGGACATCATCGCCGCCGCATCGCGCTCCAGGGCGAGCGCCAGGTTGGAGAGCGGGCCAGTCGCTACGTAGACCAGATCGGGACCATAGGTGCGCGCGGCATCAATCAGATAATCGACCGCGGCGTTGCCGTCGGCCGAGGTCGCCCCCACCGGCTCGTAGGGCGACGCGGGCACGCTCGCGCCGCCGATGCCGTTCTTGCCGTGAATGAGCGCGGTGGACGCCGGCGGCGTATAGGGCTCAGTCGCCTGCAGAGGACGGTCGGCACCCAGGTACACCGGAACCTCGGGGCGACCCAGCAGATCGAGCACCGCCAGGCAGTTGTGCGCCGATTGCTCGACGCGCACGTTGCCAAAGCACGTGGTGATGCCCACGAGCTCCACCTCGGGGCTCGCGATGGCATAGGCCAGCGCCATCGCATCGTCCACACCCATATCCAGATCAAGGATCAGCTTCTTGATTGCCATTGTTCTACTCCGCTTCTCCGTCTTTATCGTTTAACCAAACCAATGTTCAACTTCGGCGCGCGTGGGAATCGATTGCTGAGCGCCCAGGCGCGACACCGTCACTGCCGAGGCGCGAGCACCCGCAGCCATGCACTCAAAGAGCGGCAAGCCCTCTAGGCGAGCCGCCGCCAACGCGCCGATAAACGTATCGCCGGCGGCCGTGGTATCGACTACCGTGCTCGAAAGCGCCGGCATGCGCAGCAGCTCGCCGTCATCGCCGAGCGTAACCGACCCGGCGCCGCCCAACGTGATGACCGCAGCTCCGGCGCCCTTGTCGAGCAGCGCATTGAGCGCGGCGACGCAACTCGCATCATCCGTGGGCAGAATGCCCGTCAGCACCTGGCACTCGGTCTCGTTGGGGCAGACCAGGTCGACCGCGGACCAGGCCTCCGCAGGCACATCGCAGGCAGGCGCCGGATTAAAGACTGTATAGAACCCGAGCTCGTGAGCGCAAACAAGCGCCTCGGCCGTCGCTACAAGGTCGCATTCACCCTGGGCGATAAAGACGCTTCCGGCAGCCGGGGCAATCTTGCTGGCGTCACTATCGAGTTCATCGGCCACCAGACGCCTCAGCGCGCGGGCAACGTCCTCGCCCGCAAGCGCATGGTTGGCGCCCGGCGACAGCACGATGCGGTTGTCTCCCTCGCAGCGAATGATGGTCGCCGTTCCCGTCTCCACATCATCGCGATGCACTACAAAGTCACAGTCCACGCCGGCGTCTTGGAGCCCCGCCACGAGCGACGCGCCGAACGCGTCGCGACCGACCGCGCCGATCATGTGCGTGCAAGCGCCCATACGCGCGGCAGCTACGGCCTGATTGGCGCCCTTGCCGCCGGCGTTGGTGATAAACCCGCTGCCGCCGACGGTCTCGCCCGCACGCGGTATGCGCTCGCACGCCACCGAAAGGTCCATGTTCATGCTGCCGAACACCGCAACGATGCCGCGATCTGCCATGGAAACCTCCTCGTCCGCAGGCTTTGCGCCCACCGTCGACCAACGATTGTGCACTCTCGCACCCCCTATAACTTTAGTTCACTTTGATGTGGACGCGCGCTTGAGCTTGCGCCAGCAGCAAGCATTCACAGGAGCAGGCAGCTACAATGAAGGCGTGCTGATTATTCTCGTCATTGGATGATGTTTTATGGAACAACTCTCGCAATCGGGCTCGCGCGGTCGACGCCGCACGGGCAACGAGCCGGCGCCGCACGAACGCGTGAAGGGCGAACGCCGTGCCAACGAACCGCGACGCACCGTGAGCCCCCATCGTGCTTCTGCCAACAACGCGGGCCGCGCCAACACTCCCGCCGCGGAGCAGACGCCTGCTCGCCCCAAATCCCGCTACATCCCTGCCCTTGACGGCCTGCGTACGCTCGCCGTCGTCGCGGTGGTGCTCTATCACCTTAACCTCACGTGGGCGCAGGGCGGCCTGCTTGGCGTCACGATCTTCTTTGTGCTTTCGGGCTATCTGATCACGCGCCTGCTGCTCAACGAAGTCGCTAAGACCGGACGCATCGACCTCAAGAGCTTCTGGATTCGCCGCATCCGTCGCCTGGCCCCCGCCGTGGTGACCGTCGTGGTGGTGACCTGCGCGCTGTGCACCATCTTTAACCACGTGATGCTCACCAAGATGCGCCCCGACATCCTGCCGTCGCTGCTGTTCTTCAACAACTGGTGGCAGATTGCCCAAAACGTCTCGTACTTCAATGCCCTGGGCGACCCCTCGCCGCTCACGCACTTTTGGTCGCTTGCCATCGAGGAACAGTTCTACCTAATTTGGCCGCCACTGCTGTTTGCCATGGTATCCATGCATGTGAGCAAGCCCAACACGCGCCGCGTGGTTCTGGGCCTTGCCGCGGTTTCCGCCCTCGCCATGATGGTGCTTTACAACCCTGCCGCCGACCCCAGCCGCGTGTACTACGGCACCGACACCCGCGTGTTCTCGCTGCTGCTGGGTGCCTGGATGGCCTTTATCCCCGATCGCGACCTGGCGCCGGTGCGTCTCGCTCATCGTTTGGGGCTCAATCGCCTGGCTGGCGCCGCCAAGCACGGCAAGAACGCCGAGGACAAGCCTGGCGAGAAGACCGACGAACCAGCCGAGACCACCCCGGCACAGCCGAGCGCCCTCGTACGCTTTTGGTCCTCGCCCGCATCCATCGATGTGTTGGGTGTCGTGGGCCTGGCTGGCCTTGCCGCCATGGTCGCGCTCACCAACGGCTACACCGCGTTCCAGTATCGCGGAGGCACGCTGTTATGCTCCATCCTCACGCTCATGGTCATCGCGGCCTGTGTGCAGCCCCAGGGAATGGTTGCCCGCGCGCTGTCCGCCGAGCCGCTCGTGTGGGTTGGCAAGCGCTCGTACAGTATCTACCTGTGGCACTATCCGCTGCTGTTGCTCATGAACCCGGTCGCCAACATCAACGATACGCCGTGGTGGCAGTACATTTTGCAGGTGTTGTTGGTGGTCGCCGTGGCAGAGTGCTGCTATCGCTTTATCGAGACTCCGTTTAGGAAGGGCGCCTTTGAGCGCACCGTGTCCGAGTTCCGCGACGGCACCACCACGCCCGCTAACTGGGTACGCGCGCACGTCCCTGTCTGCGCAGCCTGCGCTGTCGTGTTGGTCGTTGCACTGGGCGGCCTGATCTTTGTTCCCGAGACGTCTGCGCTGAGCGGCGAGGGCGCCGAAGTTCTGAACAAGGAAGCCAAGAACGCCGCACCCACCGACCAGCAGGCGGCCGACGACACCGACAAGGACAACGACGGCTTCCCCGACGGCTCCTACGACCTGTTGATGATCGGTGACTCCGTGTCGCTGCGCGCCGTTGATTCCTTTGACGGCGTGTTCCCGCACAGCCATATCGATGCCGAAAAGGGCCGCCAGTTTGATGCGGGCCG
>CAJLOU010000127.1 GCA_905208345.1 uncultured Collinsella sp.
GACCCAGAAGAAGGCCGCCGCGGAGCTCGGCCTGTCCGCAGCCACACTCGGGCACTTGGAACGGGGGAAACGGCGGTCGACGAAACTGGAGAGGAGGTATTACGAGCTCCTGTGCGAATTGGAGAGAGCGCTCCCGCAAACTGCCTCTTGACAACTTATAGGAGCGTCGGTTTTGTTTTCACGGTTTTCGGTATGGTCGAGGCTATCCGTGTTAACGTAGTAGATAGGCCACTTTTGTGGCAAGGGGGCCGATCTGCGGGTCAGGGTAGCCAAAAGAACCCCGTCCCAAAAAGACTGATTGGGAGCTGGGGCGTGTCGATGCGATAGTATTACGTGGTGATATTCGACAAACCGTGAGCTTCATCCGAGGGCTTTATGGAACAACACCAGCATTATCAGAGCCTGCAAGACCAGGCATACAACGCATTGCGCTCCAAGATCATCTATGCCGAGCTCAAGCCTGGCACGCGCCTTTCGGCGATTGGTCTGGAAAAGGAGACGGGAATCGGGCGCACGCCCATTCGCGAATCCTTTGTGCGCCTGCGTGAGCAGGAGCTGGTGGAAACGCGTCCCAAAAGCGGCACCTACGTCTCTAAGATCAGCATGGAACGCGCCGAAAACGCCTGCTTTTTGCGCGAGAAGCTCGAGAGAAGCGTGCTTATTAAATGCTGTTCGGCCGCCTCGCCCGAGCAAAAGCAGCGGCTTGAGCAGATTCTTACCGAGTCCGAGTCGCTCGACCATGGCGAAACGCGCCGTTTCTTTGACCTGGATAACCTGTTCCATGAGACATGTTTTGAAATTGCCGGTCGTCACATGTTGTGGGATTGGATGAAGAGCATCAACACGCATTTTGAGCGATACAACTGGTTGCGTATGGTGTCGCAGGATCTGGATTGGGAGCCGATTCGTCGGCAGCATCGCCGGATTCTCGAGGCCATTAAGAGGGGCGATACCGATGCGGCGAGTTATCTGGCAGAGACGCACTTGCACCTGATGCCCGAGGAGCAGGGCCCGGTTATCGCCTTGCATCCCGACTATTTTGAGCTGCCTAAAGACTCGTCTATCTAGCCCATCATCGCATCTGCTCGAGACGCAAAAAACGACGCTGCTCACCTACAGCGTTTTGCAAGCGAGATTTTTAAAAAAATGCCTAAAATGGCTCAGGCTGCCGACAATGGGGAAACGGGGTGCGCCATGGCGCAGATGAGAATCAAGGACATTGCCGCCGAGGCGGGCGTGAGCCCGGCCACGGTCTCGCGCTATCTCAACAACCGCCCCGGGCAGATGACCGAGGAAACCCGCGCTCGCATCGCGGCGGTTATCGAGCGCACCGGCTATCGCCCACGTGCTGCCGCGCGCAATCTGCGCAGCTCGCGTACCAACCTCATCGGTGTGATCTTGGCCGACATCGCCAACCCGTTCTCGAGTGCCATGCTTGAAGGACTTTCCGCCAGCGCCGCCGCGCGCGGCTGCTCGCTCATGACGGCCATTAGCGGCAACGACCCCGCTAAGGAGGCCGAGTCGCTCGCCAGACTTATCGATGCTGACGTGGACGGCCTGGTCGTCAACACCTGCGGAGGCAACGACAAGGCGATCGCCGCGGCCGCGGGGCGCCTGCCCGTTGTGCTGCTCGACCGCGACGTTGCCGACGGCGGTGTCGATCTGGTGACATCTAACAACCGTGAGCTGGTCGCCGGCCTGGTAGACGCCTTGACCGCCGCTGGCAGCGAGCGCCTGTGCCTGCTCACCGAGGCAAGCGACGACAGCCCCGTGCGTCGCAAGCGCGCCGAGGCCTTTACCGACGAGCTTTTGCACCGCGGCCTTGCCGGCGAGGTCGTCACCCTGGCCGACGGGGGCGCCACGGGCGTCGGCCGCCTGGACGAGACCATCCGCGGCTATGCAGGTAAAAAGCTCGGCCTCATTGCTGTCAACGGCTTGGTTTTCCTGCGTCTGACCGAGGCGCTAGCGCAGCTGGGACCCTCGCTGCCGGCGGGGCTCAAGATCGCGACGTTTGACGACTACCCCTGGAACCATGTGCTCTTTGGTGGCGTGACCACGGCCGCGCAGGACACCCTCACCATTGCCGAGCGCGTAGTCGAGCGCCTTTCCGAGCGCATCGACGTTGTTACCACCACCGTGGGCGAGGCCGCAAAGCTCGCCCCCAAGCGCATCGAGATTCCCGGCCACATCGAACACCGCGCTTCGACCTCGCGCTAGCCTGTGTGATAATATATAGACAATGTCATACAGGAGGTATCCATGGCTGCGTCTGTGCTGAGTGTGCGAGTGGACTCGTCAATTAAAGACTCATTTGCCGAACTGTGCGAAGAGCTTGGCATGACTTCGTCTGTTGCGGTCAATATGTTTATGAGGCAGATGCTGCGCGAGCGCTCTCTGCCGTTTGTTCCTTCACTTGGTAAAAGCTCTGCGAGCGAAAGCGCCGCGACGGGCATTTTGGATACTGCCCAGATTGAGTCCGCCGTCCGCGAGGCGGCCAGCTCGATTCCCGCCATCAAAACCGTGATCCTTTTTGGTTCGTATGCCCGTGGCGAGGCGCATGCCGATAGTGATATTGACTTGCGTCTCGAAGTCGATCGCGAGCAGGGCTTTGGTCTTTTCGCTCTGTCGGCATTTGGTGAGGCGGTGCGCAAAGAAACCGGGAGGCAGGTCGACCTCGTCTCGAGTGACTGTCTTGATGACGATCTTGCCGCGGCGATCGAGCGCGAAGGAGTGATCCTTTATGATCGCGCGTAAGTCAGACTGCCTCCGCGCCCAAGAGGTTTTGGAGGCCATCTCTGAAACGAACGAGCGCATCAAGGTTTTTGATATCACCGAGGATCAGTTTCTGCATGCGAATGACGTGCGGACAAGGGCGTTGGCGGACTCCCTTTTGATGTGTGCGCTTAGGGTGACGGAAGAGGCGGGCAAGTTGTCAGAACGCTCGCAGCGGCTTCATCCCGAAATTGAATGGCGTGGAATTATCGGCATGAGAAATTATCTTGCGCATGATTACGGCAATGTCGACCGCTCAGTTGTTTGGGATGCAGTGACGATGGAGTTTCCCGCACTGGAACGCGCCTGTAGGCAAATTGTCTTCGAATCTGAGCGCTAGTCACTGGTCTTATCAACCAGCCCTCGCACGTTTTTTGAGCGCCGGACACGCTTTAACCCTGCGGAAACATTTTTCTGCGATAGTATCTGCGATATAGACCAGTCGAAACCCGCCCGAAAGAAAGGGGAGCGACATGAACCAGCAGAACATCGATTACGTACTCCGCTCCGTAGAGCAGCGTGACATCCGCTTTGTGCGTTTGTGGTTTGTCGACATTCTCGGCCGCCTCAAGAACTTTGCCATTAGCCCCGAGGACCTCGAGGTCGCTTTTGAGGAGGGTATTGGCTTTGACGGCTCCGCCATCGAGGGCTTTGCCACGCCCGAGGAAGCCGACATGCTCGCATTCCCCGATGCTTCGACCTTCCAGATTCTGCCGTGGCGCCCGAGCCACAACGGCGTCGCCCGCGTGTTCTGCGACGTGTGCACTCCCGATTGCAAGCCGTTTGCCGGCGACCCGCGCGATGCCCTGCGCCGCATGTTCCGCAAGGCCGAGAAGGCCGGCTATCTGCTCAACGTGGGCGCCGAGCTGGAGTATTACTATTTCCCCGACGAGCACACCCCCGAGCCGCTCGACAACGTGGGCTACTTCGATCTTTCGGTAAGCGATGCCGCCCGCGACCTGCGTCGCAACACGGTCCTCACGCTCGAGAAGATGTCCGTGCCCGTGGAGTACACCTTCCACGCCGCCGGCCGCTCGCAGCACGGCATGAGCCTGCGCCACGCCGAGGCCCTGAGCATGTCCGACGCCATCACCACGGCCAAACTCATCATTAAGCAGCAGGCCTACGAGAGCGGTTGCCACGCCTCCTTTATGCCCAAGCCGTTGGCGGGTGAGGACGGCAGCGCCATGTTTTTGCATCAGTCGCTGTTCAACCACGACGGCAACAACGTCTTTTGGGGCGAGGACGACGAGAAGTACCATCTCTCCGATATCGCCAAGCACTATATGGCCGGCATCTTGGCGCACGCACGCGAAATCAGCGCCATCACCAACCCCACGGTCAACTCGTACAAGCGCATCACCACGGGCGGCGACTCCGTGCCGCAGTACGCCACGTGGGGCCTGCGTAACCGCGCGAGTATGGTCCGCATTCCGGTCTACAAGCCCGGCAAGCAGCTGTCCACGCGCATCGAGCTTCGTAGCCCCGACCCCATGGCCAATCCGTACCTGGTCAACGCCGTCACGCTGGCGGCTGGTCTCGATGGCATCGAGCGCAAGCTGGAGCTCCCGCCCGAGGCCACGGCCGAGACGCTCAAGCTCACCGACCGTCAGATGCTCGAGGCCGGCTACACGCCGCTGCCGCGCTCGCTCAAAGAGGCGCTCGACGTGTTTGAGGACTCGCAGTTTATGAAGGATGCCCTCGGCGAGCACATCCACAGCTTCTTCCTCAAAAAGAAGCGCGACGAGTGGCATAAGTTTGAGTCTACGATCACCGAGTGGGAGATTAAGCACTACCTGGCGAACTCCTAATCGCGCTGGCTTGTTTCAGTACGATTGAGCTCATTTCCTTGGAGGCCGATATGTCCGATAAGAGTGCCCTGTTCATGGCGCGCACGACGCGCTTCCACGAGTTTGCCCGCAGCTTGACGACCACCCTGGGTGTCGAGGTGAGCCTGGCAACCCCCGATTCGCCGACTGCAGCGCACGACTTTGACCTGCTGATTCTCGATTCCGATGGCATCCGCAGCGACCGCATCGATCAAATTGCCAAATGGCTCGACGACCGCGGCGGCGTTCCCATGCTGGTGATCGTCGACGACGAGGCGCTCGGTACCCTGCGCCTGCCGAATCACGCGCATGCCGACTTTGTGTGCCCCACGGCGACGCCCAACGAGCTCAAGGCTCGTGCGCAGCGCCTGATGGGCGAGGAGGAGACCGTCACCGCCGACGATGTACTCAACATCGATAACCTCGAGATTAACCTGGCCACCTACCAGGTGACGCTCGATGATGAGCCCATCGACCTGACGCTGATGGAGTACTCGCTGCTGAGCTTTTTGGCGACGCACCCCAACCGCGCCTACAGCCGCGAGGTGCTGCTGCACCGCGTGTGGGGCTTTGAGTACTGCGGCGGCACGCGCACCGTCGACGTGCACATTCGACGCATCCGCTCCAAGGTGGGTCCGCAGATCGCGGCGCACATCACCACCGTCCGCGGCGTGGGCTATCTGTTTAAGGACTAGCTTTCCACCACAAAGGGGACAGGCACTTTTGTGGTGGTTTTGACGCAGGTACGGATTCCTTTCGGGTCTGCGGCAGAACTTAAGCCTTCCTAAAAGATTGCGTTCTCATACACTTGCGCCCGCATATTGGGGTACAACTCAACGTGAACAATGATGGCCCGCCACATGTTT
>CAJLOU010000128.1 GCA_905208345.1 uncultured Collinsella sp.
CAGCAGGACGACAGTTCGACCGACACCGGCAACGGCGGTATTACCGACGAGCAGCTGCGCCGGTACCTGGAGGAGCTGCTGGGCCAGCAGGGCCAGGGTCAGGGCTACGGCCAGGGTTACTAACGAGCCATTTCGCACATGCCGAAGCCAGAGGGGCTGTCCCATCAACGCGGGACAGCCCCTCTTTTCTTATTGATCCGTTGGGGACGGAGGAAAACGGATCACTTGTGGCTGGTAAGAGGCCTGGTTCGTAATGGTCTGGACAGTTAGTTCAGATACGTATAAATCTGGGGCAGCTTGGGATGCGTTTTGAGCAATTGTTGATTGGGATGGGGTTTGAATGGGTGTTTGGGAGGGCGAGCGGGACGTTTACATGGTCTCAGGGAGCCCAAATTAGTTGAAACAGGGGTGTTCGTGTCTAATCCAGCTCTAGGATTTATACGTATCTGAACTAACTGTCCACCCCAGTCTGGCGGCTGCCGATTCGGTGCGGTTTGAGACCGCTATTCGGCCCCATTGCGACCGGTGGTACTCTTGTATCCGTTTGAAATCGAGCGAAGGAGTGCCGCTATGGAGCAATCGAGCCTGTTTGGTGACGGCGTGGACATCGATACCGAAACACCCGCGACCGCGGAAGCCACCGCACCGGACGATGCCCGTGCCCAGGCGGCAGCGCGTGCGGCCGAGCTGCGCCACGAGCTCGATTACCACGCCTATCGCTACTACATGCTCGATGCGCCCGAGATCACGGACGCCGCCTTTGACAAAATGCTCGTTGAGCTGCAGGAAATTGAGGCGACCTACCCCGATCTGGTAACGCCCGACAGCTACACCCAACGCGTGGGCGGCTACGTGAGCGAGCAGTTTATGCCGGTCACGCACATGGCGCGCATGTATTCCATGGACGATGCCATGGATCTGGACGAGCTCGACGCGTGGCTCCAGCGCACCGAGGATGCGCTCGGTGCCGGCAGCGTTACCTATACCTGCGAGCTAAAGATTGACGGCCTGGGCGTGGCCCTTACCTACCAAAACGGCACCTTCGTACGTGCGGCCACACGTGGCGATGGCACCACGGGCGAGGATGTGTCGCTCAACGTGCGCACCATCAAGGATGTGCCCATGCACCTGTCCGAGCCGGCGCTTGTCCACATGGGCGCCGACCGCGAGCGCACCATTGAGGTACGCGGCGAGGTCTACATGCCCAAGGGCAGCTTTGTTCGTCTGAATGAAGAGGCCGATGCCGAGGGCCGCGACCCCTTCGCCAACCCGCGCAACGCCGCCGCCGGCAGCCTGCGCCAAAAGGATCCCAAGGTCACGGCGCGCCGCGACCTGGCCACCTTTATCTATGCCATCGCCGATACTGACCCACTGCATGTCCACAGCCAGCGCGAGTTCCTCGATTGGCTGCGTAGCGCCGGCTTCAGCGTCAACCCTAACGTTGCCCGTTGCGCCACACCCGCCGAGGTTCACGAGTTCTGTGCCCAGGCGCTCGAACATCGCGGTGACCTGGATTACGACATCGACGGCGTGGTCGTAAAGGTCGACAGCTTCCAGCAGCAGCTCGACCTGGGCTTTACCGCCCGCGCGCCGCGCTGGGCCATCGCCTTTAAGTTCCCGCCCGAGGAAAAGCAGACCGTCCTGCGCGAAATTCGCATCCAGGTGGGCCGCACCGGTGTGCTCACACCGGTCGCCGAGTTCGACCCGGTGACGGTCGCCGGCTCCACCATCGCGCGCGCCACGCTGCACAACATCGACGAGATCCGTCGCAAAAACGTGCGCGAGGGCGACACTATCATCGTGCACAAGGCGGGCGACGTAATCCCCGAGGTTGTGGGCCCGGTGCTCGACAAGCGCCCGGTCGATTCGGTCGACTGGCACATGCCCGAGGTCTGCCCCGTGTGCGGCAGCCCCGTTGTCCACGAGGATGGCGAGGTCGCTTACCGTTGCGTCTCCATCGATTGCCCCGCGCAGCTCAAGGAGCGCCTGCTCCACTGGGTGAGCCGCGGCTGCATGGACGTCGACGGCCTGGGCGACGAGATTGTCGACAAGATGATCGCCGCCGGGCTGATTCACGATGTCGCTGACTTCTACCAGCTCACGGTTGACGACATCGCCGGGCTGGACACGGGGCGCACCTATGCCAGCTCAAACAGCAAAAAGGGCGTCAAGAAGGGCGATCCCATTCCGGTGGGCCTCAAGACGGCCGAAAAGATCATCGCCGAGCTCAACAAGTCCAAGAGTCAGCCGCTCGGTCGCGTGCTGTTTGCCCTGGGTATACGCCACGTGGGCAAGAGCGTGGGCGAGGTCATCGCCGAACGATTCCTGTCGATTGACAAACTTATCTTGGCGAGCGAAGAGGACATCGCCGAGTGCGAGGGCATCGGTCCCAAGATCGCGGCGAGCGTCAAGCAGTTCCTGGCCGTGCCCGAAAACCTTGCCGTGCTGGAGCGCCTGCGTCAGGCGGGCCTGTCGCTCGAGGTCGACCTGGGCGCCGCGCACGCGCAAGCCGCAGCCGACGCTGGCGTGGCGGGCGAGCTCGCCGACGCACAGCCGCTTGCGGGTTTAACCTTTGTGCTCACTGGTACACTCGTCAACCGCACGCGCGACGAGGCGGGCCTGTCGCTCAAGGTGCTCGGCGCCAAGGTTTCGGGCAGCGTGTCAAAGAAGACGAGCTACCTGGTTGCCGGCCCCAAAGCGGGCTCCAAGCTCACCAAAGCCGAGCAGCTGGGTGTGCCTGTGCTGGACGAGGACGCACTCGAGCAGATTCTGGCTACCGGCGAGGTGCCGGTGGCGTAATGGATATAGAGAATCGCAATTGCTCGCAGGCGGAAGGGCGCACGAGGCACGCCCAAGGGCAGGCAAAAGAGCACCTGATGGCGCGAATTCGCATTGCGGAACGTGAGCGCTCGGCAGATGCGTCTCGTGATGCTTTTGAGGCGTTGACCGAGTTAGAGACGAGGCTCGGTCTAGCCTAGCGATACGGGTACCGTGATCTGCGTCACGTAGGTCGCCGGGTCGTCGCTGATGATGTCGTCGATAAGGGCAATCTCACGCGAGGGGCCGGCGGGTGTCAGGCCGTGCTCGCGCATATAGCCGAGCAGCTGCTCGTAGCGCGGACCCGCTTGCCCGTGCGTGCCGCGAAAGCTAATGGTCAGGCAGCGCGCGGCGGGTCGCACCTCGACATCGCCCAGGTATTCATCGGTGTCATCGAGCAGTAGAAAGACCTCGTCGTAGCCATCAAAGTCGCCGGCGGCCAGGCGTTCGGCGCTAATCCCAACGCCCAAGTTGCCCAGGAAGACAAAGGTCTCGTGCTGGCCCTTCTGCAATTGACGAATCTGCCACTCCAGCGCATAGGCGTCGGTAGGGTTGACGCGTTCGCGCAACACGGCGCAGCGAAGCTCGGGCGCATCGATTGTGCAAATGGTATCGAGCTCGGTGTTCAAGGCATCGTGCAGTAGAGCAAGCCGGTTATCGATCTTGCGCGACACGCGCTCCAGCTCGCGGCGCTTGCGCTCGATGAGCTCCTGTTGCTGAGCCAGCTGCCGCTGCATAAGGTTCACATCGCGCGTGGTCACAAACTCGCGGATTTGTGCTAACGGCAAGTTGAGAACGCGCAGGTGGCTGATGGTGTTGAGGGTGGAGAGCTGCCGCGATCCGTAGTAGCGGTACCCACTTGCCGGATCGATGTGCGCCGGGTCCAGCAAGCCCATCTGCTCGTAATGACGTAGCGTCCCCACGCTCAGGTTAAACAGGCGCGCCACCTCGCCAATGCGGAGCAGGCCCTCAGTATGTTCACTTGGCGTGTCGGTCACAGGACCGCTCCTTTCAATGGGGTCGGGGAGGGGCGCCAGGCTCGCGTTGCCCCGCTACGCTGCCAACTTGTCAAAAGCTCCGCGGCGGTTGAGCACGGTAAACGCGACAACACAGATGACCGCCGACAAAATCGATCCGCACGGCGAAGCGATGCCCATGGGAAACAGCGTGTCGGAATAGGCATTCGACAGCAGCCACGCGCCCGGCACGCGAATGAGCGCCACGGCTAGCACGTTGTGCGCAAAGCCGATGTAACTCTTGCCATACGCAGCGAAAAAGCCGCTAAAGCAAATGTGGATGCCGGCAAAAATCGCGTCGAAAATGTAGCTGCGCATATAACCGGTGCCGGCCGCGACTACTGCAGCGTCCTTGGCAAAAAAGCCAATAAACGCCGGAGCCACCAGCCACATCAGCACCGTGATCAGGCAGCCGTACACCACCGAGATCGTCATGGCGTCCTTGAGCACCTGACGTGCGCGGTCGCCCTTGCCCGCGCCGGCGTTTTGCGCCGTGAGTGCGCTGACGGTAGCGCCCATGGAGCTCGGGACAATGAACAAAAAGCTGATCATCTTCTCGACCAGGCCCACGGCGGCGGCGTCGACGAGCCCTCGGTGGTTGGCGATGACGGTGATAAACATAAACGCCACCTGGATGCAGCCGTCCTGCACGGCCACGGGCACGCCGATCTTAAGAATGCTGCCGAGCACCTCGGGCTGGGGGCGCAGGTCGCTGCGCTTAACGTGGATGTTCGTGCGGCGACTCTTGAGCCACACGAGCGCGAGGGCAACGCTGGCCGTCTGGGCGGTTACCGTGCCGAGCGCTGCGCCCACGGGGCCGAGTCCCATGTGGCCGATAAACAGAAAGTCGAGCGCGATGTTGATGATGCACGCCACGCCGATCACGTACATAGGCGAGCGCGAATCGCCCAGCCCGCGAAAGATGGCCGAGAGAATGTTGTACGCGGCGATAAAGGGAATGCCGATAAAGCAGATACGCAGGTAGGCGGCAGTGCCTTCGACGGCTTCGGCGGGAGTTCCAATGAGCGCCACAATTTGCGGGCACAGCGCAAGCAAGATGGCGGCCAGCACCACCGAGACACCCATAAAGAGCGTAATGGTGTTGCCGATGGCGGTCTCGGCGCGGTCAAACCGGCGCGAGCCCACGGCGTGGCCGACGATAACCGTCGTTCCCATGGCCAGGCCCACAAGCGTCACGGTAATGATATAGAGCGTCTGCGCGCCATTGCCCACGGCGGTGATGCCGGCGGCGCCGCTAAACTGCCCCATCATGTACAGGTCGGCCATGCCGTAGAGCATCTGCAAAAAGTACGAGAGCATATAAGGCAGGGCAAAGACCGCGATGGTCTTGAGGACATTGCCACGTGTGAGGTCGTGTTCCATGGGCGAGGCACTTTCTGGCTGGGTTTGTTTACGTACCAGTGTAGTGAAAACCCTACAACGATTGTAGAGTCAAGGTTATTGATGACGACGGTGCGAAAAAAAGTCACGCTCCAAGCACGATGCTTTGACCCCTCCGTGCCCCTCACCTTGCCTCAAACCATCACAACATTCGACGTTTTTTGCCAAAAACGGGAAAAGCATCGAATGTTGTGATGGTTT
>CAJLOU010000129.1 GCA_905208345.1 uncultured Collinsella sp.
ACCAAATGGCCAGCGTAAAGGCGCGGTTCTGGATCCAGCCGCCCTTGTTCCAGATAAAGGCGGCGACGGTGGGCGCCAGCAGCAGCGCAAAGCCGCAGAACCAGGAGTGAGTGGGCAGGCAGTTGTAGGTGTAGCAGAAGTTCCAGATATCGTAGGCGATGATGTAGACCCAGGTCATGTCGGGCCACAGCATGTCGGTCTTGTCCTCGGAGGCATAGACGCTCCACCAGCCGGTCATGCAGAAGATGTTGATGATGCCGGCGATGCCGTTGAACACGTTGTTCCAGCCGGCCAGCTGCGTGGCACCCTCGGAGGTGACCCAGGTGGACTCGCCCAGGACAAAGAAGTGATAGGCGCTCTCAAAGTCGGACACGACGGCGATCATGATGTTGATGGCGACGATCACAAACGGCCATGCGCGGAACCAGTGCGCCTTGCCGATCTTGCCCCACTGGTACTTAATGGCGATGAAGCCCCAGCAGCCGGCCAGCGCCGCGTACACCTTGGCGTAGTGGAACCAGCTGTTCTGGTACACGTGGGTGGGGTTGGTGAGTGCCCACTCGGCGCCCTGCGAAACGCCGACGGCGATGGCGATGCAGTAGATGGTCATGGCAAGCGGAGCCACGCCAAAGATGATGGCCGCGCCCAGCTTGGTGCGGCGGCCGACCTCGTTGAGCACGATCAGGCCAACAAAGACCATGGCCCAGCCGGCCCAGTGGATAAGGGTATCGCTACCCCAAACATCGAACAGCATGCTGCTCTCCTTTCACAAGCCCGCGGCCCCTCTTCCAATCGCGGGCAGTTTGGCCAAATGTCGTCAGTTCCCGGGCCTGCGCTCGGGATACTTGGCGGTGTAGCCCTCGATGTGGAGCGTCGAGGCGATGATCTCCTTGACTGTCTCGTCGGGCACATCGGGGTGCGTGCGGATATACATCAAAAGACCCATGATGAGGGTGTAGAACGTTTCGTAGACATGGTCGATGCGCAGGTCGTGATGGGCGACAAAGTCCACCACGGTGGTGTCGCAGATGTATTGCGCCACGCGCTGGACCACGTTGTGCAGAAAGCCGCCGTAGAGAGCGCCGCTGCTGCTGGTCAAAGTGCTCGGCAGCTCGTGACCGCTGGCGACCAGGCGCTTAAAGAGCGGGGCGACGGTGTCGAGCGCGCCTTCGATATCGCCGACGGTGCGCTCGGCGTTCCATTGCTCGAGCTCGGAGATAAAGCCGTCGATCGCCTCGTCCATGACGGCGGTGACGGCGGCGTCCATATCGGCAAAGTAGTGGTAGAACAGCGAGCGCGTGCAGCCGGCTCGTTTGGTCACGGCCGATACCGATAGGCGGGATACGCCCAGCTCGGAGCTTACGGTGCGCACGGCATCGAGGATCTCGCGGCGGCGTTTGTCGCCCGTCAGGCGCTTTGCCACGCTATCGGATGCAGGGACGGCATCGACCACAGAGGTATCTGCTGCGTTGTTGCCCATGTTTTGCCGCCTTTCATCCTCTTTTGCCTGACCGTTCGCCTAACAGTCTTGAATATTGTTGACGGTTCGTCAATACTATTTTTGACACAATGTCAACTAATGGCGGGTGAACGGCATGGGGGCATGCCCGGCCTGCAAAAAAAGAGGGGTGCTGCGGTCTCGCCGGGCTGTGGCAAGAGAAGGGACAACCATGATTCTCAACGGACCGGGAATTAGCTACACCGAGCCCGATATCGGCGCGGAGTTTGTACCGCCGCTGCCGGAGCATCCGCGCGAGGCCATCGTCAAGCTGTGCGAGCACTGCACCAACCGTCTGCTGCATCGCGACGAGCTGCTGGGCTACGAGTACTGGTCGTTTGCCGAGGCCGCAACCGACGAGCAAGCCGAAGTGCTCTGCAAGATGAAGATGCGCCGTCCCTATACGCTGCCCGAGATGGTCAAGCTCACCGGCATGCCCGAGGCCGATATCGAAAAGATGCTCGACGATATGAGCTACACGGGCCTGCTCGAGTACAACTGGGAAAACCCCGAGCGCGCCAAGCAGTGGGTGCTGCCCATGCTGGTGCCGGGCTCTGCCGAATTCCTCAACATGCGCGTGGGCCAGCTCGAGGAGCACCCGGTCTATGCCAAGTTCTTTGAGCAGGCGTCCAAGGGGCCGCTGTCCAAAGCCACGCCGATGGTGCCGCCCGGAGGTGCCGGTATCGGCATGCACGTCATTCCGGTCGAGAAGGCTATCGACGCCGCGAGCACCTCGGTGCCGATCGAGCATATCGAGCATTGGCTCGACAAATACGATGGCAAATATGCCGCTAGCACCTGCAGCTGCCGCGCGAGCCGTCGCGTGATGGGTGAGGGCTGCGCCGACGACCCGGCCGATTGGTGCATCGCCGTGGGCGATATGGCCGACTACGTGGTTGAGACCGATCGTGGCCATTACGTGACCCGCGACGAGGTTTACGACATCTTGCGCCAGGCCGAGGACAACGGCTTTGTGCACCAGATCACCAATATCGACGGCGAGAACAAGATCTTCGCCATCTGCAACTGCAACGTCAACGTGTGCTACGCCCTGCGCACCTCGCAACTGTTCAACACGCCCAACCTGTCGCGCTCGGCCTACGTCGCCAAGGTCGAGAAGGACAAGTGCGTGGCCTGCGGTCGCTGCGTTGAGGTGTGTCCGGCCGGCGCCGCCAAACTGGGCCAGAAGCTCTGTAGCAAAAAGGCCGGTGGACAGGTGCCCGAGTATCCGCGCCAGGAGCTGCCCGATGCCACCAAGTGGGACCACACCAAGTGGTCGCCCAACTACCGCAACGACAACCGCATCGAGACGCACGAGTCCGGCACCGCTCCCTGCAAGACGGCCTGCCCCGCGCACGTTGCCGTCCAGGGCTACTTAAAGCTCGCGGCGCAGGGCCGCTATGACGAGGCACTGGCGCTCATCAAGCGCGAGAACCCGCTGCCCGCTATCTGCGGCCGCGTGTGCAACCGCCGCTGCGAGGACGCCTGCACCCGCGGCCGTGTGGACGCCGCCGTGGCTATCGACGAGGTCAAGAAGTTCATCGCCCAGCGCGATCTGGATGCCGCGACCCGCTATGTCCCACCTGTGGTGACCCCGACGCGAGCCGGCGGCTTCGACCAGAAGATCGCCATCATCGGTGCCGGTCCGGCCGGCCTGTCCTGCGCTTTCTACCTGGCCGAGAAGGGCTACAAGCCCGTCGTGTTCGAGAAGAACGAGCGCCCGGGCGGCATGCTCACCTATGGCATTCCCAGCTTTAAGCTGCAGAAGGATGTTATCGAGGCAGAGGTTGAGGTCATTCGCCTGATGGGCGCCGAGTTCCGCTATGGCGTTGAGGTCGGTCGCGATGTGACGCTCGACGAGCTGCGCGAGCAGGGCTTTAAGGCCTTTTATGTTGCCATCGGCTGCCAGGGCGGCCGCCTCGCCGGTATTCCGGGCGAGGCGGCCGAGGACGTGACCGTGGCCGTCGACTTCTTGCGCGAGGTCAACAGCGGCAAGATTGACGCGCTGCCCGGCCGCACCATCGTGGTGGGCGGCGGCAACGTGGCTATCGACGTCGCGCGCAACGCCTGCCGTCTGGGTTCCGAGCACGTTGAGATGTTCTGCCTGGAGAGCGAGGCCCAGATGCCCGCCAGCGAGGAGGAGCGTCGCGAGGCCGTTGAGGACGGCGCGCACATCAGCTGCGGCTGGGGCCCCAAGGAGGTTCACCTGGACGAGGCCGGTCGTGTGTGCGGCATCACCTTCAAGCGCTGCACGCGTGTCTTTGACGACGAGGGTCGGTTTGCGCCCGAGTACGACGAGAACGATATGCGCCGTGTCGATGCCGACCGTGTCGTCATGTCGATTGGCCAGTCCATTGTGTGGGGCGATCTGCTGGCTGGCTCCAAGGTGGAGCTTGGCCGCGGCCAGGGCGCCCTTGCCGATCCCCAGACCTATCAGACCGCTGAGCCCGACATCTTTGTAGGCGGCGACGTCTACACCGGTCCGAGCTTTGCCATCGACGCTATCGCCGCCGGTCACGAGGCCGCCGTCTCCATCCATCGCTTTGTGCAGCCGGGTTCCACGCTCACCATCGGCCGCAACCAGCGCCGCTACACCGCGCTCGACCGCGACGATGTCGTGATCGAGAGCTACGACAACGCGAGCCGCGAGGTGGCGCATGTGGACCGCGAACGCGAGAAGGCCGCGCCGTTTAGCGAGTACGTCGAGACCTTCACCGAGGAGCAGGTGCGCGCCGAGACCGCCCGCTGCCTGGGCTGCGGTGCCTCGATCGTCGACCCCAACAAGTGCATCGGCTGCGGTCTGTGCACCACCAAGTGCGCGTTCGATGCCATCCACCTGGATCGCGATCGCCCCGAGTGCTCCACGATGGTCAAATACGAGCAAAAGCTCCCGAGCCTTGGCAAGTATGCTTTAAAACGCGCCATCAAGATTAAGTTCGGTCGCAAGTAAGTAGTCATAACGGGAACGGCGGAGGAAAAAGTGCACGAGCTCGGAATCGTCTATCACATTATTCGCGATGTCGAGAACGTGGCGCGCGCCAATGGCGTGAGTCGCGTTTCGAGCGTCACGCTGCTGCTGGGCGAGGTCTCGGGCGTCGTTCCCGACTTGCTGCTCGACGCTTGGCGCTGGGCGGCAGATAAAAAGCCTATCACGCAGGGCGCGGAGCTTGTCGTGGAGCCTGTCGAGGCCGTGACGCATTGCGAGGCGTGCGGCCGCGACTATGCGACAGTCGAGCACGGCAAGACCTGCCCCCATTGCGGCAGTGGCGAAACATACCTGCTGCAGGGCCAGGAGGTCATGATCAAGCAGATTGAGACCCCCGACAAGGATCCGGCAGACGCTGCCTCCGCCAGTCCTTCCGACGCTCCCGACGCCGTCGACGCCGCCAACCCCCTCCATATCGCCTAACTTGGTCGTTGGGGACGTTCTTAAACGACTAGTCAAACAAGAACGTCCCCAACGACTAGTCGTTTAAGAACGTCCCCAATGACTACTTGCGCTAGATCATAAGTCACGATAATAGTCAAGTCATGTCTGTTTAAACAAAATAGCGGCAGTACAAGCGCATTCGCGCTTGCCAAAATCGATATTAATGAACAGCCTGTTTGTATCTGTAAAATGCATGGCTTGATGTGCGACGCCTTGGCGTGTAATGAGTCAAAAAGCGGTAACGTAATCAATTTGTAACAAACATAGACGTTTAAACAAATAAACCAACCTTTTGCGAATTTAGCTATAATTCCACAAACCAAACAGGTATACTTCCTTAATGTCGTGTAGGAAATACGTAGACAAAAAGGAGGTTATGTGATGGTAAGTATTGT
>CAJLOU010000130.1 GCA_905208345.1 uncultured Collinsella sp.
CGGGGGCGCAGGTTGCCCTGCGCCCCCGTTCTCGGGCGTTATTCGTTCCCTGCGGCAGAATTTACGCCGCCTCGTCGAACTGCGAGTTGTACAGATCGGCGTAGAAGCCGCCCTGGGCGAGCAACTCGTCGTGCGTGCCCTTCTCGACGATATCGCCGTTGCGAATTACCAAGATCACGTCGGCGTTGCGGATCGTGGACAGGCGGTGCGCGATAACAAAGCTGGTACGGCCCTGCATCAGCGCATCCATGGCACGCTGAATAAGCTCCTCGGTACGAGTGTCAACGTTGGAGGTTGCCTCGTCCAGAATTAGCGCCGGGCGGTCGGCCAAAATGGCGCGGGCGATGGTCACGAGTTGGCGCTGACCCTGCGATAGGTTAGTGCCCTCCTCGTTGATCATAAAGTCGTAGCCGCCGGCGAGCGTATGGATAAAGTGGTCGCAACGCGCGGCACGCGCAGCGGCCTCGACCTCGGCATCGCTCGCATCGGGGCGTCCGTAGCGGATGTTCTCGCGGATGGTGCCGTTAAACAGCCAGGTATCCTGCAGTACCATGGCAAACTCGCCGCGCAGTGCCGCACGGTCCCAGTCGCGCACGTCGACGCCCTCGACGCGCAGCGAACCGCCGTCCACGTCGTAAAAGCGCTGCAGCAGCTTAATGAGCGTGGTCTTGCCGGCGCCGGTGGGGCCGACGATGGCGATGGTCTGGCCGGGCTGCGCCTCGCAGCTAAAGTCGTGGATGATGGTCTTGTCGGGCGTATAGCCAAACTTCACATGGTCAAACTCCACGTGGCCGGGGCGCTTCTCAGGGATCTGCGCGTCGGCCTTCTGCTCCTCCTCGGGTGCGGCCAAAAACTCAAACACACGCTCGGTGGCAGCTGCCATCGACTGCATCGTGTTGCTCACGTTGCCCAGCTGCTGCACGGGTTGCGTAAAGTTGCGCACGTACTGGATAAAGCTCTGAATGTCGCCGGGCGTGGCATTGCCGGTCAGCGCGAGCTGCGCGCCCACCACGACGACGCCCACGTAGCCCATGTTACCCACCAAGCTCATAAGCGGCATCATCAGGCCCGACAGGAACTGCGAGCGCCAGCCGCTAATAAAGAGACGGTCGTTTTGACGGTCGAACTCTTCGATCGAGGCCTCGGCGCGGTCGAACACCTGAATGACGTTCTGGCCGGCAAAATCCTCCTCGATAATGCCGTTGACGGTGCCCAGGACCTGCTGCTGCTCGCGGAAGTACGGCTGCGAGAAGTGAATCATCACCATCAAGATAATCGCGGCGGCCGGCAGCGTGAGCACGGTGACGCCGGTAAGCGGCAGACTAATCGACAACATCATGACGAGCACGCCGATAATCTGCGTGACGGACGTAATAAGCTGCGTCACGCTCTGATTGAGTGACTGACCCAGCGTATCGACGTCGTTGGTGATGCGGCTGAGCACATCGCCCTTGCTGTGACCGTTGAAGTAGCTCATCGGCACGACGGCAATCTTGGCGGCGATCTCCTTGCGCATGCGGTAGCAAATCTTTTGCGTGACGCCGGTCATGAGCCAGCCCTGGATGAGGCTGCAGATAGAGCTCGCCAGGTACAGGCAGAGCAAAAAGCCGAGCGTCTTGGCGATCCAGTTAAAGTCGACATCGCCGGTACCGTTGACTTTGGCAACCAGGCCCTCAAACAGCTTGGTCGTAACCTGGCCGAGCACCTTGGGCCCCACAATGTTAAAGATGACCGAGCACACGGCAAAGGCGACGGCGGCAAACACGGCAATCTTGTGCTGGCCAATATAGCCGAGCAGCTGCCTCATGGTGCCTTTAAAGTCCTTGGCCTTTTCGCCGCGACGCATGCCGCCCATGCGGCCCATGGGACCACGCTGGCGGGTGGGCTTGGGAATCTGAGCCTTGGTCTCGTCTGCCATTAGCGCTCGCCTCCTTCCATGACGGCTGCAATTTCTTCTTGGGTAAGCCCCAGCTCCTCGGCGGAAAGCTGCGACTGTGCGATCTCCAGGTACGCCGGGCAGCTGCGCAGCAGCTCCTCGTGCGTGCCGGTGCCCACTACGTGGCCGTCGTCGAGCACGATGATCTGGTCGGCGTGCATGATGGTCGCGATGCGCTGGGCCACGACCACGAGCGCGGCGTCGGTAACGTTTTTGGCCAGCTCCTCGCGTAGGCGCGCGTCGGTCTTGTAGTCGAGGGCACTAAACGAGTCATCGAACACCACGACCTCGGGCTTTTTGGCCAACGCGCGGGCGATGGCCAGACGCTGGCGCTGACCGCCCGAAACATTGGAGCCACCCTGGCTGATGGGGGAGTCGTACCCGCCCTCGCGCTCGGCGATAAAGTCCTCGGCCTGGGCGATGCGTGCCGCCCGGTACATGTCCTCGTCGCTCACCATGTCGCCGGCAAACTTAAGGTTGCTCTCGACGGTGCCCGAGAACAGGCGTCCCTGCTGCGGGATATAGCCAATGCGGCGGCGTAGCTCGGAAAGGGTCATATCGCGCACATCGATGCCGTCGAGCGAAATGCTGCCGCCCGTGACGTCGTACAGGCGCGGAATCAGCTGCACAAGTGTGGACTTGCCCGAGCCCGTGGAACCAATGATGCCGAGCATCTGACCGGCGTGCGTGGTGAAGTTTACGCCGCTGATGACGTCGGCGCGGGCATCGGGATACTGGAAGCTCACGTCGCGGAAGGTGAGCTCACCGCGCGGCGCGCTGGCCGCGGGCAGTTTGGGCGAGACAGGGTCGTTGATGCTGGTGGGGCAAGTGATGACCTCTTCCACGCGCTCGGCTGCGACCTCGGCGCGGGGCAGGATAACCGAAACCATGGTGAGGATCATAAACGCCATGACGATTTGCATGGTGTAGGAGATAAACGCCATCATGTTGCCGACCTGCATCACGCCGTCGGACACGCCCTGCGCGCCAAACCAGACGATAAGTACGGTGATGCAGTTCATGACGAGCATCATGAGCGGCATCATAAAGCTCATGGCGCGGTTGGTGTAGAGCTGCGTGGTCATCAGGTCGAGTGATGCCTTGTCAAAACGTTCGAGCTCATGCTCCTCGCGGTTGAACGAGCGGATGGGCATAAGGCCGTCGAGCAGCTCACGGGCGGTAAGGTTCACGCGGTCAACAAAGCTCTGCATCTTTTTGAACTTGGGCATGGTGAGGCCCATGAGCACGCCGACGACAGCCGAAACCGCGATGATGGCCACAGCGATGGTCCACTCCAGGCCGGTATGGTTGGCCAGGACGCGCATGACGGCGACGATGCCCATGACGGGAGCCATCAGGCACATGCGGATAAACAGGGTTGCGGCCATCTGGATCTGCTGAATATCGTTGGTGCAGCGGGTGATGAGCGAGGCCTGGCTAAACTTGCCCACCTCGGCCGGCGAGAAGTGCATAACCTTGTTGAAGGTCTCGCGGCGCAGGTCGCGGGCGATGGAGCAGGCGGTGCGCGAAGCCACGGCGCCGGTCAGGATGGTGGCGACCAGCGACACCAGGCACAGACCAAACATCGTGGTCGCCATGCGGCCCAGGTAGGCGTTCTGCACGTCAGCGGGGTCGATGCCCTGTGCCTTGTACTCGTCCTGCACGTAGCTCACGGCGCGCTGGGTGACGATGGAGCCCGACATGGAGCCCATTTTGTCAGCCATATCGTTGGCGCCCTCGACGAGCTTGCCCTGATCGATAAGACCGCCTTCAACGCCTAGGCGCAGGCTCTTCATGGTGATCTTACCGCCGTCGGCGTCGATCTGCTTTTGCATGCTCTGCGCGGCTGCGGCCTTCTGCTGCATCTCGGCGAGCTGCTCGGGCGTCATCGCTGCCATCTGCTCGGGGGTGGGCATGGCCTGAGCGGCGCCGCCATCGCTTGCCTCGGTGGATGCGCCGGTCATGTCGCCCATGGAGTCGGCGTCAATGCCCTGGTTGAAGGCGAGCACGACGGTCTCAGGCAGGCTCATGATGTCGGCAATCTTGTCGCCGTCGCCGCGCTCCTCCTCGGTGCCCTTGTACGTTCGAATGCCGTTATTGTCCGCCTTACTAAACACGGCCTCCACAGCTTTGGCGTCCTTGGCGCTCATAAAGAGTTCGAGGTCGTCGAGCGATTCGGCGCGAATGGTGTCGGGCACGGGCGAGGCGATACCGCCTTGCTGTACGCCCACGTCGACGATGTCGCTCATGTAGGTAGGCAGCGCCAGATCGGCGTTGCAGCTGATTACGATAAGTACGATAGCTGTGAACAGTGCCGGGACATGCTTTTTAAAGAGCTTGAGAATCCTCACTCGGCATCTCTCCTTTCTTGATTGTGGTCGATAATTTCGTTGGCACGTCTAAGAAGGCGTACCATCTCTTGGGTATCTGTTTCGCCGAGCTGCTCGAGGAAAGCCGCGGTGCGGTCCTCGAATTCCCGGCGTTTGATTTCGAGATCCTGGAATCCCTTGTCGGTCACTATGACGTGTACGCGACGACGGTCGGTCTTTGAGTGCTCACGCTCAACCCAGCCCTTGGCTTCGAGAGCGCGTAGGATATTGGCAATGCGGGCGTTCGAGACCCAGGCGCGATCAGCGAGCTCGCTCGGCGTGAGCGAACCGCCAGCGAGCATAAGGGCGCGCATGACAGCCATCTCGCCGCTGAGAGCTTTGTCCACAAAGCGCGAAACGCGCTGGTGAATGCCGCCAAACTCGGTAAGGAGCTGACGCCCAAGCTCATGGAAATCGGTATCTTCCACCGAAAACCCCTAACACTAGAAACTATTTTCGGTGAAAGATGATACCCTTGCACGCGTACCCTATGCGGTAGATTTTAGGACATGTCTAGAAAACTACCTTTAGGCGACCTCCGTGCACCGTCGGCACCAGCAAAGTTTGGGGCAGATCGTTAGGCATGTCCCAAAGCCTACTCAGAGGCACTTTACCCTGCTAAAGCTGGCATAACAGCTAGAGTGAACGTCGTACAAAGGCAAGGAAAAATACCAAACAAATCGGTGAACGGTAGTTGTTCGCGCTCGCATTTCCTGCGGATTTGTTAAAAACGCCCTAATGGTATAAAAAAAGAAACATATAACAGCCCTGATGAAGGGGGTAGCTATGTTATCCTTCTCAAACGGGTGAAATCTTGGGTTTTGGGTTGCAGTTCCAAGGTGGACAAACGTTTTTCCCTGTACCAACGTGTGGTGAAGAACGGAAGAAGCCGGTAGTGCAAGCCGATAATTCAAGAATTCAATAAGCAGCGGTGTGAGAGAGCGCCGCATTACACGTAACTA
>CAJLOU010000131.1 GCA_905208345.1 uncultured Collinsella sp.
ACCGTATGTCTGCACAACGCCTGTGCGCGTACGGTTTTATTCGGGCTACCGTCCATTTCCGTGGAGGCACGGTTCGGCGGCCCTAACAAGAGAGGGGTTCTATGTATAAGATCCTGGAGAAGACGCAGTTCTCGGAGAAGGTGTTCAAGTTCCGCATCGAGGCGCCTGCAATCGCCAAGCATGCGCACGCTGGACAGTTCCTCATGGTTCGCGCCAACGAGACGGGCGAGCGTGTCCCGTTTACCCTGGCCGGCTGGAACGGTGACGAGGGCTGGGTCGAGTTCATCTTCATGGTGATCGGCAAGACCACCGAGATGCTTTCCACCTACGAGGCCGGCGAGTCGCTGCGCGACGTCGTGGGCCCGCTGGGCGTTCCCACCGAGATGGCCGAGGGCCCCTGCGCCGTCATTGGCGGCGGCGTCGGCCTGGCAATTGCCTTCCCGGTCGCCAAGCACCTGGTCGAGACCGGTCACGAAGTTCACGCCATCATGGGCGCCCGCACCAAGGACCTCCTGCTCATGGAGGACCAGTTCCGCGAGCTCCTCGACGAGGACCACATCCACATCACCACTGACGACGGCTCCTACGGCGAGCAGGGCGTTGTCACCGCTCCGTTGGAGCGCCTGCTGCAGGACAAGGCCGTGAGCCAGGTCTTCTGCGTCGGCCCCGTTCCGATGATGAAGTTCTCGACCCTCACCGCCCAGAAATACGACACCCCCATCACCGCGTCCCTCAACCCCATCATGGTTGACGGCACCGGTATGTGCGGCTGCTGCCGCGTCGAGGTGGGCGGCGTGACCAAGTTCGCTTGCGTCGACGGCCCCGACTTCGATGCCACCCTGGTCGACTGGGATGACCTTCGTGCCCGCCAGGCCGCTTACCGTTCCGAAGAGGGCGAGTCCCTCAAGGCCTATGAGGAAAAGAGCTGCGCATGCCACTAGTTAACGGTCGTTTCGTTGCCGATATGAAGTCGCCCCGCACCCCCGATAACGAGGAGCCGGCTGCCGAGCGCGCCTGCGACTTCCGCCCCGTCGACAAGGGCTTCACCGAGGAGATGGCGCTGGCCGAGGCCGAGCGCTGCCTCAACTGCAAGAAGCCGTTCTGTGTTGAGGGCTGCCCCGTCAACATCAACATTCCCCGCTTTATCGAGCAGATCCGCGCGAAGGACTTCGGCGGCGCCCTCGATACCATCCGCGAGGACTCCATGCTTCCCGCTATCTGCGGCCGCGTCTGCCCGCAGGAGAACCAGTGCGAGGGCAAGTGCATCCGTGGTAAGAAGTCCGAGCCCGTGGCCATCGGCCAGCTCGAGCGCTTCCTGGGTGACCGCCCCGAGCTCGCCTCCACGCCCAAGATGGCCCCCAAGAACGGCAAGAAGGTCGCCGTCGTCGGCTCCGGCCCGTCCGGCATCACCTGCGCCGGCGAGCTCGCCCGTAACGGCTTTGACGTTACCGTCTTTGAGGCCTTCTTTACCGGCGGCGGCGTGCTGGTCTACGGCATCCCCGAGTTCCGTCTGCCCAAGGCGGTCGTCAAGCGCGAGATTGACGGCCTGGAGGACATGGGCGTCAAGTTTGAGTACAACTCCGTCGTGGGCAACATGGCCACGGCCGAGGAGCTGTTCGAGCAGGGCTTCGACGCCATCTACGTGGCGACCGGCGCTGGCCTGCCCAAGTTCCTCAATGTCCCCGGCGAGAACCTGCCCAACGTCTTCTTCGCGAACGAGTACCTCACCCGCGTGAACCTGATGAAGGCCAACAAGTTCCCCGAGTACGACACCCCCACCAAGCACGGCAAGAACGTCGTCGTCTTTGGTGGCGGCAACGTGGCTATGGACGCCGTCCGTACCGCCAAGCGTCTGGGCGCCGAGCACGCCATCATCGCCTACCGTCGTACCGAGGACGAGATGCCCTGCCGTCGCGCCGAGCTGCACCATGCCAAGGCCGAGGGCGTCGAGGTTCTGCCGCTCGTCTCCCCGCTCGAGTTTGTCGCTGGCGAGGACGGCTCCGTGTGCGCCGTCAAGGTCCAGAAGATGGAGCTCGGCGAGCCCGACGAGTCCGGTCGTCGTCGCCCGGTGCCCATCGAGGGCGCCATCGAGGAGATTCCCTGCGACGTCGCGATCTCGGCTATCGGCACCAACGCCAACCCCTTCGCAAAGAAGATCGGCGGCAAGATGGAGCTCAACAAGTGGGGCTACATCGTCGCTGACGAGGAGACCGGCCAGACCACCGATCCCCGCATCTGGGCCGGCGGCGACATCGTCACCGGTGCCGCTACGGTCATTCTGGCGATGGGCGCCGGCAAGAAGGCCGCCGCTTCCATCACCAAGAGCTTGCTGGGCGAGTAATCACCTACAGCGCTAGCCATCAAACGGCAAAGTCCCCGTCGAGCACACGCCCGGCGGGGACTTTTTCTATGCCGGCCGCCCAAACCACCACAAAGGGGACAGGCACTTTTGTGGTGGTTTGGGACTTGCTTGCTCGTTTTGTCTCAATCTGTAACACCTGGAGTCCGTTGAGCCCTGCAGTTGTTACAGATCGAGATATTGTGCCGGCCGCCCACGCCGCATCTCAATCTGTAACAGTTAGAGACCAAATATGCCGCCTGGTGTTACAGATCAAGACGTTGGGCTGACGGCCGAACGGTTCATCTAAATCTGTAACAGTTAGAGCCATTTTCGCTGGCTTGGTGTTACAGATCGAGACTATGCAAAAGCCGAGGATAGGCACTGCCGCCAAGGCCTTCCCCTCGGCCTAAAACAAAAACCGCCACAAAGGTGCCTGTACCCTTTGTGGTGGTTTTTGGTCGGCTAGCCTTCGAGTTGAGCCACTTTGTAGCGGTAGGCAGCGGCGATAACGTCTTTGCAGCCTTCGCGCCCCAGCTTGGCGCGGTTGACGACGATATCCTTACCGCTCGTCATCTTCCACTTGCCGGCGCTGTAGCGCTTATAGAACGCCTCGCGCGCCTTCTGCTGCTGTTTGACCAGCTTGGCGCCCTTCTTTTTGTTGAGGCCACGCTTCTTGCGCACAATCTCGACGCGGTCCTCAAAGGGAGCGGTCACCAACACGGCAATGTGGTTGGGGTTGTTGCGAAGCAGGTAATCGGACAGACGGCCTTCGATAATGCAGCTCTCGGTCTCACCCAGGTCCAAAATCACCTGGCTCATCTTTTGGAACAGCTTGTCCGAGTACGAACGGGCGTCGTAGCGGTCGGGCAAAAACGCCATGTTCTCCACGGCCAGGCGCTCATCATAGGCGGCCATCTTATCGAGCGACTCGCCCGCGCGCAGCGACGCACGCACCAGCAGCTCGTTGTCGTACAGCGGAATCCCCAACTCGTCGGCAAGCATGCGACCAATCTCGTGGCCCTCGGCGCCAAAGTCGCGCGCGATGGTAATGACCACAGGATTCTTCTTATTCTCCAGATCGCTCATCGCGATTCCTTTCTAACAAATGAGAAAAAGGCTGTTTCCATTTCTCATTTTGCCCCTACCTCTGTCCTGGTTTCCCAAGTGTGGCAGATTGCCCCGAAAGAGGAGCGCCGCGTACTAAATGTACGCAAGCGACGATTGAGGGGCAAGGTGCCGTGCTTGGGGAAGCAGGACTATGCGGCTACGATGCGGCGTTGATAGGCTCTCACCAGCAGCGAGATACCAAAGTTGAGCACAAAGTACATCGCAAACACCAGGCCGTAGAGCATAAGCACCTGCGACAGGTCGATCGCGTGGGCCATCACGACGTTTGCCGTGTACATGAGCTCGGCCACGTTAATGCCCGAAAGATACGAGCTGTCCTTGATGACGGTCGTGCACTGGCTAAACAGCGCCGGAATAATCGTCTTAAACGTCTGCGGCAGAATGATGTAGCGCATGGTGGCAAAGAAGCCAAAGCCCTGGCTCTGCGCCGCCTCAAACTGGCCGCGCGGAATCGAGTTGAGGCCGCCGCGCACAATCTCGGCCATAACAGCGCTGGTAAACAGCGTAAAGGCGATGGTCGAAATCACAATGTCCAAACCCTGCACCGTAAAGTAGATAAACAGGATCCACAGCAGGTTCGGCGTGCAACGGAACAGCTCGATATAGGCACTCACCAAAATACGAAACGGGCGGGGCGCATAGCTTTTAACGAGCGCCAGCACCGTGCCAAAGATGAGCGAGAAAAAGATCGACAGCGCCGAGATCTCGATTGTCTTAACAAAGCCGCCCCAAATGTAGAGCAGGTTGGTCGCGTTGAAGATTTCCATGCGCTAGGCCTCCTCTACGTTGTCGAGCCCCAGCTCGGCGAGGCTCACGCCGCGCGGACGCTCCTTGGAGCGGCGCTCGAGCCACTGCACCAGCATGGCGAGCGGAAAGCAGATGATGAAATACATAAGGCAGCAGACGATGTATCCCTGCAGGTAGCCGTACAGGCTTACAAAGTTATCGGAGCGATACATAAGATCGCCGCCAGCTACGAGCGCCAGCACCGAGGTGTTCTTGACCAGGTTGAGCGCCTGGTTGCACAGCGGCGGCAGAATGATCTTGAACGTCTGAGGCAGCACGATGTACCAGTAGGCCTGGGCGCGGGTGAAGCCCTGGCTCTGGGCCGCCTCCATCTGACCGCGCGGAACGGCCTCGATACCGGTGCGGATGACCTCCGAGATATAGGCCGCGTGGTACAGGCCCACGCCCAAGAAGCCCAACACAAACGGTGCGATGCGCACCGGCTGGTCGGCCCCGGTTATGGCCTGCAAAAACTGTGGACCGGCCATGTACATAAAGAGCACCTGCACGGGTAGCGGGGTGTTCTGGTAAAACTCCACGTACACGCGGCTGATGCCACGCAGAACACGCGAGCGGGTGGTCGAGAACACGCCCAGCAGCGTGCCCAGCACGAGCGACAGCAGCAGGCCGGCAACGACCACCTGCAGCGTCACGCCAAAGCCCTCCCAGAAGGGCCCCATGTTTTGGAATGTCGTCGACCAGCGGTCGGCGTCAAACAATCCTTCGAGCATTTGTTTCCTTCCTACGCCGAGCGCTTACACAAGACCCCAGGCCTTGACCTCGTCATCGAGCCAGCCATCGGCCAGGCGATCGCAAATCACCTGATCGACCACGGCCGAAAGGTCGCAGCCCTTCTTGGTCGCCACGCCGTAGCCCTGCTCGCCAAACTTGACCTCGGGCTGCAGCAGCTCAACGGTCTCGTTCATGTAACCGGCCAGCGTGGAGCGGTCCATGGCAAAGACGTCGATATTGCCGGCGTCGAGCGAACTCTTGATGATGGGGTA
>CAJLOU010000132.1 GCA_905208345.1 uncultured Collinsella sp.
TGGTTGCTGGTGAGCGCATTCTCACGGTGGAGCGATAGGAGCTCTTGCGGGTATGGCTTGTCCGCAGGTTTATAAGTCCCGAAGAGCTCTTATCGCCCCGCCAGGATGGCGATGCGGGGCAACACCTATACTCGCAGGATGACGCTTTCTGCCCTATAGTGTTTGGTGAGCAATATCGTTCAATTTTGAAACACTCGGTCGTGCGACCGTCGACGGTTGCACGTCGCTGCGGACAGGGGCAAATCATGGATAGCGATGCCAAGCTGAACATCTTGACCGAGGCCCTGGCTGCTGCCGGGGCCTCGGCATTGGCAATCGATGCGCGTGGGGACGTCGCGATCTCGACCATGAATGACGCGGCACTCGAGCGGGATGTGGCGGCTTTTGTCGCTGAGCGCCTCGACCGTATAGGAGACGGCGCGCGTCTGGTTATGGGGCGTGCGGGTACGCGCCTGAGCCTGACCGTTCGCCCCACCGACAAAGAGGGCGGGGGCCTTTGGGTCGTCGTGGTCCGCGAGGTGCGCGGCGCCGCGGCGCATGCGGGCATCGAGTGGCTCAACGCCGACGAGGTTGAGGCCCGCTACGAATTGAGCGCGTACGGCATCGTTGAGGGGGCGGCCTCGGTGGCTGCGCCGGTTGCCGAGAGCTACGCGCGCGGTGTGCCCCTTATGCTCGAGGGTGAGCTGGGAGCGGGTCAGATCGAGATCGCCAAGCGCCTCTATCTGGACGGTCCTTTTGCCGATCAGCCCTTTGTTTCCCTTGCGCTTGATGAACTCACCGAGCGCGGTTGGCGCCATGTGCTCAAAAGCGCCGAATCGCCGTTGTTCCAAACGGGGCTGACCCTTTGCATTGAGGGCTGGAATGCGGTTGGCCCCCAGCGCCTCCGCGAGCTGGTCTCCACGATGACCGACACTGCGTTGGCGACGCGCTGCCATGTGGTGCTGACAGCGAATGACATGCCGGGCGGCGGCGAAAGTGATCAAGCCGCCTTTGTGACCGAGCGCTTCGCCTGTGCGGTGAGCGTGGCGCCGGCAGTCGCCGAGCAGGGAGCCGCGTCGACGAAGGTTGCGCGCTATTTGGAATATCTCGCTGATGCATTTGAGACGGCAGCACCCACGCTGTCTGCCGCGGCGACGAAGACGCTCGATGCTTACCGCTGGCCGCGCAATTATCTGCAGCTTCGCGAGGTCTCGGAACGACTGTATATATTGGCGGGGACGGGCACGGTGGACCGCGCTGTGGCGGAGGAAGTGCTCGCCCAAGAGGACGTGATTAAGACCGCAACCTTTGGCGCCCCGACGCTCGAAAGTGACCTGTATATCCTGCGACCGCTGGCCGATACCGAGCGAGATATCGCGCATCTGGTTGTAGACCATCTCCACGGCAACCGAACCCGTGCGGCGGAGGTGCTGGGCATAAGCCGTACAACGCTGTGGCGCTTGCTGAAGGACGATGACCGTTGAGCGAGGCGCCCGTGACCGCGCGCGACGCGTGTGCTACAGTCCAAAGCGTTATTGTTTCGATTTGGTTACGGCGTGCGAGGGCATATGGCTG
Organism: uncultured Collinsella sp.; assembly: GCA_905208345.1. Lineage (GTDB taxonomy): Bacteria > Actinomycetota > Coriobacteriia > Coriobacteriales > Coriobacteriaceae > Collinsella. Next base: position 1,555 of record CAJLOU010000132.1, read on the forward strand.
AGACTTCAAAACCGAGCCGCAGAAGGCGGAGTGCCGCGCCGGTCAACCGACGCACGACATCGGTGACGTGGGGCAAACACGCCTCGGGGTTTGATGGCTCGTTCAAGCGCACTAAATACGGCTATCCTTCGGCAAGCGCCCGCTTGGCAATGCAGGCAGAGTCCTCGCTGTGGGGCCGCAAACGCGTGGTGGGCTCAAAGCTCAAGCACGACGGAACGCTCGGCTACATCAGCCGCGGGGCGGCTCGCCGCAGCGGGCTCAATCCCGCCGGCTGGCATCGCTACGTGCCGATCGTGGCCGCCGTTGCAGTGATCGTCATCGCACTCGCTGCGCTTGGCTATGCCGGCGGTGGCGCCAACTTGGACGCAGTGTTTAAATCGCCCGAGCTCGCGCATGCAGGTACAGAAGTTGTCGAGGGCGCTCAGACCCAGACGGGCGTCGCGCCCCAGCGTGGTATCGTTGCGGCGGCCTCCACCATCGCCGATGCGCAAAAGGACGAAGACAAGCAAGGCGACGACGCCGAAACGGCCCAGGCAAATGAAACGGCAACAACTCCATCGGCGGGATAAGTTGCGAGTGGGGCAGCAAATTTGGGACGGGGCCTTTCAGCGGGTCCGCCGTTCGGTAGAACGGCGGAACTAATTACTTTACGTACACCACGTTGTCGCGGCGCGGCTTTGCCTCGGGTGGCGTGTCCTCGGCGTAGCCAAGAATGCAGTTACCGACACCGCGCAGGCTGCCGTCGGCGGGCAGGCCCCAGCTGGCCAGCAGCTCCAGGCCCTCGGGCGAGTCAAAGACCTCATGCGCGCGGTGAATCCAGCACGAATCGACACCCAGTGCATAGGCGGCGTTGAGCAGGTTGCCCATGGCGAGCGAGCCGTCTTCCAGATGTGTGGGCACGCTGCGGTCAACCAGCACCACCACAACGGTCTTGGCGCCATAGAAGGGGTCGCTGTTGCTGCCCATGACCTGGGCGTTGAGCTGTGAGAGACGCTCGACGGTCGCGGGGTCGGTGACGGCGACAAACGTCACCGGTTGGCGGCCCATGCCGCTCGGTGCATATTGGCCGGCTTCGATAATACGCGCAAGCTTTTCGGCCTCGACGGGACGATCGCTGTAGTTGCGGCAGCTGCGGCGGTGAATGAGCGCTTCGATGGTCTCCATGGCGTCTCCTTGCGGTGGCGTTGCAGATGCCACGTTCATACCCGTCGGGCTCAAACGATAGACGGTCAATTGCCCGGCCAAAAGGATGGATTCCAATTGGGAAAGTGGGTTTGCATAAAAGTACCTTCAGAATGTGACAAACAAATGGGATGGTTAAACGTTTTATCCCGTCTACCCTGCGGTTTTTTACCACTTACCTAAATGACGAACGCATAACCTCTGATAAAGGTTTTACTAAAGGAGCACCAACGTTTATCAACGCGCCATGGTGGCGCCGGGCCAGGAGGTAACATCATGTTCCAGGCTGGAGATGTCGTCGAGACCGACTTCGAAGGATTTCTGAAGCTGCTGCGTTCCAAGACGCGCGCTTTCGTGTCGATCAACGATCACGAGTACTACATCACGCACACCGATGGCTATTGGCGTGTTCAGGATTGCGAGGCCCTCAACGACAAGGGCCACTTTACTGACTGCTCCGAGCTGGTCAACACGGTCTGCGAGGTCGTCGAGCTGCCGTGGATTGCCGGCAAGAGCCTGCATGACAGCTTCTCGGGCGCTACGGTCTATGAGGCCGTCGCCGCTTAACAGGCAATAAAACCCGATTTTCACGTGACCGCTGGCGCCGCCCCCGCGCCGGCGGTCTTTTTCTGCCGATAGGCCATAAAAATGCACGCATTCGCGGAGAGCCTGTTGACGATAGTCAAAACTCGGACTAATCTAGAGACACATAATTGGTCAAAAATCGGACAATTGAATGGTGGGATAGATGAATAGTGCGGTTACGCTGGTCGACTTCGATCGGTTGCTCAATGGACTCGACCATATCTATTCGGAGTTCTCGCGCGCCTGCGGCCTTTCGGACTGCGCCTATTGGATGCTCGTCGACACCAGCACGGCGGGCGGCAGTATTGCCGTAAGCCGTCTGACAAGCGAATGGTTCTACAGCAAACAGACCATCAACTCGGCAATTAAGACCTTGACGGCGCGGGGCTTCGCAACGTTGGAGTTTGCCGAAGGCAGCCGCAAGAACAAGGTTGTGAGCCTGACCGAAGAGGGCAGGCGATTTGCCGAGCGTTATGCGCTGCCGGCACTCAAGGCCGAACAGCGAGCCTTTGGCGCGCTTGAGCCATGTGAGCAGCGCGAGATTATGCGCTTGATCGGCAAATTCTCTCAGGTGCTCGGCGATGAGTGCGATGCCTTTAAGCAGCATATCGCTGCCGAGAGCCAAGCCGAGAATCAAGGTGAGGGGGAGTCGTGCGACTGTTAATGAGGTTTCTAAAGCCATATCGAGGGCTTGTCGCAGTGACGCTGCTGGTGCTGCTGGTGGATAACGTCGGTACGCTGTTGGTTCCCACGATGCTGGCGAACATGGTCAACACCGGTATTACCACGGGCGATGTCGACTACATCTTACGCAACGGCCTGTACATGCTCATCGCGACCGGCATGGCCAGCGGCGGCGCGGTGCTGGGCTGCTACCTTTCGGCGCGTCTGGCGGCTAACGTGGCCTGCGATATCCGCAATGCCGTTTACGACAAGTCTCTCGAGCTGTCTGCCAGCGACTTTGAGCGCTTTGGCACGGGTTCGATGATCACGCGCTCGCTCAACGACATCAACGTGATTCAGCAGGCGATTCTGCAGACGATTCAGCTGGTGCTGCCCGTGCCGTTTTTGGCTGTGGCGGGCATCATCTTCGCCTGGTTTATCGATCCCGCCATGGGCACGCTTCTGGGCGTAGTCGTTGCGATTGTGCTGGTGGCGGCGGTCTTTACGGTTGCCAACGCGGCGCCGATTTTTATGCGCCTACAGGGCTTTATCGACCGCATGAACGTGGTGCTGCGCGAAAACATCGTGGGCGTGCGCGTCATCCGTGCGTTTAACAAGGAGCGTCACGAGGAGCGGCGCCTGGACGAGGTGTTTAGCGACTACGCCGCCAACGCCATCAAAGTCAACCACCTGTTTGTGGGCCTCGACAGCTCAAGCTTCTTTTTGATGAACATCGCCGAGGTGGCGGTGCTGTGGGTGGGTGGCAACCGCGTAGGTGCCCACGCCATGCAGATTGCGAGTATCTCGGCGGTGCTGGAGTATGCAATTCTGATCCTGTTCTTTGTGATGATGGCCCAGATGGTGGTGCTGACGCTTCCGCGTGCTGCCGCGTGCCTGAACCGTGCGCAGCAGGTGTTGGAGATTGAGCCGAGCATCGTCGATGGCGAGCGCACGCTGGATGACGGGGCGCGCGAGCCCCAAGACGAAGCCGATGCGGTGGCCATGTTCGACCACATGTCGTTTCGCTTTGACGATGCCGACGAGGACACCCTGTGCGACCTGAGCTTTGCCTG
>CAJLOU010000133.1 GCA_905208345.1 uncultured Collinsella sp.
ACCCATCGAAACACATCTCCACCGTTCCTTCAACTGGGAAAACGGCGCCCCCGGGGCCCGGATGGGGCCTCGGGGGCGTTCGGCTAGCTGCGGGAACGGCCTGTCCGCCTAATGTGTTCGGCTGAGATCGGAAATCAACCGTCATTTTTCGCATCATTTTTCGCATTGTGCTGGTAGTGCGGCGAAAGTAGCTAAAAAGCCCCGTCCTAAATTAGCTAGTTAAGGAGTTGGGCCATGGCGTTGACGAATTTTTGGACTTGGAGGGTTGGCTCGAGCGGATAGTGCAGAAAGACCGGTACCTCACGGCCGCACAGGAACGGCACGCCCACAAAGGCCGGGTGCACCCCCGACCATGCGCCGCAGGTGAGCACCGCGTCGCCCTTTTCCTCCGCCTCGTTAAAGAGCGCGAAGTCAAAGCTATCCGCATCGATCACGTCCACACCGCCGTCGGCCAACAGGTCGATGCGCAGGCTGTCCATGGCATCGTTGCCGTGGCGCAGTACGCGCAGGCGCATGCCCTCCAAGTCGGCGACCGTAATGCGTGTCTTGCGCGCCAGCGGGCTCGTGCGCGGCAGGTCGATATAAAACGGCACGTTGACGATGCGGAGCTTTTGGCAAGTGTCGCCCCAGCGTGGGGTCGAAAAACTCGACTGCACTACATCCACCTCGCGACCGAGGCTGCGCATGACGGATTCGCGTTCGTCGTAGAGGTCGCTTACCGGCACGATCTCAAATCGCAACGATGGCTCCAGCTCGTGCACACCCGTCCACATCGACAGCGTCTGGCGCCCCGGGCACATCATCGACACGCCCAGGCGCACGGCACCGCCATCGCCCGCCGCGCGTCGGGCACGGCGCAGCGCGTCCTCGGACTGCCGCATGATCGAGCGCGCGTCGTCCACCAGCAGAGCGCCCGCCGGCGTCACCTTGACGCCCGAGTGCGAGCGTTCGAACAGCGTAATACCGAACTCCGCCTCAAAACCCGATACCTGCTTGACGAGTGCCGGCGTCGACACACGCAATTTTGCCGCCGCACGCGAGAAGCTTCCCAGCTCCGCGGCGGCCGATATGGCCTCAAGTCGTCGATCGTACACGTCAATCTCCCGTTTTCGCGCCTGTGACCGCATGGTGCCACAGGGGGTTGTTTTCGCAGGTCACGCGCTCAATTGAGAATAATCTGCATCACACAGTGTAAACCTACGGTTAACGCTATTCTAACAAATATGCAATTCACCTGCGCAAATGCAAAGCATACGATAACCAGCGAAAACCACGTGGGTCGATTAATGGGAGCGGCCCACCGGGAGGCACAAGAAGGGAAGTTCCTATGAGCAATTGGCTTAAGCTCGAGGGCGATGTCTGCGCCGTGACTGGCGCGCTCGGCGGTATGGGCGCCGAGATCTGCCGCGAGTTCGCCCGCAATGGCGCCAACGTCGTCATGCTCGACCTGGACGAGGAGAAGGTCAAGGCCGCTGCCGCCGACCTCGCTGCCGAATTTGGCATCCACGCCGAGGGCTACAAGATGAACGCCACCGACGAGGCCGAGGTTCAGGCTGCCGTCGACGCCACCATCGCCAACTTCGGCCGCGTCGACGTCCTCGTCAACACCGCCGGTATCCTGCGCTTCGCCGCCATGGAGGACCTGCCGCTGAGCGACTGGGAGCAGGTGCTCAACGTCAACCTCACCGGTTACTTCATCACCTCGCAGCGCTTTGGTCGCGAGATGATCAAGGCCGGCCAGGGTCGCCTGGTGCACATCTCGACCGTCGCCAGCCACTCCCCCGAGACGTTCTCGGGCGTGTACAGCTCCACCAAGGCCGGCGTCAACATGATGTCCAAGATGCTCGCCGCCGAGTGGGGCCCCTACGGCGTCCGCTCCAACTGCGTCGAGCCTTGCTTCGTTAAGACCCCGATGTCGGCCAATTTCTACGCCGACCCCGAGGTCGAAAAGAGCCGCAGCCGTCTGATCGCCACGCGCCGCATCGGCGAGGTCAGCGATATCGCCAACGCCGTCATGTTCCTGGCGTCCAAGCGCTCGGACTTTACCACCGGGGATGCCATCAAGGTCGACGGCGGTTTCTCCAACATGATGGGCGACCTCACCGCCAAGCCCGGCGGCCGTCGCGCCTATGCCGACAACTACCTTAAGAACAAGGGTGCCGAGCTCTGGTCCGATGAGTCCGGCGTCGCCAAGCCGACTGACCAGTAAACCAACCCGACAGGGAGGCCCCGCGGACACGCCCGCTCCTCCCCCGTATCGATTAGAAAGAGTCCAATGGCTTCCACCAACTCCAACAAGGGTCGCGCCGTCGTGCTTTCCGCCGCGTGCGTCACCATGTTCTTCATCAGCTCCATCGCGCTGTATTCCGTCGTGAGCAAGAACCTGCTCGCCGTCTACCCCGAGTGGTCGAGCGCCCTTACCTGGGCTTTCCCGGTCTTTCAGACCATCATGGCCGTGACGGGCATCTTCGCCGGCCGTATCTCCGATAAGATCGGCCCGCGCAACGTCGTGATCGCCGCCGCCGTGTGCTACGGCGTGGGCTGGTTCATGTCCGGCACCGTCACCGAGCCGTGGCAGTTCTACCTGTGGTTCTCGCTCGTCGCCGCCGTCGGCAACGGCCTGGGCTACAACCCGGCGCTCACCACCGGCCAAAAGTGGTTCATCGACAAGAAGGGTCTCGCCTCCGGCATCACCCTGGCCGCTTCGACCGCCGGCCCCGCCGTGCTGTCCCCGGTGCTCGCTTCGCTGCTCATCCCGAGCCTGGGCATCTTTGACGCCCTCAAGGCACTCGGCGTCATCTTCTTTGTGACGATCGCCGCCTCCGCCCTGTTCCTGAAGGCCCCCGAGGCCGGTTGGCTGCCCGAGGGCTTCGAGGCCCCCAAGGGCGGCGCGCATGCCGGCACCTTCGGTGACCTCACCCCGGGCGAGATGGTCAAGACCCCGCGCTTCTGGGTCCTCATCGTCACCTTCGCCTTTGCCGCCACCGCGGGCACCCTGCTCGTGGGCAAGGTTGCCTCCATCGCCGCCGTCCAGCTCTTCGCCGACCCCACGAGCGCCGCGGCCGTCGCCCTCGGCGGTGTGGTCGTCTCCGTCAACACCTGCGCCAACCTGGTCGGTCGTCTGTCCTTTGGCCAGATCATCGACAAGCTCGGCGCCTATAAGTCGCTGCTCATCAGCCTTGTCGTCACCATCGTCGCGCTCGTCATCATGTCGATGAGCTTTACGCAGAGCATGTTCTTTGTGGCGCTCGCCCTGCTCGGCTTTAGCTTTGGCGCCCTGCTCGTCATCTACCCGCCGCTCACTGGTGGCGCCTTCGGCACCAGCAACATCGGCGTCAACTACGGCATCATGTTTTTGGGTTACGCCGCCTCCACCTGGATCAGCCAGCCCATCACCGCCGTGCTGTATCACGCCGAGGCCGGCAGCGCCGCCTACCAGCAGTCCTTCTACGGTGCCATCGTAATCGCCGCAATCGCCGTCGTACTCACCGTCTACATGATGGTCTCCGACAGCAAGAAGAAGTCCGCCTAGTTTTGCTTGATGCGGCAAGGACCGCCCCCTTGCCGCATTCCACCGCCACCAGTATTAAGGAGTCGAAATGTCTGAGCTCAACCCCGTCCGCATTGCCGTTATCGGCGCCGGCGCCATGGGCCGCAACCACATCCGCTTTGTCACCGAGGAGCCCGAGGCCGAGCTCGTCGCCATCGCCGACGCCTTTGAGGGCGCCCGCGCCACGGCCGAGGCCGCCGGCGTGCCGTTTTATACCGATCCCGCCCAGATGATGGACGAGGTCAAGCCCGAGGCCGTCATCATCGCCACGCCCAACGACCTACACCTGGGCGTTGCCCGCGAGGCTGTGAAGCGCAACATCGTGCCGCTGGTCGAAAAGCCGATCTCCAACGACCTCGAGGATGCCCAGGCCTTTGCCGCCGAGGCCGAGACCGCCGGCGTGCCCGTACTCGTGGGTCAGCACCGTCGCCACAATCCCTTCGTCAACAAGGCCAAGGAGATCATCGAGTCCGGCGAGCTGGGCAAGCTCACCGTGTCGAGCTTCCACTACATGATCTATAAGAATGACGAGTACTTCGATGTCGAGTGGCGCCGCAAGAAGGGTGCCGGCCCGATCCTGGTCAACCTGGTGCACGACGTCGACCTGCTCCGCTACCTGCTGGGCGAGCCCGTTGCCGTCCAGGGCATGCAGTCCAGCGCCGCCCGCGGTTTTGAGACCGAGGACTCCGCCGTGGTCAACGTCCGTTTTGCCGATGGCGCGCTCGCAAGCATGACCATCTCTGACGCCACCGCCAGCCCCTGGAACTGGGAGGCCACCGCTCGCGAGGATCCGCAGTACCGCCCCTTCGACGCCGACGCCTACTTTATCGGCGGCACTAAGGGCGCCCTTTCGCTGCCCCGCCTGCACCGGTTCTCCTACGACGGCGCCTCCAACTGGCACAAGCCGCTGCAGATGGAGATCCCGGCCGTGGACCCGGCGCTGCCGCACAAGATGCAGCTCAAGCACTTTGTGAAGGTCGTTCGCCGCGAGGTCGAGCCCGTCGTGACTCCCGCCGACAACGTTAAGACGCTCACGCTTCTCAACGCCATCAAGGAGGCCGCCGAGACCGGCCAGCTCGTCGAGCTGTAATGCCTTAAGAGCGGCCGCGGCAGATACCCCATGCCGAACCCCTCGGTCCGCCACCAATAAGCCCCTCTTCTTTGCCCCGCGAGCAGCCTCCTGCCCGCGGGGCTTTTTGCTACCTTGCCGACGATTTTTCTAGGGCGGGGGCTATTTTGTACCTCGGCTTGATTCGTTCGCCACGAAATGGGCCTATCTACTACGTTTAACCGATTACCCCCAACCATACCGAATTTCGCGAAATAAAAACCGACGCTCCTATAAGTTGTCAAGAGGCAGCTTGCGGGAGCGCTCTCTCCAATTCGCACAGGAGCTCGTAATACCTCCTCTCCAGT
>CAJLOU010000134.1 GCA_905208345.1 uncultured Collinsella sp.
TACGTACGGGACCTGAATTCTTGGCCATGAATAGCCCTCCTCTTAACAACCTGAAACGATAATAAACGAACGGCTGTTCGTGGTCAACCGTTCAGATTCATCATATGTACCCGACCATTCCAAAACCCGACCAAACGCCGACCAATCACCGACCAAACGCTTGACCACGCCAATCACAAATAGAGGTGCACGAATAAATTTAGGCCTTATACCAGCGCAAACACCAATTCCGTCAAAGGTCCCTATCTCCACAATTAAGGGGCCCTAAGGCCCCTTAAACCATGTCTATTCCATAGAATTGAGCACGCGAACAATGCGCTCCAAAGCCTCCGCGACCGCATGAGCACGAACGCACGACCGATCGCCCTCGTAATGACAGCGCGCAGACTCGACAACCGGCGCTCCCCCATCGGCCGCGCGATACGCCCACCCAATATAGAACGTACCGGCGGGTTCTTGCTCGGTGCCACCACCGGGCCCAGCGTAGCCCGTTGCGCTTACGGCTATATCGCTCTGATAAAGCTCCAGCGAGCCTGCGGCCATCTCGCGAGCCGTCTGGTGCGACACGGCGCTAAACCGATCGAGCGTTTCCTGTTTAACGCCGAGCACGCGATGTTTGATTTCATCGCAGTAGGTCACCGCGCCACCACGAAGCACCGCCGAGGCACCCGGGATATCGGCAATCGTCGAGGCAATCATACCCGCCGTCAGCGACTCCGCCGTCGAGACCGTCACACCACGGGCACTCGCGCGCTCGACAATATCGCGCGCCAGTTCCTCGTTGTTTGCGGCGATTAGCAAATAAGACTCCGTCATACCCACCAGGACCTAGACCGAAAAGACGATCTTGCGACAGTTCCAGAAGTACTGGGCGCCCGAGACAATGGTCAAAATCACGGCGATGACGTACAGGAAGCGCGACACCGAATAGACACCGAGCAGCAGCGACACCGGCCCCAGCTGGAGACCGGCCATCGCAAAGACGCACAGATAGCCGCAGATGGAGACCATCGTGGTCGCCGTCTTATACTTGCCGAGCTTATCGGCGGCAACGACCACGCCGGCAGCGCTCGCGACCATGCGAAGGGCACTCACCAGCAGCTCGCGGAACAAGATGATGAACACGGACCACACGGTCACCGCGCCAAAATCCAAGAACAGCAGCAGGGCCGAGAACACCAGCAGCTTGTCGGCGATGGGGTCCAAGAACTTGCCGAAATCGGTGATCTCGTTGCGCGAGCGCGCCAGATAGCCGTCGACCTTATCGGTGCACGACAGGATCACATACAAAATGAAGGCAGCGGCGGCGAGCGGGCCGTCAAAGGTGCTCCAGTCCGTACCGGCAACGCTCGCCTGAGACAGGGCCGAGACGATCATGAACACCGGGATAAAGACGATGCGAACGCACGTCACGATGTTGGCGGGCGTCCAAACACTCGTCAGTTCCTTATTGCTCTCGTTTGCCACAACGCTCTCCTACTCCACAACATGACCGATAAGCTCATAGCAGAAGCTATCGGTAAACTCGACGGTCAGAATATCGCCCACGGACGCCTCGCTGGCATCCAGATGCACCGCGCCATCGGAATCGGGCGCCTGGAACCAGGCGTGACCGATCAGCTCGGCGCCGTCCTCGGTCTCCTCGATGCCATCGACGATCACCTGGGCGCGCTCACCCACATGGGCTGCCGTGGCGGCAAAACCAAGCGACTCGGCCAGATCCATGGCCTCCTGGGCGCGCTCGAGCTTGACCTCCTCATCGACCTGGCCCTCCATCTTGGCGGCCAGGCTGCCCTCCTCACGCGAGTAGGCAAAGACGCTCGTGTAGTCAAAGCCGACGGTGTCCATAAAGTCAATAAGGTCGCGGAACTCGTCGTCGGTCTCGGTCGGGAATCCGACCATGGCCGTAGAGCGAATCACGATGCCGGGGATGCGCTCGCGAAGGTCGCGGAACAAATCTTCGAGCTCCTGGCGCGAACCGGAGCGACGCATGGCCTTGAGGATGCGGGCGTCGCAGTGCTGCACGGGGATATCGATATAGGGCAGCACCTCAGGCGTATCGCGAATCGTCTCGATAAGCTCGTCGGTCATACCCTCGGGCTGCAGATAGAGCACGCGGACCCAGACGTTGTGCGGGCGCACGGCCTCGGCGACGGCGCGCAGCAGCTGCGCCAGATTGCGCGGCGAGCCCTCGGCGACGTCCTCGTCGGCAAAGTCGGTACCCCAAATGCCCGTGTCCTGGCCGATCAGCACGATCTCGCGCACACCGCCGGCAACCAGGTCGCGAACCTCGGAGATAATGCTCTCGGCATTTCGCGAATGATAGCGACCGCGAATGTAGGGGATCATGCAGAAGCTGCAAAAACGATTACAGCCATCGGAGATCTTGACGTAGGCAACGGCACCCTCAACGGTACGCTTGACCTGCGGGATATAGGCCGCGATCTCGCGCTCCACGCCCAGTACGCCATCGATGACAGAGACGATACCGTCTTCCTCATCGGCCTTCACAAAGGCAGCGACCTCAGGAAGCTCGTCGGGCAGGTCGTCGCCGTAACGAGACGGCACGCAACCGCACATGACGATGGGGCAGGCGCGAACGCCGTCCTGCACCTCGTTGGCGAGCTCGAGCGTGGTCTCGATGCTCTCGGACGTCGCCGAGGCGAGAAACGAGCACGTGTTGACGATAGCGATATCGGCATCCTGCGGATCGAATGCCTCCTCGTAGCCCGCAGCGGTCAGCAGCGAACGCATGCGGTCGGTATCGACCTCGTTCTTAGCGCAGCCAAGCGTGATGTAGAGTACGGAACCCAACGGAGTATCCATGTTGGAGAACGGTCCTTTCGAGTAAATTAGCGGTAGTTGGTAAACTGCAGCGGCTGGCCGTAGTCCTGGTCGCGCAGGAACTGGATCACCGTCTGAAGCGCGTCCTTAGAGGCCGAGGTAACGCGCAGCTTATCGGCCTCGATGGTCACCTTGACCTTGAGCTTTTGATCCTTGATGTCCTTATTAATCTTCTTGGCGGTCGCTTGGTCGATGCCTTCGACGATATGGCCGAGCACGCGCACGGTACCGCCCGAAGCCGCCTGCGGCGCGTCCCAGGAGACAGCCTTGAGGTCGATGCCGCGCTTGATGAGCTTAGAGCTCAGCACGTCGACGATCTGCTTGGAGACGAAATCGGCCGGGGCATTGATCGTAAAGAGCTTGTCGCCCTTCGAAAGCTCGATGGAGGCGCCGGAGTCCTTGAGGTCATAGCGCTGAGAGATCTCGCGCGTGGTCTGCTGGAAAGCGTTATCGACCTCCTGCATATTGACCTCGGACACAACGTCGAAGCTGGAATCTTTAGCCATGGTTCTTCCTTTCGGTACGGGGAGCCTTAGTAGCTGTCGTACGAATAGTCAACTAATCGTTTGCTGCCTGGCCGTCGGATGCCGTGTCGGTGCCGTCGGCAGACTGAGCATCGGCGCCGTCGGCAGACTGGGCGTCGGTGCCGTCGGCAGTATCGGTGCCGTCGTTACCCTCGCCGTCCTTGGAGTCTGTGGACTCCTTCTTGGGAACGGTAATGGTCACGCGCGCCACGCCCGATGTCTTGGTGTCATAGCGGACCTTTTCACCGTTCTTGGTAACCGTGACATCGGAGGGCTTGGACGTGGTGATCTCGATCGAGGACTCGGGCGTGTACTCCTGCTCAAAGGGACCGGTCGCCTGGGCGCCGTAGACCGATTTGCCGTCGACCTTGACCTCAATCCAGGCGGTCTTGCCCTTGGCAACGGAAACCTTGACCTTGATGACCTCGTCCTCTTCCTTTTTTACCGTCGCCTTGGCGGCATCGGAATCGGCAGAATCCGTCGCATCGTCGGTGCCTTCATCCTCATCAACGGATTCGGTCTTCTTGGAAGACTTCTTGGTCGTCGTCTTGGTGGCCGCGGGCGTCTCGGGCGTCGGCTCGGGTGCAGAAGAGCCGCAGCCACGCAGGAGGACCACGATGAGCAAAATCAGCAAAAGTGCCACGGCACCGATGCCGGCGTAGATGATGCGCGGATCGAGACCATTGTTCTGAGGAGCACGTCCACCGCCGCGTCCGCGATTGGAGCCGCCACGGCCATTCCCCTGCGGCATACGGCCGCGACCGCTATCGGGACGACCACGATAGCCGCCCTGGCGCTGTGAGCCACGCTGGCCCGAACGCGGCGCAAGCTCACCACGGTTCTGATAGCCACGCTGGTCAGAGCGAGGCGCCGAAGAGCGCTGCCCGTAAGGCTGCGATTGGGAACGGAGGCGCGGCGTCACCTGCGTGGTATCGGCGTCGGCATATCCACCGCGGGAACGCCCGGCAGAAACTCCGCGATAACCGCGACCGGAGTAGCCACCGTCGCCGTAACCGGCGCGAGGATCGCGACTCAACCCGCGAGCGGCGGGAAGCGCGCGGTCATCCGGCATGGGCGTACTGCGAAAGCGATCTCGCTGAGAACGAATCTCCTCGCTAGAGCCCGTCTCGGTGATATAACCAGCCTGCGGAGGACGCTGGCCGTACCGCGTCGAGCGTCCTCCCTGAACCATCAGAAAGCGTCCGTTATCGACCGACGAACGCGAGTTAACGTAGCCGGCAGCATCCTGAAAACGACCGCCCTGCTGCGAGGTCTCGCGTTCATATGCCATGAGGTCGTCAAAATAAGCGTTGACGACCTCGCGCGGGTTAAGCCCCAAAAAACGAGCGTAGCTCGAAATCATGCCCTGCGCATAGCCACGCGGGGGCATCGATGCAAAGTTACCGGTCTCGAAAAACTCGATGATCTGCGGCCTGATTTTGATGGTGT
>CAJLOU010000135.1 GCA_905208345.1 uncultured Collinsella sp.
TGCCGAGTAGTTGTTACAGATTTAGACAAACGGGCGCTGCCGATCATTTCATCTCGATCTGTAACATCTGGACCCAAAAACGGCTGCTAGATGTTACAGATCGAGACGGTTGGTCGTCGGGGATGCAGTGGGTCGGCGTCTCAGTACCCTATCCTTCAATCACTCAGAAAATCTTATATATAGAGACTTAGATTTGTGTATAAGATCGCGCAAAGCTGGCAACAATACTTCTCGAACAACGTGAAGCCGCCCCGTAGGGCGGCCGCCCCAAGAGAGGTGATTCCATGAGAATCGATAAGCTAGCAATGACGTCGCGCGAGGCGCTGCAGACCGCCATGAGCACGGCTGCTGACGCGCAGGCCGGCGCGGTGGAGCCGATTCACCTGCTGTCCGCCCTGCTCGGTGCCGGCGAGCGCAATATCTCCGTGATCATCGAGCGCATCGGCGCTGAACCGGCCCAGCTCGCACGCTCCACGCAGGATGCCATCGACCACGCGCCCAAGGTTTCGGGCGAGGGCCAGCAGATGGGTCTTTCCAATGAGCTCGTCCGCGTCATCGAGAAGGCCGAGAAGAAGGCCACCAAGATGGGCGACAGCTTTGTGGTGACCGAGCATCTGCTGATGGCACTTGCCGAGGACAAGGGCGAGGCCGGCCGCGTTCTGCGCGACGCAGGCGTGACCAAGGAGCGCATCGAACAGGTCTACGAGGAGCTGCGTGGCGATGACCGCGTGACGTCTGCCGAGGATAAGACTCAGTTTGAGGCGCTGGAGCAGTACGGTCGCAACATCTGTGACCTCGCTCGCGCCGGCAAGCTCGACCCGGTCATCGGCCGTACCGACGAGATCCGTCGTACTATTCAGGTCCTGTCCCGCCGCACCAAGAACAACCCCGTGCTCATAGGCGAGCCAGGCGTCGGCAAGACGGCCATCGTCGAGGGTATCGCCCAGCGTATCGTGGCCGGCGACGTGCCGAGCACCCTGCGCGACCGCGACCTTATCGAGCTCGACATGAGCGCGCTGGTCGCTGGCGCCAAGTACCGCGGCGAGTTCGAGGACCGCTTAAAGGCCGTGCTCAAAGAAGTGCAAAAATCCGAGGGCAAGGTCATCCTGTTCATCGATGAGCTCCACACCATCGTGGGCGCGGGTGCCACCGAGGGCTCTATGGACGCCGGCAACATCCTGAAGCCGGCGCTTGCCCGTGGCGACTTGCACGCGATCGGCGCGACCACGCTCGACGAGTACCGCAAGTACATTGAGAAGGACGCGGCGCTCGCCCGTCGTTTCCAGACCGTGATGGTGAGCGAGCCCACCGTCGAGGACACCATCTCGATCCTGCGTGGCCTCAAGGAAAAGTACGAGATCTTCCACGGCGTGCACATCACCGATAGCGCGCTCGTGGCCGCCGCCGACCTCTCCGATCGCTACATCGCCGATCGCTTCCTGCCCGACAAGGCCATCGACTTGGTCGATGAGGCCGCAAGCCGCCTGCGCATGGAGCTCGACAGCATGCCAGTCGAGATCGACGCCACCATGCGTCAGCTCACCCAGCTGCAGATCGAGGAGCAGGCGCTCATGAAGGAGACCGACGACGCCTCCAAGGAGCGTCTGGAGGCCCTGCGCCAAGAGATTGCCGAGGTCCAAGAAAAGCTCAACGTGCAAAAGGCCGGCTGGCTCAACCAGAAGAACGCCATCGACCACGTGCAGGAGCTCAAGGGACAGCTCGACGAGGCCAAGAGCGAAGAGGAGCGTGCGACGCGCAACGGCGACCTGGGCCGTGCGTCCGAGCTGCGCTACTCCGTGATTCCGGGCCTGCAGCAGCAGATTCAGGATTCCGAGGCTGCGCTCGAGGCGCAAAAGCAGCAGGACGGCGAGGGCCTCAACGAGCAGGTGACCTCCGATGAGATCGCTGAGGTCGTGAGCGCTTGGACCGGCGTGCCCGTCTCCAAGATGATGCAGGGCGAGCTCGACAAGCTGAAGGGCTTGGAGGGCGAGCTGCATAAGCGCGTCATCGGCCAGGACGAGGCGGTCTCCGCTGTCGCCGCGGCCGTGCGTCGCAGCCGTGCGGGCCTCTCCGATCCGGACAAGCCCATCGGCAGCTTCTTCTTCCTGGGCCCCACCGGCGTGGGCAAGACCGAGCTCGCCAAGGCGCTTGCCGAGTGCCTGTTCGATGACGAGCGTGCGCTCGTGCGTATCGACATGTCCGAGTACATGGAGAAATTCAGCGTCCAGCGTCTGATCGGTGCGCCTCCGGGATACGTTGGCTACGACGAGGGCGGCCAGCTCACCGAGGCCGTGCGCCGTCGTCCGTACTCCGTGATCTTGCTCGACGAGATGGAGAAGGCTCATCCGGACGTCTTCAACGTGCTGCTGCAGGTGCTCGACGACGGTCGTCTGACCGATGGCCAGGGTCGTCAGGTGTCCTTTAAGAACACGATTATCATCATGACGTCCAACGTGGGCTCCAAGGCCATCGCCGACCTGTCCGGTAAGGACGAGGAGGAGATGCGCCATCAGGTCGACGCCGCCATGGCTCAGACTTTCCGCCCTGAGTTCCTCAACCGTATCGACGACATCGTGGTGTTCCACCCGCTCGGCATGGCGCAGATCGAGAAAATCGTCGACATCCAGCTTGCCGACGTCCGCGCACGTCTGGCCAAGGAGCGCATGACGCTTGCCATCACCCCGGCGGCCAAGCAGATGCTCGCCGTGGGCGGTCTGGACCCGGTCTTTGGCGCCCGTCCGCTCAAGCGTCTGGTCCAGCGCGAGGTCGTGGATGCCATCGCGGCAGCCATCATCGACGGTACGGTGCGCGAGGGCGATCAGGTGACGGTCGATGTCGACAAGGACGGCGGCTTTACCGTCGTGTGCGACAACACGCCGGCGGCCACCTACGAGGTCCCCGACGCCGAGTAAATTATGGGGCCGGCTTTAACCGCACCTCATCGCAAAACGCCAAGGGCGGCGGATCCAATCGGGTCCGCCGCCCTTTTTCGTGCGACAATCGATGATGTTGAGCATGAGTACATGGCAAGGAGATATGCAGATGAAAGACGAGAACAAGACGCACGCACCGGTTGCTGAGGCAGCGCCCGCCGCGCCGGTCGCACCGAAGGCTTCTCCCAAACCGGCGCCCAAGCCGCGCGACCCCTACATCCGTGCCGAGAACGAGGACGATGACGGCTACGATCCCTACAGCGATCGCCGCCCCGAGCGCGAGCCGATGTTCGAAGCCGACCCCTGGCGCTAAGTGCCACCCAAAAGGCCACCAATAAGTTGCGGTGAAATAGGGACTGTTTGCGGTTTGACTAGCAAAAACAATCCCTATTTCACCGCAACTGCGTTAGGGATCTTTCTACAGGGGGAGGGTAGTCAAAAAAGCCCCGTCCCAAATTGACTGCTCGGGGAGTCGCATTCGAGCTCGGTTGTCCTCTTAGCCACTCGATATCCTTCGGAGCAATAACAGTGAAAAAACTTGCTTAAGTGTTAATCAAGCTACACACAATCTTGCTCTCTAATTAATCAAGAATCAGTATAATTTTGATTAGCTAGAGAGCAAGATTGGAGAATCATGGCATTCAACGACTTGATCGCCCAGAAAATAAAGGACTTTGAACAGCAGGGGGTTCCGCAGGTCTTTGAGCGAGACCTTGATCTAGGAAACCCACAGGAGCCAAAGCGCGACAACATCGTAAATGTGATTGTGGGGGCCCGCCGTTGTGGAAAGACGTATCGCCTGTATCAGGAGATGCAGCGGCTTCAGAGCCGGGGCGTCGAGCTTGACCGGATGCTTTACTTTAATTTTGAGGATGAGCGCTTGCGCCCGTATGAGCCATCGCTGCTGGCGGACGTGCTCGACACGTTCTATGCGCTGTATCCTGCTGCTCGAACCGAGGGCGCTTACATTTTCTTTGACGAGATCCAAGAAATTCCCGAATGGGGTGCGTTTCTGCGGCGTGTAGTCGATACGGAGAAAGCGACCGTCTATGTGACGGGATCTTCTTCTAAGATGCTGTCCTCAGAACTTAAGAGCGAGTTCAGGGGTCGTTCTCTTGTGCGAGAGCTTTTTCCGTTGAGTTTTTCGGAATACGTTCGATATAAGACGGGGAGCGTTCTCGAGCCAGATGCGACCTTTTCCCCGAGCGATGCAGCGCTGCTTCGACATCATCTGATCGGGTATCTTGAACAAGGGGGATTCATCGCGACACTTGAGCAGACGCCCACAGACGCGATTCAGCTGCTACAGGAATATGCTTCGCGAACGGTCGCTATGGACGTCGTTGAGCGTTACGACGTCAAGAACCCTCGCCTGGCATCGCTGTTCTTGACGCGGTGTATGGCATCTTCGGGACGAGAGCTGTCGGTGAACAAAGTGTACAACGAGTTCAAGAGCAGGCAGATACCCGTCAGTCGTAATTCGCTCAGCGACTTACTTGAGTATTATGAGGATGCCTACCTGCTGTTCTCCGTGCCGGAGTTCACGCGTTCACTGGCAAATAACATGCGGTCTGCTTCTAAGGTCTACGCTGTCGATCCTGCGATGTTTGGAGCATTCTCTCCCGCATCGGCATTGGACCAGGGTCAGAGGCTCGAGACCGCAGTGTTCAACGCGCTAAGAAGAAGGACTCCCGCGGTGAGGGTCGGATCGGTCTGCCGCCTGCTGATCAAAGAGAAGAGCAAAAGCCATGAGGTGGACTTTG
>CAJLOU010000136.1 GCA_905208345.1 uncultured Collinsella sp.
GCGTTGCCATCGCGCGCTTCTGCGAGCACCTGGGGATCGAGCGCGAGGAGACGCTCGCGCTCGGCGATTCCGAGTCCGACTTCTACATGGCCGATCACGTGGGCACGTTCTGCCTGGTCGAGAATGGCCTGACGAGCGCCGGCGCGCCCGAGTTCCTGGCTGCTTGCGAGAACGCTTTCGTTACGCGCGGCAAAATTGTCGACGGTTGGGCGGCGACGGCAGAGCTGCTGGTCGCGGCGCGTTCGTAGCGCGACGCATCACGATTGGTCGCATTTTTCGAGAGAGAATCTGGTGAGGTAATGTCCGATATCGATAATATGGCCGGGGACACGCGTCCGATCGGCGTGTTCGACTCGGGCCTGGGCGGCTTGACGGTCGCGCGCGCGATCGCAACGGCACTTCCGCACGAGTCCGTCTACTATTTCGGTGACACTAAGCGCTGCCCTTATGGCACCCGCACCGAGGACGAGGTTCGCTCGTTTGCGCTGCAGGCGGGCCGCTGGCTATCGAGGCACGACGTTAAGATTATGGTCATCGCCTGCAACACGGCGACCGCTGCGGCCTTGCGTCTGGCCCAGCAGGTGCTCGACGTTCCCGTGATCGGTGTGATCGCGCCGGGTGCCCGTGCAGCAATCAACAGCACGCGTACGCGTCGCGTGGGCGTGCTCGCCACCAACCTCACCATTCGCTCGGGCGCCTACACGCGCGCCATTCAGGATCTGGATGCCGGCGTCGATGTATACGGCTGTCCTGCCTCGAGCTTTGTCGAGGTTGTCGAACACGAGCTCGCCTCGGGTGCACATCTGCAGGAACAGTGGCTTGAGAACGAGGACATCTTCGATACGCCTGCCGTGCGTGCGCTGGTGGGTGCCACGGTTGAGCCGCTGCGCGACCACGGTATCGATACCGTGGTGCTCGGCTGTACGCATTTTCCGCTGTTGGTGGGACCTATCCGGCATGCGCTGGGGCCTGGGGTGCGCGTCGTGAGTTCCGCCGAGGAGACCACGCGCGAGCTGACCGATATCCTCACGCGCCGCGAGCAGCTGGCGGGCGACGCCGCCGAGCCGCAGCATCGTTTTGCCACGACGGCCGATAACATTGCCGAGTTTGCGGTGGCGGGCAGCTTTATCTTTGGACAGCCGCTCAAGAGCATCGAACATATCGATATCGATGAGCTGAAATAGATGTAAGGCAGCCGCCAAAGCCTTCGCCACATCTTTTGCCGAAAGGAAATTTCTATGGAGTACATGCAGGTCAACCGCGCCAACGGTCGCGCCGCCAACGAGTTGCGCCCCGTTAAGCTCACCCGTGGTGTCATGAAGCATGCCCACGGCTCGTGTTTGGCCGAGTTCGGCGACACGCGCGTGCTGTGCGCCGCCACTATCGAGGAGGGCGTGCCGGGCTGGCGAAAGGGAGCTAAGGCCGGCTGGGTGACCGCGGAATACGCCATGCTGCCGGCGTCGACCGGCAAGCGCTGCAAGCGCGAGCACGCCAACCGCAAGGGTCGCTCCATGGAGATCGAGCGCCTCATTGGCCGCAGCCTGCGTACCGTCGTCAACATGAAGGCGCTCGGCGAGTACACCGTCACCGTCGACTGCGATGTGATTCAGGCCGATGGCGGCACGCGTACAGCGAGCATCACCGGCGCCTGGGTGGCGCTGCACGACGCCCTCGCCATGTGGGTCGAGGCGGGCAAGATCGAGCGCATCCCGCTTATCGGCCAGGTGGCTGCCATCTCCATGGGCGTTGTCGACGGCAATACGCTGCTTGACCTCGATTATTCCGAGGACAGCCATGCCGAGGTCGACATGAACCTCGTCGCCACCGACACCGGCGAGATGATCGAGCTCCAGGGCACCGGCGAGCAGGCGCCCTTTGACCGCAAACGCCTCAACGCCCTGCTCGACCTGGGCGACAAGGGTATCGCCGAGCTCATCGAGCTTCAGCGCCAAGCCATCGCCTAACCTGCCAAAAGGGACAGGTTTATTTTGGTAGGTTTTATCTGCTGAAATGCTGCGTTGAAAGGTCCGATCGCCTGAGAGGGGAGAGGTCAAGTGCCCAAACGCCCCTCACGCGGCTTGCTATAGAGACAAGGAGGCCAGTCATGGCACTTGAGAAGATTGACATCGACACCCTCGACCCGGCGGCGACCATCGTCGTGGCAACGGGCAACGCCCATAAGCTCACCGAGATCGAGGCCATTTTGGGCAAGGTCATGCCCGAGGTGCGCTTTGTGGCGCTCGGCCAGCTGGGTGATTTTGAGGATCCCGAGGAAAACGGCACGACGTTTTTGGAGAACGCCATCATCAAGGCCCAAGCCGCGGTTGAGGAGACGGGCCTTATGGCCATTGCCGACGATTCGGGCTTGGTCGTCGACGCGCTGGACGGTGATCCCGGTGTGTATAGCGCGCGCTATGCGGGCGTGCACGGCGACGATGCCGCCAACAACGCCAAGCTTCTCGTTAACCTGGAAGGCGTGGCAGATGAGGACCGCACCGCACGCTTTATGAGCGTCGTTGCGCTCATCGACACGGACGGCTTGGTCACCTATGGCGAGGGCGCTTGCGAGGGCGTTATCGCGCACGAGGGCCGCGGCGATCACGGCTTTGGCTATGACCCGCTGTTCCTGCCGGTCGACACGCCGGGCAAGACCATGGCCGAGCTGACGGCTGACGAGAAGAACGCCATCAGCCATCGTTTCCACGCGCTCGAGCATCTGTCCGCCAAGCTGACGGGCGAGGAGTAGACCGTGCGTGCGGTGGTGCAGCGCGTGCTCAACGCCGGCGTGACGGTCGACGGCGAGTGCGTGGGCCGCATTGGACGCGGCTACCTGGTGCTGCTGGGTGTGGGCCATGGCGATACGCGTGCCGAGGCCGACAAGCTGTGGGGCAAGCTCCGCGGGCTGCGTATCAACGAGGACGAGAACGGCAAGACCAACTTGGCGCTTGCCGATGTCGACGGCGAGGTGCTCGTGGTGTCGCAGTTCACGCTGTTCGCCGACTGCCGCCACGGTCGCCGTCCGTCGTTTACGGATGCCGGCGCACCCGATGTTGCCAACGAGCTCTACGAGTACTTCCTGACGCTCGTTCGTCAAGATGTCGAACACGTGGCGCACGGCATTTTTGGCGCCGATATGAAAGTCGACTTGGTCAACGACGGCCCATTCACCATCGTCTTGGACACCGACAACCTTTAGGTTACGCGGTTTTACCAAACCGCGTAACAACTGGTCATGCGAGGTTGTCGTCTGGTACGTATTCGAGACCGGGCTTTTTTAGCTACTTGCGTTTGGCGGCAGCAGGGTGCTATAGTATTAGAGTTTTGTCTATCTTAGGGGTATTATCCCCTTTTTGAATTGCACCTTCTGGAGGCCCTGTTCATGGAAGAGATGGAAGTCAATCACGTCGACGACATCCACGAGAAGCTGACCGATATGGTGGGCGATCGCGTCAAGGTTAAGGCCAACATGGGCCGCACCCGCGTCGTCGAGCGCATGGGCACCATCAAGAGCGTCCACCCCGCCGTCTTTATCGTCGAGGTTGACGAGCGCCGCGGCCGCAAGTCGCGTCAGTCCTACCAGTATATCGATGTCCTCACCGGTCAGGTCGAGCTGTTCGACCCTGAGAGCGGCGAGCATATCTTTACCCCGCTCGGCAATCAGCTCGAGGAGCACTAACGGTGACCGATCGGTCCCTGACTCTTTCCGCGCCGGCAAAGATTAACTTCTACCTGGGGGTTCATACCGAGCGCGATGACCGCGGCTACCACAGGGTCGATTCCCTGATGGCAGCCGTCGGTCTTTCCGATACCGTGACGGTCACGCCGGCGCAGGCGCTGACTGTCCAGACGGTTCCGGCATCAGATTTTCCCATGCAAAAGAATACGGCGTATCGGGCTGCGGTTGCTATGGCCGAGCATTATGGTCGCGAGGCAAACATCTGCGTGACGATTGAGAAGCGCATTCCATTGTGCGCCGGCTTGGGCGGCCCCTCGACGGATGCGGCCGCGGTCATTGTCGCCTTGGCGGAGCTCTGGGGCATTGATCGCACCGACCCAGCGCTCGACGATATTGCGCGGGGCATTGGTGCTGACGTCCCGTTCTTTTTGCACGCGAGTCCTGCGTTCTACGTAGGTGGGGGAGACGTGCTGGCAACTGAGTACCCCGCGCTGCCCGCGACGCCTGTCGTACTGGTTAAGCCGCGGGAGGCGAGCGTTTCGACAATTGAAGCCTATCGACGTTTTGACGAGGCCCCGGTGCCTGCGGACAAGCTCGGCGCGATAGCTTCTGCCTTGCGTGCTGGTGATGCCGAGACGGCATATGCGCTCATCCATAACAACCTGGGTATCATTTCCGCACAGATGGAGCCGCAGATTCAAACGGTTCTCGATTGGCTGCGTAAACAGGACGGCACCGTTGCTGTAGATGTGTGCGGATCGGGTGCCTGCTCGTTTGCCATTTGCGACACCGCCGCCACGGCCGAAAGGCTTGCCGACGCTGTCCAGCAAAATGGCTGGTGGGCCTGCGCGACTGAGCTCATTCCCAACACGGTTCAAATCGACGCGCCAAAGAAATAAAAATTTCTCTAGCACGCGGCGAAAATCTTTGTTACTATAGTCGAGCTAACGGGTTGTGGCTCAGTTTGGTAGAGCAC
>CAJLOU010000137.1 GCA_905208345.1 uncultured Collinsella sp.
GTGCTGCCTCGCGGACTTCCTCGTCGGTGGCGTTCGGGTCGCCCCAGCGCAGGTTCTCGGCGATGGTGCCGCTAAACAGCACGTTTTTCTGTAGCACCATGGCCACTTGGTGACGCAGTGCGTCCAGGTCGTAGTCGCGCACGTCCATGCCGCCCACGCGCACGGTGCCTTCGGTGGCGTCGTACAGGCGGGCGATGAGGTTTACGAGCGTGGACTTGGCCGAGCCGGTGCCGCCGATGATGCCGATGGTCTCGCCGCTCTTAATGTGCAGGTCGATATCGTCGAGCGCCTGGCGCTTCGCATGCGCGGAATACTTAAAGCTCACGTGGTCAAAGTCGATGGAGCCATCGGCGACCTCGAGCACGGGCTCGGCGGGATCGGCGATCGTGGGCTCGGCGGCCAGCACCTCGGTGATGCGGTGCGCCGATTCGTCGGCCATGGTCACCATGACAAAGATCATCGATAGCTGCATCAGGCTCATGAGGATTTGGAAGCCATAGGTAAAGATCGAGGAGAGCTGGCCCACGTCGAACAGCGTGCCCTGGCTCGTGATGATGAGCTTGGAGCCCAGGTAGATGATGACGACAAACGCGCCGTTGACGCAGATGTTCATCATGGGGTTGTTAAAGGCAAGCAGCTTCTCGGCGCGGGTGAAGTCCATCTGGACGTCGCGTGCGGCGGTCGCGAACTTCTCCTTCTCAAAGTCTTCGCGCACGTAGCTCTTGACCACGCGCATGCCGGTGACGTTTTCCTCGACGGACTCGTTAAGGGCGTCGTACTTGTGGAACACGCGCGAGAAGATGGGACGCACCTTAAAGATGATAAAGAACAGCCCAAAGCCCAGCAGCGGAATGATGACCAGGTAGACCATGGCGACGCTGCCGCCCATGATAAATGCCATGGTAAAGGCGAAGATCAATACCAGCGGCGCGCGCACGGCGATACGGATGATCATCATAAAGGCCTGCTGCACGTTGTTGATATCGGTGGTCAGGCGCGTGACGAGCGAGGAGCTCGAGAACTCATCGATGTTGGCAAAGCTGAACGTCTGGATCTTGTAGAACAGGTCGTGACGCAGGTTCTTAGCGAAGCCGCAACTCGCATGGCTGCAGGTGACGCCGGCAGCGGCGCCAAAAGCAAGCGACGTCAGCGCGATGAGCACCAAAAAGCCCGCGGTGGGAAGCATCTCGGCTACGGTGGTGCCATCTTTGATGGCGTCGATCAGGTTGGCGGTGATAAATGGAATCAGCATCTCGCAGAGCACCTCGCCAAGCACGAGCAACGGCGTGGCAACGGTGACTTTTATATAGTCGCGGATGCTGCCCATGAGGGTTTTAATCATCCAGTTCCTCCCAGGTTACACGGATTTTCTCGAGCATTTCGGCGAGCTGCTCGCGCTCGTCGTGGGTGAGGGTACCAAAGGCCTGCTCTCTAAAGCGAATGCGGGCTGCCTGGTCGATGCGGGCGTTTTCCCGGCCGGTTTCGGTCAGGCGAATGGTGAGCTGCCGTCGATCCTTGGGGTTACGGCTGCGCTCGATGAGGCCGTTGAGCTCGAGTTTGGACAGGATCTCGGAAAGCGACCCCGGCTTGAGGTCAAAGTGCATGCCGAGTTCCTGCTGCGACATCTCGCCGCCGGGTTGCTTGGCCAGCAGGCAGATAATGGGTGCCTTGCCGGACACGCCTCCGCCATGAAAATGCATGTAATGGCCGCAAAAGCCCAGGCCATTGAGGATGCGCTTGGCAAGCTTGTCTTCTGAGCTAACCGCTTCGGGTGCATCCGCCGGCTGTGACGGGTCGCCGCCGGGCTCGTGCGAACAAAGGTTAAGAGGTTCATTGCACATGAATTAGTGTTGCTCCTTTCTTTAGTTAGGTAGTGGAATTGTTTTGTGCCTAACCAATCTAGGAGCATGAGAAATGAATGTCAAGGTACCAAACTTATTTAGTTACGGCGTTTTGCCAAACGCCGTAACCGCTCGACGCTGCAAGCGTTCCTAAGCGGCAATCTGACGTTCAATCGTCGGGCATGGCCACAAGGCCTATGCCCTCCTCTTTCACGTCACCTTGCTCGCTTAGGAACGCTTTCGCTGTCCGTCCTCAACCTGCGATAGTCGTTGGGGACGTTCTTAAATGACTAGTCAAACAAGAACGTCCCCAATGACTAACTTCCTCCTTCCCGTAACCTTTCCGCAACAATGTGGCCTCCGCGGCGCCAGCGCCCGTTCACAACTTCCCCTGCGCTACACTTAGTCGCACTGTGGCGCTGCTGCGCCGTGCCCGAACCAAGGGAGACCCTCATGAAGAACACTCAGCTGCTGCTGATCAACGATATGTGCGGCTACGGCAAGGTCGCGCTTTCCGCCATGCTGCCGGTGCTGTCGCACATGGGCTACCGCATCCACAACCTGCCGACGGCACTTGTGTCCGATACGCTCAACTATCCCAAGTTCTACATCCACGACACCACCGAGTACGTGCGCCAGAGCCTCGCCATCTGGGAGGAGCTCGGCTTTGAGTTCGACGCCATCTCTACCGGCTTTATCGTGACCGAGGAAGAGACGCGCATCATTTCGGACTTCTGCCACCGTCGCGCGCAAAAGGGTACCAAGGTGTTCGTCGACCCCATCATGGGCGACAACGGTAAGCTCTACGCCGGCGTGCCCGAGTCCACGATCGGTCTCATGCGCAGCCTGCTCGAGTGCGCCGACTATGCGGTGCCAAACTACACCGAGGCGTGCCTGCTCACCGATACGCCCATTGCCGAGCAAATCACGCCCGATGAGGGCCGCACTCTTGTGGATGCCGTGCGTGCCCTGGGCGCCAAGTCGGTGGTCATTACGAGCGCTGTGGTCGACGGTGCGAATGTCGTCATCGGTTACGACCATGTGGCGGGGGAGTACTTCACGATTCCCTTCGACCTGATCCCGGTCTATTTCCCGGGCACGGGCGACACGTTCTCGGCGGTGCTCGTCGGCCGCGTTATGGCAGGTTGGAGTCTGCAGCGCGCGACGTCCGATGCCATGCGTGTGGTGGCTGAGCTTATCGAGCGCAATGCCGACCAAGAGGACAAGTCGGCTGGCCTTCCCATCGAGGCCTGCCTGGATGTGATTGACCATGAGTAATGCTGGCGAGGACGGCGTCAAGCCTGCGGGCGAGAACAGGCCGCTCGGCGCGCCGCGTGGCAAGCGGCCGCGTATCCGCGTGAGCTGCGTGGACCAGCTGGGGACGTGCCGCTGCCACCACGGTCACAAGCCGGGCGACGTTTTTGACTTCGACCGCGATCGCGGCAAGATGTGCTCCATGGCCTGCCACGTGGGCTTTCCCTATATCGATATCCTGCGCTACGGCGGAACCGTGCCTGGAAACGAGCCCGGTACGGCAAAGTTCTGCTGCCCCGAGGTCGATACGCTGAACGTCTGGCTTGCCGAGATCGTCGACGAGTAGTTGAGCGTGGATTTTCTCCCGTTTAGAGCGCGCTTGAACGCTCAAAGTGGGAGATCATCCACGCTCGTTTTATGCCGATGGCGTGGCACGTGCGTCCGCGTGCTCGCTTGCCTATAACTGCTCGAGCATGGCCGTGCAGCCGGCGAGCACATCGCGGTAGGTGGCATCGAAGTTGCCGGTGTACCAGGGATCGGCCACGTCGCCGGGGCGATCGGTCCAATCGAGCAGGCGCGAGATCTTGCCATCGGGGTCGCTGCCAAAAATGCGACGCAGACCTCGCGCGTTCTCGGCATCCATATAGACAATGTGGTCCCAGTTACCATACTCTGCGCGACGCACCTGGCGGGCGCGGTGCGCAACGACGGGAATCCCGACTTCACGCAGCTTGGCAACGGTGCCACGATGCGGCGGATTGCCGATCTCCTCGGTCGACGTTGCAGCGGAATCAATGACAAACTCCGCCTCGCGTCCAGCGCGGCGCACCAGCTCGGTAAACACCGACTCAGCCATCGTCGAGCGGCAGATATTCCCATGGCAGATAAACAGTACACGTTGCATATGCGGTTTCCTTTCGATCGCCATCATCGAGCTCGAGTATCGCATCTACGCCTGCGCCCTCGCCCGCTTGCGCTCCCAGCGAGCCAACTTAATCGTCACCAGCGTGAGCGCCCAGGCCACAAGCGAGAACACGGCACCGACCGCGCCAACGTAGGCAATGCCAGCTCCGCTTACCACGGCGCCGCCCACCGCGGTGCCAAACGAAATGCCGACATTAAACGCCATGGGTTCTACCGAGCTCGCGAGCACCATCGATTTGGGATGGCGGCTGCGAGCCACGTCCATAAAGTGCGTGATGCACGACACCGAGAACAGGTACATGAGCATCGCCAGGCTAAAGACAAAGACAAGTGCGAGCGGCATGGCAGCGCCTGCGGCAAACAGCCCAAACAATGCCGCCGCCTGCAGCACAAACGTCACAAGCAGCGCCTTCATGCCAAAGCGCGCATCGATCCATCCGCCCAGGATGTTCGAGATTAGGCAGAACACGCCGTAGGCCATAA
>CAJLOU010000138.1 GCA_905208345.1 uncultured Collinsella sp.
GGACTTGCAGCGACGGACCTCAGGACACTCTTACACCACGTCTGCGCGCGCGACCTCGAAATGGCGATGAAAGCACGATTTTGATTCAACTGTTAGCCCTTATAATGGACATATGTTGCGTAACTTAAGCAAATACTGTCTATTTATATGTTGCAAACAAAGTAGCAGTACTCATTTTTGCCATTTTTTGACCACGGCCTTTGTGACAGACGTGCTGGCGGGTTCGAATCCCATGCGCTGGGCCTGAAAAAGGAAAGGCCTCCATCGCTGGAGGCCTAACAATTCAGTGGTGGGCGATGAGGGATGTCCGCGTGCGGCTGGCGCCGCCCGCTTCCGCTTCGGGCCTGCGGCCCTCGCGTGCTGCGCTGGAAAACGCTTCGCGTTTCCTCAGCTCCGCACCCTGGCGGGTTCGAATCCCATGAAATGGGCGCAAACAAAACGGTCCCCTTGCGAGGACCGTTTCCAATTCGGTGGTGGGCGATGAGGGATTCGAACCCCCAGCCTTGTGCGTGTAAAGCACCTGCGCTAACCGTTGCGCCAATCGCCCGTGCGGAGAGAGTATAGCAAAACAATCGCCTCATTCATCTCATATCCATTAAAGGTAACTGGCACGTGTCGCAGCGGAGCTGATTCAGTTGAGATTGCCTGAACATTCCGCCCCTCTTTACGCCCTCGGGTATACTCAAAAGCTACTGATTCGATTTGATGCCCAGCAACAGCAGAGGGGATAGTATATGTGCGGTTTTGTCGGTTTTGTCGGTGGGACGGATAACCAATCCGAGGTGCTCACCAAGATGATGGACCGCATCGTCCATCGCGGTCCCGACATGGGCGGTCAGTTTATCGACGGCCGCGTTGCCCTCGGCTTCCGCCGCTTGTCGATCCTCGACCTGACCGAGGCCGGCGCTCAGCCCATGGCCAATGAGGACGGCAGCGTCGTCATTGTCTTCAACGGTGAGATCTACAACTTCCAAGAACTCCGTTCCGAGCTCGAAGCCAAGGGCTACAAGTTCCATTGCGGCGCCGACACCGAGAGCCTCCTGCACGGCTACGAGGAGTGGGGCGAGGCTGTCCTCGATCGCCTGCGCGGTATGTACGCCTTCGTCATCTGGGACAAAAAGAAGAACAAGCTTTTTGGCGCCCGTGACATCTTTGGCATCAAGCCGCTTTACTACTATCCCATGGCCGATGCGGGCGACGGCGCTCCGGGCGTGCTCTTTGGTTCCGAGATCAAGAGCTTCCTGGACTACCCGCACTTCCACAAGGCGGTCAACAAAAAGGCCCTGCGTCCGTACATGACGCTGCAGTATTCGGCAACCGAGGAGACCTTCTTCGAGGGTGTCTACAAGCTGCCGCCGGCGCACTACTTTACCGTCGATATCCCGACCGGCAAGATGAACATCGAGCGCTACTGGGATTGCGATTACTCTGCCGTCGAGAAGCCGTTCGAGGAGTACGTCGACGAGCTGGACGAGGTCGTGCACGAGAGCGTCGAGGCCCATCGCATCGCCGACGTCAAGGTCGCGTCGTTCCTCTCCGGTGGCGTCGACTCCAGCTACATCGCCGCTTGCCTCATGCCCGACAAGACCTTCTCGGTGGGCTTTGACTACAAGAACTTCAACGAGACCAACTACGCCAAGGAGCTTTCCGATAAGCTCGGCGTCGAGAACGTTCGCAAGATGATTACCGCCGACGAGTTCTTCGGTGCGCTCGAGGACATCCAGTATCACATGGACGAGCCGCAGTCCAACTTGTCTTCCGTGCCGCTGTGGTTCTTGGCCGAGATGGCCCGCAAGGACGTCACCGTCGTGCTTTCGGGCGAAGGTGCCGACGAGCTCTTTGGCGGCTACGCCTACTACGAGGACACGGTCCCGGTGCGCAAGTACAAAAAGATGGTGCCGCTGCCCATCCGTCGCGCGCTCGGTAACCTGGCGCTGCATATGCCGTACTTCAAGGGACATAACTTCCTGGTCAAGGGTGCCGAGATCCCCGAGAAGTCGTTCCTGGGACAGGCTCTGGTATGGCCGGAGCGCGAGGTCGACGGCGTGCTCAAGCCCGAGTACAACACCGGCGACGGCGCCTTCGAGCTTGCCGCTCCCATCTACGCGCGCGTGAAGGGTCAGCCCGAGCTGGTCAAGAAGCAGTACCTGGACATGAACATGTGGCTCCCGGGCGACATTCTGCTCAAGGCCGACAAGATGTGCATGGCGCACTCGCTGGAGCTGCGCGTGCCCTTCCTGGACCGCAAAGTCATGGAGTTCGCCGAGCACATTCCCGACCGCTACCGCATCAACGAGAACGGCAACAAACAGGTACTCCGCCACGCTGCCAACAAGTCGCTGCCCGATGAGTGGGCCACCCGTCCCAAGGTGGGCTTCCCGGTGCCGATTGTCTACTGGCTGCGCGAGCAAAAGTGGTACGACTATGTCAAGGAGTACTTCACCGCGCCGTGGGCAAGCGAGTTCTTCAATACCGACGAGCTCATGCACCTGCTCGATCTGCACTTTGCGGGCAAGGGCGATTTCCAGCGCAAGATCTATACGCCGCTCGTGTTCCTAGTGTGGTACAAGCGCTTCTTTATCGACGAGGACCAGCCCGCTGTTCAGGCTGCCTAGCCTCGGCTTACGAACGCCTGCGCGTAACGGCTCCTCCGGGAGCCGTTTTTGCGTGGGTGCGTTTCAGTTACTATAAAACCGTCCCTGCCAAATGGCTGAGAAAGGTGAAAGATGCACCATTCGGATTCCGCGACCGTGACCACGGTCGATACGCTTGCCAAGCTTCTCGATGTGTGCGGCGAGCTGCGCGCATCAGAGCAGGTTGACGAGCGCGCCGTGACCGGCTGCTCGTTTGATTCGCGCGCGGTCTCGGCAGGTGACGTATTCTTTTGCAAAGGTGCTGCCTTTAAGCCCGCGTTTTTGAGCATGGCGCTCGATGCGGGCGCCGTCGCATTTGCGTGCGAGGAGTCGCTGGTCGAGTCTCTGGAGCCGCTGGCGCAGGAGAGCGGTGCTGCGATGCTGGTTGTTGATAGTGTTCGCACGGCCATGGCCCTGTTGCCGCCGGAGGTCTACGACCGTCCCGACCACGACGTCAAGATCGTGGGCATCACCGGCACCAAGGGAAAGACCACGGCCGCTTTTATGCTCCAGTCCATCATCAAGGCGGCGGGCGAGTCCTGCGGCATGATCGGCTCGGTGAGTACCGACGATGGTATCGAGTGCTACGAGAGCACCAACACCACGCCCGAGGCCCCCGAGGTTTGGCGCCATATCGCCAACTGCCGCACGTCCGGTCGCCAGTCCATGGTCATGGAGGTCTCGAGCCAGGCGCTCAAGTACCAACGCGTCGAGAATCTGCCGTTTGACGTGGCGTGCTTCCTCAACATCGGCCGCGACCACATCTCGCCGATCGAACACCCCACGTTTGAGGATTATTTTGAGAGCAAGCTTAGGATCTTTGACCAGGCAAAGACCGCCGTGGTGAATCTGGGCACCGATGAGGTTGACCGTGTGCTAGAGGCAGCGTCGACGGCCGAGCGCTTGGTGACCGTTGGCGTCGAGCATCCCGAGGCAAGCCTGTGGGCGAGCGATGTCCGCATGCTCGGCTTTAACATCGAGTTCAACTTGCACGGCATGAGCGCCGACGAGCCCGAGGCGGGGGAGAAGGTCCTGCTGGGTATCGCGGGCGACTTTAACGTGGAAAACGCGCTGGTCGCTATCGCCGCTGCGCGCGAGATCGGCATCGGTATCGAGGCTATCAAGAAGGGCCTCTCCAAACTGCGTGTGCCGGGCCGCATGGAGGTCGTGGAGTCGAAGGACGGCCGCGTGATCTGCGTCGTTGACTATGCGCACAACCAGCTTTCGTTCCGTTCGCTTTTCTCGTCGGTCAAGCGCGCGTTTCCCGCTAGCCCCGTCATTGCGCTGTTTGGCGCCGCCGGCGGCAAGGCGCAGGAGCGCCGCGAGCAATTGCCACGCGAGGCCGCACCGTATTCCGACCTGATGATCTTTACGAACGAGGATCCAGCTCACGAGGACCCGATGAAGGTCTGTCGCGAGCTTGCCGAGCATGTTCCCGACGATACGCCGAACAAGATCATCCTCGACCGCGAAGCCGCTGTGCATGCGGCGTTCAAGGCGGCGCGCGAGGAGTACGTCAACCCCGATGCTCCCACCATTGTCTTGCTGCTGGCAAAGGGTGACGAGGAGCTCATGCACGTGGGCGACGAGTTCGTGCCCATCGAGAGCGACCTTTCGCTGGCCAATCGCCTGATCGATGTTACCCAGTTTGACTAATGAACCATGATGGCGGCGGCGCCCTGAGTGCGCTGTCGCCATAAGCGTGTTCCCTCAATCAAAACATGCCGTCCAAGTCCAAACCCTTCTACGTAAACGGAGTAACCATGTCCCACAATACCCTGCCGACCGTCGCTGAGCTTTCGGGCGAGATGCGCG
>CAJLOU010000139.1 GCA_905208345.1 uncultured Collinsella sp.
CGGTCTTTCATGCAGCAGGGGCTCTCAATGTTTTTATGTCCTGCTCATATCGTCTCTGCCGGCAGTTGGGGACACTCCTTGTGCCAGCGTTGCATCGAGTACTTGGGAAGATGCGACCCGGGTTTTGGCCGAATAGTGGGTCGCATTTTCCGGATGGGGTGGGTTGCGGAAAGTGCGACCCGGAATATTGCTCTGAAACGGGATGCGGTTTCCCTGATGCGCCTCAAACGGAAAGCATATCCCATTCCGGAGCTCCAAAACGGGATGCGCTTTCCGCGCGGAAGAATTGTCGCAGCTGCGTTAAGCAGTGTCGCTCGTTACTCGCCCAGAATCAGCGCCGCTAGCTCGTCCTGGGTGTCCACCACGTAGTCGGCGCCGGCGGACTCCAGCTCTGCGCGGCCGCGGAAGCCCCAGCTGACGCCTGCACTCTTAAGGCCGGCGTTGTGACCGGTCAGGATATCGACATTGGAATCGCCCACATAGAGCGTGGTCGACGGATCGGCGCCCAGCTCCTCCATCACATGCAGCGTAACAGGCGCCTCGGGCTTGGGCGGAAACGCATCGACGCGGCCCTGCACCAGCGCAAAGCGCTCGGAACCAAAATACTTCTCGATAAGCGGAGCCGCCGAGACGTGGTCCTTGTTGGTGAGCACGGCAAGCTGAACGCCCGCGGCGCGTAGGCGGTCGAGCGTCTCGATCGTGCCGGCATAGGGGGCGGTGTGGTCTTCCTTGTGCTCGCCGTAGTAAGCCCTAAACTCGGCAAGCGCCTGCTCAAACATGCGGCCGTCGCCCGCATACTCGGCGGGCATAAAGCGCTCAACCAGCTTGAGCATGCCGTTTCCCACCTTGTAGCGGTACTCGTCTACGGCAAACGTGGGCCAGCCGTGCATCTCGCAGGTATGGTTGCCGGCGGCCGCCAGGTCCTCGAGTGTGTTGAGGATGGTGCCGTCCAGGTCAAAGATCACATGGGAAAAAGCTGCTGCCATAAAAACTCCCGTCATTGGGTTTAAAACGCACCCCATAATACTGGGCTTCCGCGTTGGGCGTGCTTGGAATCTGAACATCTCCAGGGGTATCAGGCCGCATCGCGCCGACCGTGTGGTTTCGCCCTAGCAAATCCTCGGCAGCTGTTCTCCCACGAGCATGTCGAGGATGCGGGTCGAGCCCCAGCCGGTGCGCACGCGCACGGCGGGGCGGGCGCCCTCGGCAAGTGGCAGCACGCGACCGATGATGGCGGCGTTCTCGCCGTAGTGGGCGGCGCGCATGGCGCTCAGTGCGGCATCGGCTTGCTCGGCCGGTACGACGGCGACCATCTTGCCCTCGTTTGCCACCTGCAACACATCGTAGCCGAGCATCTCGCAGGCGGCCTGCACGTCGGGACGCACGGGCACGGCATCCTCGTCGACCTCCATGGCGACATTGCTGGCCTGGGCAAACTCGTTGAGTGTGGACGCTAGGCCACCGCGCGTGGGGTCGCGAAAGCAACGCGTGCCGGGCGCTGCGGCCAGAACGTCGGCAATCAGGTGGTTGAGCGGCGCGGCATCGCTTTCGATCGTGCTCGAAAACGCCAGGCCCTCGCGTTGGCTCATGATGGCGATGCCGTGGTCGCCCAGCGTACCCGAGACCAGGATGACATCGCCGGGGCGGCAGTTGGCGCCGCTGAGCGCCACGCCCGTGGGAACCTCGCCCACGCCGGCGGTATTGATGTAGACGCCGTCGGCCCCGCCGCGCTCGACCACCTTGGTGTCGCCCGTGATTATGGACACGCCCGCCTCATGCGCCGTTTCGGCCATCGTCTGCACAATCTGGCGGAGCCTATCCATGGGATAGCCCTCTTCGAGGATAAAGCCGCACGATAGGTAGCGCACGTTGGCGCCCGAGGTCGCGACGTCGTTGACGGTTCCGCACACGGCGAGACGGCCGATGTTGCCACCGGGGAAGAACTGCGGCGAGACTACAAAGCTGTCGGTCGACATGGCGATGCGCCCGCTCGCGGGCAGCGCGGCGACGCCGGCGTCGTTGCCTTCGAGCAGCTCGGGCGACCCAAAGGCATCCAAAAAGACCTCATCGATGATGCGCTTCATCATCTGTCCGCCGGAGCCGTGGCCCAGCAGGACGGTGCTATCGGTAACGCTATGGGACATATCGAAAACTCCAATCGTGGGTGGAATTATATGGGTGAGGCGCAGCGTCGACTGGTCCGCCGTTCGTTAGAACGGCGGAACCTATTAGCCTCGGTAGCGGAAATATGCTGCGCAGCTGCCCTCGGAGCTCACCATGCAGGGGCCGACGGGATGCTCGGGCGTACAAGCGTGGCCGAACAGGGGGCAGTCGCTCGGCGTAATGGCCCCGCGCAGCACGTCGCCGCAGCGGCACCCGCGTGGCTCGACCGTCGGCTCGATGGGCACGTCAAAGCGCATGCTGGCATCAAAGTGCGAAAACTCGGGACGAATGGCGAGTCCCGAAGCCGCAATCGATCCCAGCCCGCGCCATGTGGTATCGCACGGCTCAAATACCTGCTCGACCAGCTGGCGCGCCACGGGATTGCCGTCGGCATTGACGCCGCGACGGTAGGCGTTGTCGATCGCGGGTTGCCCCTCAACAACCATCTGGACCAGCATGCAGATACCCTGCAAGATGTCGACCGGCTCAAATCCCGTTACCACGCCTGGAGTCTTAAACTCGTCGACCAAAAAGCTAAAGGGCGCCAAGCCCGTGATGGTGGCGACGTGGCCCGGCAGGATAAAGCCGTCGATGGCGGTCTCGGGGTCGTTGGCGATGGCGCGCAACGCCGGCGGCGTGGTCTTGTGGGCGCAATAGACCGAGAAGTTTTGGAGTCCGCGTGCATCGGCCTCCAAAATGGCGGCGGCGATGGTGGGCGTTGTGGTCTCAAAGCCCACGCCCATAAAAATGACCGGGCGATCAGGGTTTTGCTCGGCGATATCGAGTGCATCGAGCGGGGAGTAGACGATGCGAATATCGCGCCCCGCCGCCTTTTGCGCAGCGAGCGAGGTGGATGATCCGGGCACGCGCATCATGTCGCCAAAGGTGGTGATGATGGCGCCGTCTATGTTGGCGAGCGCGATTGCGTGGTCGATGTCGCGGTTGGCGGTGACGCAGACGGGGCAGCCCGGGCCGCTCAGCAGCTTGAGCCCGGCCGGCATAATGGAGCGAAAGCCATAGCGCCCGATGCTCACGGTATGTGTGCCGCAGACTTCCATAAGGTTGATGGCGCGGTCGCCGACAAGCTCATGAATGCGCTCGATGAGCTCGCGAGCCAGCTTGGAATCGCGAAATGCCGAAAAGTCGATACCGGAGCGCGCCGGCTGTCCGGCCGCCACTAGTATGCCTCGGCCGGGTTGCTGGCCAGTTGGTCTTCTTCGGCCAGTTCGGTCATGGCATTAACGAGCTCGAGCGTTTCTTGCGCTTCCTGCTCGTCGACGATCTGGATGCCAAAGCCGGCGTGTACGAGAATATAGTCGCCTACCTGCGCCGTCGGCACGAGTCTCAGCGACACGGGGCGCTCGATGCCCATCATGTCGACGGTGGCCTTGAGGTCGTCGTCGCGTTTGACTACTTTGCCGGGAACGGCAAGGCACATATTGTTCCCCTTTTATACGCTTTGCGCTGGATGGGCGCTTAATAATCCACCAGTTGATGGTAGCGCTCGCGGGGTTCGCGGGCAAACGCGTTACGCCTGTGAGACGGCGGCTTGCGGGCTGGCCGAACAGCCTATTGTGGCGCGACCTGTGCGAGGCGAGTGCGTGCGACTGCTGCCTGACCGTAGGCGATGCAGCCGTCATTGACGGGTACGGTGTGGGGGACAAGGACAGTAAAGCCTGCGCTTTTGAGCTCGCGGGTGAGAAGCTGAAGCAGAAGTCGGTTCATGAACACGCCGCCCGAGAGCGCGACGGTGTCGATGCCCTCGTGCACGCAGATATCGCTGGCGATGCGCGCCGAGGAGCGCGCGACGGCGACATGGAAATCGAGTGCGAGCCTGTCGGCGGGCGCTCCGGCTTCAATTCCTCCCAAAAGTGCCTCAAAGAGTGCTTTCTGGTCCAGAACATAGGGGCCGTCCAGCCACGATGGGTCAGATGCGGAATAGCCGGCGTTGTCGTCGGGAAAATGGGCGATTTCGCTGTCGAGCGCGCGCCAGGCGGCGGCTTCGAGCTCGATGGCGGGTTCGCCCTCGTAGGTTGCCTGGCCGCAAATGCCCAAAATCGCGGCTGCGGCATCAAACAGGCGACCCATGCTGCTGGTACGCGGGCTGTTGATGCCGCGCTCGATCATGGTGGCTGTCACGCTGCGCGTTTGCTCGTCGAGGCTGTCCAAAAGCCGAGCGGCACCTGGGTGCTCGAGCAGACCGAGCTCACTGAGCAGGGCAAAGGCGTTGCGGCGGGCGTCG
>CAJLOU010000140.1 GCA_905208345.1 uncultured Collinsella sp.
CGACGTTTGCCCAGATAAAACCTGCCAAAATAAACCTGTCCCTTTTTGGCAGGTTTGCTAGAGGGGGTTGGGATGGACAAGGCTGAGTTGCGGCGGGCGGTGGTTGCTCGGCGCGATGCTCTTGATTTGGATGTGCGGGCGGCAAAGTCCGCCGTTATCTGTGCGCGGCTGGTTGAGCTGCTGGGCCGCTTGGATGCCGCGGCTCCGCACACCGTTGCCGTCTATGCCGCGATGGGTTCCGAAGTCGATCCTGCCGCGTTAACCGCAGCGGCCGCCAAACGCGGCTGGTGCGTGGCCTATCCGTGCATGTTCTCAGCAACAGACGCCATGGCTTGTGGCCAGCGCATGTACATGCGGGCAGTTGCTGTCGACGATGCGTCCGTGGCTCCGTTTATCGGCCACCCCACGCGGGCCTTCGCGGCCACGGACATCGACAGCGACCGCTTCCCCATCGTGCCTGCCGAAGCTCTCGACATGATCGTCGTGCCGCTCGTGGCCTTCGACCAAACCGGCGCGCGCCTAGGCTACGGCGGCGGTTGTTACGACCGCTACCTGCCTATGCTCTCGCCCGCATGCCAAATCATCGGCATCGCCTTTGACGAGCAGCGTGTCGACCACGTTCCCACCGACGCCCACGACCTGCCGCTACCCCACATCATCAGCGCCTAACCGCCGTTGCATCGCACCTGCACGATGAGCGTGGAAAATCTCCCGCTTTGAACCCCCCTTGCGAGCCAAAAACGGGAGATTATCCACGCTCATTCAACAAGCGTCCGATTATCCACGCTCGTGCGGCTCAACGCCCTGCAACCGCCTCAGCACGCACGCGGCACGCCGGCGACTTTGAGCTTGCGATCGAGCTTTGTCGGATCCCTTAGATCATCCCAGCACAAGCGCACGATCTTGCAGTTATCAAGCAGCGAAAGCCTCGACTCGCGCTGACGCTCATCGAACTGCGCCTTTGCGAGCTTGCCCTCCTCCGCCGCCTTCTCGCTTTTAACGAATCCGTCGAACTCACCGATAATCAGCTGGTCGCCCACGCGCCACAAGTAGTCGACGCGATACGGCCGTCCCGGCTCAACCGGGTCGAACAGCTCAACTTGCAGCTCCGGCATCTGCCAGCCGCGCTCGATCATCAGGGCACGTGCCTTGGACTCGCCACCGCTTTCCGACAGGCCATCGGCACACCGCGCAACCCTGCGCGCCATCACAACACCGCGACGATTCAGGCCAAGCTTATCGACCGTCTCAACGAGATGCTCCTTCGACAAAAGTTGCTCATGGAGTGCCGAATCCGCGATGATCAGTCCCTCGACAAACGATGCATCGACCAAGCAATCCGTAATCGTTTGATCGATATCGGTTACGGCGATATCCATCTGGGTGGCCCGTGTTTGACGAGCATAGCGATGACGAATGACCTGAGAGCCCGGCGTCGTCGATTGGGCCGGCATCGCGGCGATATGGATGTGCGTCAAATTGGCATGCGAAACCGAAAGGCCATAGATAACAGCCGCCGTATAGGAGCAAAATGTCCAGTCGGGGTGCTTTTGCGCAAGCGCCCGCACCCGATGCAGATAACGCTGCCGAAACTTGAGCTCGGACCAGTATTCCGGACGCGCATACAGCCCCGGCATGACCGCCTCTAGACTTCCCGCCCCCGCCCGCCGCTCAATCTGCTTTGCCTCCGCCGCCGTGCGCGCGTACACGCAGCTCATCTGCTGTTCGCACGCCTTAATGTGACTTGCAAGTCTTTGATTCGCCGTCATGTTTCCCATGTCGCCTCCCAACTCTTGGAACGGCGCAAACGTACCAGACGGTTTCATGCGAAGTCTGACCAAATACCGTCCAGGCGCTGACCAAATGCTTGACGGTTTTGGATGTTTTAGGCTGATGGCTTATATCTGCAGGTAGAAGCCTTGCCAAGAGGTCCCTGTCTCCACATTTTGAGGCCTTGGTCCATTGGATTATCAGAAAGAAAAACCCGTCGAGATTCAAGACTACGCCAAATGCGACTTTGCCTCTGCATGCACCGTCTCTTAGCCGAGCCATCGGCATCTACATGCCTAAAAAATGAGCGTGGATAATCTCCCGTTTTGAGCCTAGTTTCAAGCCAATAGTGGGAGATTATCCACGCTCGATTTGTAAATGTCCGAAAATCCACGCTCGTCCGTCCGGATATCCACGCTCGTCACGCCGCCGGCACAGCAGCAGCCGTAGCCTAGTGCTCCTCGCCGGCGCGGGCCAGGTCGTAGGGCGTGGTCTGGTAGACGTAGTAGTTGAGCCAGTTGGTGTAGAGCAGCTGAGCCTGGCTGCGCCAGACGTTGCGCGGCTCGGCCGTGGGGTCGTCATTCGGGAAGTAATGCGCCGGCACCTCCGGGTTGAGCCCGCGCTTCACGTCGCGCTCGTACTCCAGGCGCAGCGTGTCGGTATCGTACTCGGGATGCCCAAATACAAAGAAGCGACGGCTGTCGGTCGACTTGACGATGTACAGGCCCACCTCGTCGGACACGGCCACGACCTCAAGCTGCGGCTCGGCCTCCACGTCCTCGAGGCGCACATCGGTGTTGCGCGAATGCACGGCATAGAAACGGTCGTCGAAGCCGCGGACCAGCGGGCTTTGCGGCTTCACCAGATAATGCTCGAACACGCCGCTCGCCTTTGCCGGCAGGTCATACTTCTGGATACCGTAATGATGGTACAGACCGGCCTGTGCGCCCCAACAAATGTGCAGCGTAGAGTGTACGTGCGTGGTAGACCAGTCCATGATCTGGCAGAGCTCGGGCCAGTAGTCGACCTCTTCGAACGGCATCTGTTCCACCGGGGCGCCCGTGATAATCAGGCCGTCGTAGTGGATGTCGCGGATGTCGTCGAACGTGCGGTAGAACGTCTCCAGGTGGCCGGCGCTCACGTGCGTGGCCTCGTGTGTTTTGGTGCGCAGCAGGTCCACCTCCACCTGCAGCGGCGTGTTGGAGAGCTTGCGCATGATCTGCGTCTCGGTAGCGATTTTGGTGGGCATGAGGTTGAGGATGAGCACGCGCAGCGGACGGATGTCCTGGTGCAGCGCCCGGTACTCGGTCATGACAAAGATGTTCTCGCTCTCGAGCTGCGCGGCGGCAGGGAGGGCGTCGGGGATGCGAATGGGCATGGATGCTCCTTACGAGTCAGTTGCAGCTATGGTACAACGACCGGCCCCATCCGCGCGAGTGTATCGCCCCGAGACACCGCCAGTGGTCCAAAACAGCCAAAAGTAGAGATTAAGGCATGTCCAAAAATCTACGGCGCTTTAGCCTAGCAAAGTGGCGGCAGGAAGCTACAATGGTTCGACGCGAAAAACTCGGCCGAAAGGATACGTATATGTACCAGACGCGTAAGATCGGTGTGGTCGGCCAGGGCCACGTAGGAGCACATGTCGCCAACAGCCTGCTTATGCAGGGCATTGCCGACGAGCTGTACCTGTGCGATATCAACGAGGCCAAGGTGACGTCCGAGGTCCAGGACCTGCGCGACTCCCTTTCATTTGTCCCGTACAACACCAAGATCGTCAACTGCTACGACCGCTACGAGGAGCTGGCCTGCTGCGACGTCATCGTCAATGCCGCCGGCAAGGTCGCACTGGCCGCTGGCAACCGTGACGGCGAGCTGTTCTTTACCACCGACGCCGCCCGCACCTTTGCCAAGCGCATCGTCGACGCCGGCTTCGACGGCATCTTCGTGAGCATCTCCAACCCCTGCGACGTCGTGTGCACCGAGCTGTGGCACCTGACCGGCTACGATCCCAAGAAGATCATCGGCTCGGGCTGCGGTCTGGACTCCGCCCGCCTGCGCACCGAGATCTCCAAGAAGGTCGGCGTGAGCCCCAAGTCCATTGACGCCTACATGATCGGCGAGCACGGCTTCAGCCAGCTTGCAGCCTTTAAGGCCGCGACCATCGCCGGCAAGAGCCTCAACGAGCTTCAGGCCGAGAACCCCGACAAGTACGCCTTTGACCACATGGAGGTCGAGGAGCTCGCGCGCAAGGGCGGCTATGTGACCTACCAGGGCAAGCAGTGCACCGAGTATGCCGTCGCCAACTCCGCCGCGCGCGTCTGCGCCGCCGTGCTTCACAACGAGCACGCCGTGCTTTCCGCCTCCACGCTTATGACCGGCCAGTATGGCGAGGAGGGCATCTTTACCTCCCTGCCGTGCGTGATCGGCGCCGAGGGCGTCGAGGAGGTCTACACGCTGGACCTGTCCGAGTACGAGCTCGAGGGCTTCCACAAGAGCTGCCAGCACATCCGCGACAACATCGCCCAGCTCGACTGGTGGGACGCCGAGGCCTACGACGCAAAGTAGGCCGTCAATCGCCGCAATCTCGCGAATCTAAGCGCAATACCAAGCGGGCCGCGCCGGAATACTACCGGCG
>CAJLOU010000141.1 GCA_905208345.1 uncultured Collinsella sp.
CCTTCGTGCTCGCTGCCGAGTGGATGGATAGGATCGAATATCTCGAATATGGCTATGAAGTTTGCGGCGATTATCGCATGAGGCTCAATCCCGCCGACCCTTATACCGAGCAACCAGCCACCACCTCCAAGGATGAAATAACCGAACTGCTCGATCGGCACCCCGGCAAACCCGGTGCCACACGTGCACGGCTCGCGCTCAGGCACATCTACGATCGCTCGGCCTCGCCTATGGAGACCGCTTCGGCAATCGCCCTCTCGCTCCCAACAAGCGAAGGCGGCGTTGGCATCCGAGGTGTCGAACTCAACAAACCGCTCGAGATCCCTCAACGTCTCTGGCATTGCGCCAAAGCTCGAACGCTCAAAATCGATGCGCTCGTGACCTATAAGCGCAGGGCGCTCGGTATCGAATATAAGGGCGGTTTTCACGATGAGCTCGAGCGCAAGGGAGCAGATGCGGAGCGAGAGGCCGTTCTCTCCCAAATGGGATATCGAATCGTTACGCTCACTTCGGCTCAGTTCGGCAGCCAGCTCGCCTTTCACCGCGCCATGAACAACATTCGCGAAGCACTCGGCATGCCTCGCTGTACCGACACCGGGTACCAGAGAAAACAAAACGAACTACGCAAGGCACTTATCCGCAACTGGAAAAGC
The DNA here is from genome assembly GCA_905208345.1 of uncultured Collinsella sp. Lineage (GTDB taxonomy): Bacteria > Actinomycetota > Coriobacteriia > Coriobacteriales > Coriobacteriaceae > Collinsella. The sequence goes on from CAJLOU010000141.1 coordinate 654, forward strand.
ATACGAGACGAGGAGGCACCTTCCGAATAGCGCCGCTCCCGTGAGCTCAATCCAAACGTGTACGTCAGCCTCCAAAGATGTCGAAAAATGTCGTTTTTTGAGGCTGACGTACATGTTTGGGGAAGCGTGGGATCGAGACGTATTTCGATAACAAAAAAGCTCCCATTCCCGGGAGCTTTCTCAACCAAAATGGCGGAGGAGGAGGGATTCGAACCCTCGTGACCTTATACAGGCCAAACGGTTTTCGAGACCGCCGCATTCAACCACTCTGCCACCCCTCCGCGTGGGGTAAAAACAAAGCAGGCTCAAAGGCCTGCTTTGGAATTAACTGGCGGAGAGTCAGGGATTTGAACCCTGGAGACGCTTTTGACGCCTACACGATTTCCAATCGTGCTCCTTCGGCCACTCGGACAACTCTCCGTTAAATGCGAAAGTCAGTATACACGAGGAATCGCAAAGTGCAAACAGAAAAGTTGGCATTTTTTAAAACGCTCGGCCGCGCTTGGCGTTGCAGTGGGGTTTGAGGTGCCAAAAAACGGCTTCCGACCAGCGTGGTTGATCAACTCAATTGTTCAAAAGGGGTATTCATGAGCGACTTGGCAATGAATATAAAATTCTTTGGGTGGTGTTGTGGACCACTGGTATGCATTTTGCGACCACAGCCTTGTGTCCGTTGACCTGTGGCTTGGCTCAGCTTGTCCCCGCGGCACCGTATCTTGTCCACAAATCCGTCAAGCTTTTGGTCAGCATTTGGTTGGAATGCGCATGAAACGTCGTGCGAGTATGGGCATATGTGGAGGTCATGAGGTTGTAGCTGCATATTCTTGCAGCCTAGGAGGTTGAAAGATATTATTACCAAGTCTTTTCCTGCTTCAGGCGCACCTTCACGACCTGAAGCCACATTTGCCCAGAGGAGGTGACAATATGAAGGCTTATGAACTGCTGTTCTTTGTTGACCCGTCGCTCGACCCCGAGACTCGTCTCGCTGTTATGAAGCGTATCGATACCACGATCGCTGAGGGCGCTGGCAGGGTCGACTCCGTTGACGAGTGGGGCAAGCGCAAGCTCGCCTACGAGATCAACGACCTCACCGATGGTGACTACACCCTCATCAACTTCCACGCAGATCCTACCCAGATCGCCGAGCTTGATCGCGTCCTGCGCATCACCGACGCTGTGGTCCGCCACATGATCGTCCGTCGCGACGACCAGGAGTAAGACTGTCGTTTTGGACTGGGCTTGTGCCCCAAGAGGAAGTAGTGAGTTATGAGCATCAATCGAGTGAACATCACCGGTAATCTCACGCGTGATCCCGAGCTGCGCGCCACCGCCGGCGGAACCCAGGTTCTGTCCTTTGGCGTCGCCGTGAACGATCGTCGCCGCAACCCGCAGACTGGCGAGTGGGAGGACTATCCCAACTTTGTCGACTGCACCATGTTCGGCACCCGCGCCGAGGCCGTGAGCCGTTTCCTGGCAAAGGGAAACAAGGTTGCGATCGAGGGCAAGCTGCGCTACAGCTCTTGGGAGCGCGACGGCCAGCGCCGGAGCAAGCTTGAGGTCATCGTCGATGAGATCGAGTTTATGAGCTCCCGTGGTGGCCAGGGTGGCTACGATCAGGGCGGTTACGCCCCCGCAGCCCCCGCGCCCGCAGCACGTCCTGCCGCACCGGTGGCTACGCCGCCCGCGGTCGACGTCTACGATGAGGACATCCCGTTCTAAGGGTTGTTCACCTATTTTTGAGTGAGAGGCGGCTTCGGTTCGCCGAAGTTGCCAAATGAAAGGTATTTTGACATGGCTAATGATTTTTCTGCACGTCAGCCGCGTCGTAAGTACTGCCAGTTCTGCAAGGAGAACACTGAGTTCATCGACTATAAGGACACTCAGCTTCTCCGTAAGTACATGACCGACCGTGGCAAGATCAAGCCCCGTCGCGTCACTGGCGCTTGCACGCAGCATCAGCATGACATCGCCAACGCCATCAAGCGCGCCCGCGAGATGGCTCTCCTGCCGTACACCGTCCCCGTGGTTTCCTCTCGTGGCAACCGCGACCGCGGCTAAGAAGGGAGACGCATCATGAAGGTTATTCTTCTCGATGAGATCAAGGGCAAGGGCGGCGAGGGTGACGTCGTAGAGGTCGCTCAGGGTTACGCTGAGAACTTCCTGTTCCCCAAGAAGCTCGCTGTTGCCGCCACCAAGGGCAACCTCAAGCAGCTTGACGAGCGTCGCAACAACATCGCCAAGCGCGAGGCCGTCCGTCTGGCTACTGCCAACGAGACCAAGGCTGCCTTCGAGGGCAAGACGGTCACCGTTGACGTCAAGGTCGGCGACGAGGGCATCCTCTTTGGCTCCGTTACCGCCGCTATGATCGCTGACGCCATCAAGGCTCAGCTCGGTATGGACATCGACCGCAAGCGCGTCGAGCTCGGTAAGCCCATCAAGGTTGCCGGTGCCCACACCGTTGCCATCTCGCTGTACCGCGAGATCAAGGCCGAGGTTGTCGTTCTCGTTGGCGTTACCGCCGAGGAGCTCGCTGCCGAGGCTGAGGTCGAGGAGGCCGCTGAGGTCGCCGAGGCCGAGACCGCCGAGGTCGAGACTGAGGCTGCTGCCGAGTAGCATTTGCTGCAACGCAACAATCTTGTTCTAAGAAGGGCGCTCTGGGAAACCAGGGCGCCCTTTTGTTTTTTGCGCTGAGCGAGCGTCATGGTGAACGTTGCGTCGAAGTCCTATATACAGGACCGTTCATCCGTTTGGTTCGGTGATGATTGGCGGCGCGCGGCGCGTTTTGGGACCGTGCTGATACTATGGATGCTCGCAAGCGATATGAATGAGGATGCTCATGGCATATGACGATAGGGAGACCGGGCTGACGGTTGAGGACCGCGGCTCAAAGTTGGGTCTTCCCCAAAACCAAGATGCAGAGGCCAATGTACTGGCCGCTATGCTGCTATCGCCCGAGGTGGTCGAAGAGGCCCAGGTCGAGCTGCAGCCCGATGACTTCTACCGGCCCATTCATAAGACCATCTATACTGCGATGGTCGATATGTACAACAGCCGCATTCCCATCGACTCCATCTCGCTGATCGATTACCTGCGAAGCATCAACAAGCTCGATGCCGTGGGCGGCGAGGCGTACATTTTGGAGCTGATGGGTCAGACCCTGTCGCTCGTCAACTGGCAGCACCATGCCGCCATCGTTCGCCGCGATTCGATGCTGCGCGAGCTGATCGGCGCCACCAACGAGATCAACGCGCTGGCATATAACGCCCCCACCGACACCAAAGAGGTTGTCGAGCTGGCCGAGAGCAAGCTGCTCAAGGTCACGGCACGCGAGGTCAAGTCGAGCTACAAGACGCTGACCGAGTTTATGGTCGAGGCCTATAACGAGGCCGAGGAAGTGTGCCAGGCCGGTGGCCAGGCTGCGGGCGTGCCCACGGGCTTCCCGTCGCTCGACCGCATGCTCATGGGTTTTCGCGAAGGCCAGCTCATCATCATCGGTGCCCGTCCTGCCGTGGGTAAGACGTCGTTCGCTCTGAATCTGGCACTCAACGCTGCCGCTGCCGGTTATACTGTCGGCTTCTTCTCTCTGGAGATGTCGGGCAAGGAAATTGCCCAGCGTCTGATTTGCGCCTACGCCATGATCTCGATCAGTGACTTCCGCATGGGCCGCATTAGCCCCGAGCAGTGGGCCAATATCAACGAGGCCACGCAGACCTTGTC
>CAJLOU010000142.1 GCA_905208345.1 uncultured Collinsella sp.
CGGTAGCAGTGCAGGTGACGTGGCCGCGACGCTCCCAGGCAAGCGAGAGCGAGATGCAGCCCGTGCCGCAGCCGACCTCGAGAACGCGGGCAGTGCGGGGCTCGGCTGGGGCAGGTACGTTGGCCTCGGCGGCATCTTGCGCGGGAGTCGTCTGTTGGTCGTTGCCCTCAATGGCGATGCCGTATTCGTCGAGCTCGGGCTCGGAGGTTTCCATGGCCTCTACTTCTGCCGCCTGCGCGGCGGCTTCCTCGGCCTCGCGATCGGCAAGCTCCTCGGCATAGGCGCGGCTACCGAGCACGTCGCTACCCAGCGCAGCCTCATCGGCTGCCGTCAGGTTGGCGGCACGGCGCTTGGCGGTCGCGCGCTCGTCGGCCAGCGCCGCCTCGGCTTTGCGTGCCTCCTCAACCTCATCGTTCCAAGGCAGCTCCACGCACTGGCGGGCGGCGGCCTCGGGGCTCAGCACCTCGGCATCCAGGTAGTTGAGGACTTCTTCGACGAGCATCTCGGTCTCGGGGCGCGGGATGAGCACGCCGGGGGCGCACGCAACATCGATCATGCGAAACTGCGTACTACCGGTGATGTACTGCAGCGGCTCGCCCTTCGCGCGACGGACGACCGCCGCGTGCATGGTCTCGAGCTGCGCCGCGTCGAGCGTCTCGTCCATGCGCATATACAAGTCGATACGCGCCAGGCCCGTTGCCGCGCACAGCAGCCACTCGGCAGAAAGACGGGGGTGTTCCTCGCCGCGCTCGGCCAGGTACTCCTTGGTCCACTCGAGACAACGCTTGATGGTCCAGATCTCGTTTGCCATGGGGCCCTCCCCTCTTAAGCGCCGGACGGCGCGCGAATGTCGGAGCAGATTGTAAGCGAGGCTAGCGCTTGGCAAGGGGCGATTGAAGGCGATTATCGAGAATCAGCCCAGAATTTTGCACCGGGCTCGCTCAAAGTGTTCATTCGCCGACGTCCAGATTTGCATTCGTCAAGCTTTTGGCAAGGTTGCCCAAAAACTGACCAATATCTAACCAAGAACATGCCAAATCACTTGACGCGCGACGCATCAAAAATCGCCCCGCGACTTCTTGGACGATTTTTTGAGCAATATTTTCAATTACAGATGAAGGCTGCTGATTACTTTAAGCAGTTAGACAGCTTAATTTCTAACAAAGCAGATTAAATAAACTTGAAAAGTAATTTACCCAACCTAGTCATTTAAGAACGTCCCCAATGACTACCCCGCATCCGGAGCAAGGCAACGCCGCAGGTAGAGGGCGGACAGCGAAAACGCCCCTAAGCGAGCAAGGTGACGTGAAAGAGGAGGGAAGCGTACTTTGGTACGCGACCGACGATTGAACGTCAGATTGCCGCTTAGGGGCGTTTGCAGCGTCGAGCAGTTACGGCGTTTGGTAAAACGCCGTAACTTAAACGGCCTGTGCCAGCTTCTCGGCTCGCTCGGCGGCGGCGAGTGCCTCGATGACGGTGCCGAGCTGATCGCCCAGAAGGACGCCGTTGTAGGTGGAGTTGAAACCGATGCGGTGATCGGTCACGCGGTCCTGGGGCTGGTTGTAGGTACGGATCTTCTCGGAACGGTTGCCGTGGCCGATCTGGCTCTGGCGCTCGGCACCAAGCTCTGCCTGCTGCTTCTCGAGCTCCATCTCGTACAGACGGGCGCGCAGCATCTGCATGCAGACCTCGCGGTTCTGAATCTGGGAGCGCTGCTCCTGCGACTGCACCACGGTGTTGGTGGGCAGGTGGGTGATGCGCACGGCGGAGTAGGTAGTGTTAACGCACTGACCGCCAGGGCCGGAGGCGCAGTAGGTGTCGATGCGCAGGTCGGACTGGTTGATCTGGACGTCGATCTCCTCGGCCTCGGGAAGTACGGCGACGGTAGCCGTGGAGGTCTGAATGCGGCCCTGGGACTCGGTCTTGGGAACGCGCTGGACGCGATGCACGCCGGACTCGAACTTCATGACGGAATAGACGCGGTCGCCCTCGACCTTGAACTCGATGGATTTAAAACCGCCGGCCTCGCTGGGGCTGGAATCGAGCACGGTGGTCTTCCAGCCGCGCGACTCGCAAAAGCGCTGGTACATCTTGTACAGGTCGCCAGCGAAGATGGCCGCCTCGTCGCCACCGGCGGCGGAGCGAATCTCGACGATGGTGTTCTTGTCGTCGTTGGGGTCGCTCGGAATGAGCATGTACTTGATATCTTCCTCGAGCTGGGGAAGCTTGGCCTCGTTTTCGGAGATGTCCATCTGGAGCATTTCCTTCTCATCGGCATCGGTGGTATCGTGCAGCATTTCCTTGGCAGCCTCGATGTCATCGAGCGCGCCGATGTACTCGCGCGAGGCGGCAATGAGGTCAGACTGGTGCGCGTACTCCTTGTTGAGACGCGTGAACTCCTTGATGTCGGAGGCGACGGCCGGGTCAGAAAGCTTCTTCTCGAGCTCCTCGTAGGCCTTGATGATCTTTTCGAGCTTGTCGCGCATGACGGACTCCTTTATATGCGTGAAGGCGAAAATCGGCAGAATTGATGGGGCGCGGGGCGCCGCTGCGGGGGTAAGCCCAGCTAGAGCATGTCGATCTTCAGATACATGCGCATCCCTTCGCGTATGGGGTACATAATTGCGGTCTAACCCATACATGATAGCGTGCGCAGGCAAACCTGCATATAACCCGCACGGAATGATTGGTGCAAACAAACCTGACCCCATTGCACCAAGGGCTTGCTTTGTGGCTAGAGCGTATGGAGCAGGGCGATGAGGAAGCGGACACCCTGGAGGTAGGCGCGGCGGGTAATGCGCTCGTTGGTGCCGTGGACACCTCGGTCGCACTCGTCATCGTCGACCACAAAGGCCGAGAAGCGTATGCACTCGGAGCAAATGCGCTGGTAGTTGGCAGCGTCGGTCGCGCCGATCACGGTCGAGGGCACAATTGCCACTGGCTCGAATGATCCGTTTTCCTCCGTCCCCTTTGGATCACGGAAATAGCGGGCGGCGATGGAGCGAACCGCCTCGAGACCGGGACCACCGATGCGCGGGGACGGCGAGGGTTCGGAGCTGCCGGGGCCTAGCTCCACTTCGACACGACCGGCAAGGTCCGCCCCGGCAACCGCCTCGCGGCAGCGCGCCACAACGTCGGCCACGCTCGTGCCCTCGAGCATACGGAAATTGATATTGGCCCACATATCCTGCGGCATTACGTTGGCGCCGGTGCTGCCACCCTCGACCTGCGTGGGCGCGCAGGTGGTGGTCACGAGCGGATAGAGCTTCTTGCTGGCGAGGCAATCGCGGACAATGGCACCCCCGTTGGCGGCAATTTCATCGGCGGTATAGAGCCCCAGCTCGACGAGCTGCGCGGCAAGCAGGTCGGTCACGCGCGCCGGCCATTCGATATCGCAGATTGCGGTGATGGCACGGCTCAGCACCTCGAGCGATGTGCCGCCGTAGGGGTTGGACGAATGCCCGCCCTCGCTCTTCGTCTTGAGCACGATATCGGCGTAGCCCTTCTCGGCAAGGTCGGCATGCATAAGCCAGCCCTCGCCCGCGCCATACTCGGCAGCTGGAACGATGCGGTAGTCACCCTCGTCGATCAGGTACTCAAGCTCAATGCCGCGCTCCTCGAGCGCGCGGCCGATGGCGCCTGCGCCATACTGCGTAGTCTCCTCGTCCTGGCCAAAGGCCAGGAGCAGCGTGCGCTGGTGCTGCCAACCGTGCGCCAGCGCATACTCAACCGCCTCGAGAATGCCTGCGACTTGGTCTTTCATGTCGATGGCGCCGCGGCCCCAAATGTAGGCATCGTCCACATGTCCGCTAAAGGGGGCGTGCGTCCAGTCAGCCTCGGTGCCGGGTACCACGGGAACCACGTCCATGTGGCCCATGAGCATAATGGGCTTGAGGGCAGGGTCGGAACCGCTAAGCGTCACCAATAGCGAATGGTCGATAAGCTCGACCTTACCCGCCGTAAATACGCGCGGCCAAGCCTGCTGCATATACGCGCGCAGGTCGTCGAACGGCCGCCAGTCCACCGCCTCGGCATCCATACTCGAGATGGTCGGAAACGACAGCACACGGCCCAGGCGCTCGCACGCGCCGGCCTCGTCTATATCGGCAAAATCATCCTCATGCGCAAAAAAGCGCCAAACCTCGGCCATGACATCCTTTCGATTGTGACGACAAGGGCCGCCCCACCGGAGCGGCCCTGCCACATAAGCGCTTGCGGTTGGTTATTTGTCCTCGAGATAACGCGAGAGGAACTCGCGGGTACGCTGGTGCTTGG
>CAJLOU010000143.1 GCA_905208345.1 uncultured Collinsella sp.
TGGCCCTCGTCGGCGAGAATCTGGGCATGCCTCGCGAGGAGCTGATCAGAAGGGTCGAGTCGGCTTTCGAGAGCATGAAGATCGCACATCTGGCGGGCAAGGACCTCATCGGCCTCTCGGGAGGCGAGAAGCAGCGCGTCGCCATAGCCTCGACGCTCGTCTACGACACCCAGGTGATTCTCTTCGACGAGCCGTCCGCCAGCCTCGACCACGAAGGGATTGAGGACTTTCGCCGAATCCTCGCCGATTTGAAGGCTCTCGGCAAGACCGTTGTCATCGCCGAGCACAGGCTTTACTTTCTGGCGGATCTCTACGACAGGCTTTACGTCATGGCGGGCGGCCAAATCGTCGACGCGTTCGCAGCGGGTCGGCTTCGTGCTGAGGATTGCGCGCGCTATGGGCTTCGTGCACTTGATTTGCGCGGCTTAAATCCGGAAAACTATCGCCAACTCGGGGCGGAGGCCGCTTCAATGAAGGGTGTGTCGGTCTCCGCAGGAGGGCAGGGCCTAATCGGGCCTTTGACGCTTTCTTTACGAGAAGGAGAGGTGATGGGCGTTCTTGGGGTGAACGGAGTCGGCAAGAGCACGCTCGCCCGGGCGATGTGCGGCCTCGCGGGCGGTCGACAGGCCTTCTCGTGGGGAGTTCGACCTCGACAGAGGCTTCGCCGATCGCACTACATGATGCAAGACGTCGATTACCAGTTGTTCTTCGACACGGTGGAAAACGAAATCCTGACCGACCAGAAAAACATCGACGACGACCGTCTCGATGAGGTGGCGCGCATCGTCAAGGCCATCGACCTATGGGACAAGAGGACCGAGCATCCGCAAAACCTATCAGGAGGCCAGAAGCAGCGTTTGGCGCTGGCTTGCGCCTTTCTGAGTAGCAAGGAGATCGTCGTTCTGGATGAGCCGACATCGGGCCTCGACTTCATGCACATGGTGAGGATTGCCGAACTCATCGAGGAGCTTGCCGAAGGTCGTCCCGTAGCTGTCATCACCCATGACCTTGAGTTTTTGTTCAAGGTCTGCACTTCGGCTCTGATGGTGGGGCGAGATGGCTGCGAAATGGTCGATCTGCGGGCGCGCGGATCCGGCGAAACCGTCCTTAGGTTTATCGGATGCAATCGCTAGCTGTTTTCATTTGACGCAGCGAGGTTCGATTTCATAGTTCTTTCCGGAGAATGGAGGAGGCGTGCCACACGGAGCGCTGTATCTCCATGGATTCTTTCGAGAAACTCTCCTCCAGTCTGGAAGAGATTCAGAAACACTTTCGGTAAAGGGGGCACTATCGTCAATCGGCAGCTCGCGTCATCTTTGCCAATGCGAAGTCGGCTCATGTGTCGGATTGTTCGCGAAGCTATGTTGCCAGCAGAGACTTGCCAAGTGAGAGGGTGATTTGGAGTGAGAGGTGATACCGATGCGAGCTGCTACCCACGGAGCAGGACGCCAACCAAGTCTTCAGAAGACTACCTCGAGGCCATCCTCGTGATCCGCCGCCTGCGCGGGTCGTACCGCAACGTCAACATCGCCGAGCGCCTCGGACGCTCCAAGCCGAGCGTGACGAAGGCGCTCTCGAACCTCGCCGCGACCGGCCTCGTCCAGATGTCCGGCCACGACGTCCGCCTCACCGAGGAGGGCGAGCGTGTCGCGTCGGCGGCGCTCGAGCGCCACCGCTTCTTCGAGCGGCTGCTCGTCGAGACCGCCTCGGCGGAGGCCTGACACATGGAGCACTGCCTGTCAGAGGACTCCTGCAGACGTTTCGCGGCCTATCTCGGGAGCCGACGAGACGAGGGCGATGGCGGGTAAACGGAGGGCGGCTTTCAGGCCAGACTGTGCGACTGGCTCAGTTTCAACCGACCATGTGTCTATCTGCGGAAACGAGAAGGCTCCTCGATTCTTTCGAGGAGCCTTGTGAGTTTCTATCTGATTTCGGAATCATGCGGTTTGCAGGTGCGGACGTTCTGAAATGTCGTCATCGGTCGCCATCGGAACCGCTAGAAACCGTATGAAAAACACGAACAAATGCTCTATTACTATTCCCACTCGATGGCTTTGGCTCTGTCGTCCCGTCATTCCAGTTGCACCCAGTTTTCGGCATCGACACGGAACGTGTGCCGCCGAATGACGCGATGTCGCGTTTCGTCGACTTCGGGGACAAAAGTTGGGACAACCTCAAAAACTTTTTTTCAAACTCAGGACGTTGAGTTTTTGTTTTTGTCCCAAAGGCCGCGATTGGCCGCCTTTGGAGGCTCGATGGCGCCGAAAATGCCCGTTTTGAAACTCAGCCGCCCTTTAGCTTGCAAGCCGCCAGCTGTAATCGTAAGTGAATTAACGCGGGTGGCTTTCAAGCCGTTCGCAAAACCGCAGGTCATAAGTTTCAACTATTGATCGCAAAGAGGAATCGTGCCAGGTGGCTATCTCATGAGTTCATCCGTGACCGACGTGGCAGCCAGTGCGCCGTGCGGTTTTACCCATCTTGAAGCCAAAACTGACATCGCGCGCACGATGCTATCGCCACACGATGTCAGACATTGTTCCCGACTTGACCTGATTGCTTCGCGATGAATTTCATGGCCCTAGAGGAAAAAGTCCCTCGCGCGCACGATGCGAATGCCGCCGATGTCCGTGTCGTAGGAACCCTGCCTCACGACCACGATCTTCTCGTGGTTGTCTCGTATCGACTTCAGAGGGGCGATCTCGCGTTCCCTGGTCTCGCTTGCGAACATCTCGTCAGTCACCTGCACGTAGAGCACGCGCCCGTCCTTCGTCGCGACGAAGTCAACCTCCTTGCCATAGAGCTTGCCCACATGCACGCTCCACCCTTTGTAGAGCAGCTGGAGATACACGGCGTTCTCGAACAGGCGCCCAGTATCCGTGACCCTATAGCCGGCCATCCAGGTCCTGAAGCCGGTGTCGACGATGTACTCCTTCGGATTCGTCTTAAGGAGCGCCTTGCCGTGCAGATCGTAACGCGTGGCACGATAGAACAGGAAGGCCTCCTCGAGCGCGCCCACGTACGAGGAAACGGTCTTGTTCGTGGTCTTCGACCCCGCAGAAGTTAACGCGCCGGCGATTCGGTTCGACGAGCACTCGTTGCCGATGTTGTCCGCCAGGAATTCGGCCACATAGCGCAGCAGAGAAGGGTCGGTCACCGCGCTTTTGCCCTTCCCGCGCTCGCGGTTGACGATATCGCGCACGGCGATGGCCTCGTAGACTCCGGACATGTATGCCGAGTGCTGCGCCTGGGTCGTCGATAGGGATGCAATGGCTGGCATGCCCCCGTACTCAAGGTAACGAGTAAGCATATCGTCAAAGAGAACGGGGTCCCCCTCGGGGGTGAGAGCCACCGACCTTCCCGCTGCAAACTCGATCCCGCAGAAGTCAGCGAACTCGGAGAAGGACAGGGGCAGCATCTTTACCTCTACGTAGCGCCCGGACAGATAGGTGGCCAGCTCGCTCGAGAGAAGATACGCGTTCGAGCCCGTGAGGTAGATGTCGCAATCGAAGTCGACCCTCATCGCATTGACCGCATCCTGCCAGCCATCGATTCTCTGGGGCTCGTCTATGAAGACGTAGGTGCGCCCCTTGTCCGACAGGCACCCGCGAATGCGATCGTAAAGCTGGTCTTCCGTCTTGATGCCCGCACCCTTGCTTTCCAGGTTGACGCTCACAAAACCGCGGTCAGCGACCCCCTCGGACTCGATGGTTATCCTGATAAGATCGAGAAGGCTTGACTTGCCGCACCTGCGCACGCCCGTAATCACCTTGATAAGGTCGGTGTCACGGAAGAGCATTGCCTCCTCGAGGTACCTGCCACGGTTCCTGAGCCTGCTGCACTTCAAGAGCTGCTCCTAAAACTCGAATTTAGTTACACTTTTAGGAGTATCATAACTCTGGGCCACAAGATGAGCAAAGAGCGCACCTCGAGACGAATCGACTAAAGGAATTGCGCGCCTGCCGGGAGGCAGGGCAGCTTGCTCGATCATCGCGGACTGCCAATTGATAAACTCCAATAGCCGAAGCGCGCGGCGCCACTCGTTTCGCTACATCGACTTGATGGGATGGCGGATCACGGTCTTGAGCTTCTCCGGCGCGCACTTGCGCGGGTCGGAGAGGTAGATCTCGTGATGCAGGCGGGCTTCGGAGAAGTCGGGGGCGTAGCCCTGTTCCGCCGCGAATGCGCGCATGGCGTCTACGGTCGCCGGCTCGTCGTCATAAGGCCCGGTATGCATGCACTGAACGCAAAGGCCCTCGTCGACCCTCAGCAGCT
>CAJLOU010000144.1 GCA_905208345.1 uncultured Collinsella sp.
AGAGAAGAGGCGGGGCATGCCCCGCCTCTTACACCACATCTCTGCGCGCTACCTATCGCCGAGCATGTCGAATTTGAGAAAAACATAACCGCAGGTAGGCGGCTCGCGAATTTAGCAAAAACCGGTGCATGGTCGAGCATCCCGGGCTAAACGTAGTAAATGGGCATAGTTTTGATATGTCACTCATACAGTCACAGCGAAATTGAGCCCAAAAGATGAAAAAACGCCCGTCGGCGGTGGTGCCGGCGGGCGTTGCTGTGCAATATGTCGCGTTGTGGGCCTAGTGCCTCATAAAGTGATATTCGATCACATTGCTGTAGGGGTGACCCGGGCCCACAATGCCCTGCGGGAACAGCGGCTGGTGCGGCGTGTCGGGGTACATCTCTGCCTCGAGGGCAAAGCCGGCGCCCCAGCCATAGTTGGCATCGTCCTTGGCATGCTCGTCGCCCAGCCAGTTGCCGGTGTAGAGCTGCACGCCCGGGGCGGTGGTGTAGTAGTCCAGTTCGCGGCCGGTCCACATCTCCTCAACATGCATCGCGCGGCGCAGATTACGGCCGTACTGATAGCCATCGATGCACAGACAGTGATCGTAGCCACGGGCCTGCTTAATCTGCGGGTCGTCGGCTTCCATGCCAGGCGCGACGGGGCGCAGCTCGCGGAAGTCAAACGGCGTTCCCTCGACCGGAGCAATCTCGCCGGTGGGGATGTTCTGCTCGTTAATGGGCAGGTAGTGGGCAGCGTTGGCAACAAAGAAGTGCTCGCAGTCCATGCCGGCGTTATGGCCGGCAAGGTTAAAGTACGTGTGGTTGGTCATGGACACGTACGTGGCGCGGTCGCTCTCACAGCCATATTCGATACGGAAGCAGCCGGTGCGCGTCACGGTAAACACGGCCGTAAAGGTGCGGTTGCCGGGAAGGCCCAGCTCACCGTTCTCAAGTGAGGTGGTCATGCGCACGGCATTGTGGACCTCGTCGAGCTCAACATCCCATACGCGCTTGTGCAGGCCGTGCTCAAGATCGCTGTGCAGGTTGTTGACGCCCTCGTTGGCCGGCATATGCCAGTCCGTGCCGTCGATGGTGATCGTGGCGCCCGCGGTGCGGTTTGCCACGGGGCCGATGGTCGCGCCAAAGCAGGCGGGGTTGTCAAAGTAATCCTCGAGCTTATCGAAGCCCAGCACCACATCGCGCACGTTGCCGGGAATGTCGGGCACATCGATACCCAACACGGTGGCGCCATAGTCCATAATGCGAACGCAGATCTCGGGCCCGTTGAGGGTGTAACGATGAACGGGGGTACCGCACGGCGCGGTGCCGAAAAGCTCGGAAGTGATCATTTGGTTCCTAACATCGAGGTATTTCGGACAAACTGTAGCGCGAACAGGCGAGATTATCACTACACCCCACTAAAGCAGGGGGTATTTTTCTCAAAAAAGTGATGATTGGAGCTGTGCGGGCGTTCATTTCTGACGCGCGCGAGTCTGATACAATTTGTTCGTTATTGTTTGAATTGACGTGAGCGTGGAACAGCGAGGACTCATCGTGATTAAAGCGGAGCGACAGGATAAGGTTCGGCAGCTGCTCGAGGAACAGGGAACGGTCTCGGTCAAGGAGATTTCGGATGCACTGGGTGTCTCGGATATGACGATCCGCCGCGATCTTGAGGAGCTTGCGAGCCTAGGCGAGATCGAGCGCGTGCACGGCGGAGCCCGTAGTGCGCAAGGCCGTCCCCACGCTATGCTGCGCCATGAGTATTCGCACAGCGAAAAGCGCACGAAGCATGCCGAGGAAAAGTTGCAGATTGCGCGCCGTTCTGTGGAGCTTATCGAGGAAGGCTCGACCATCTTTTTGGGCACGGGCACCACGGTTGAGCAGATGGCCTCGATGCTGCCGGCGTTTCGCCTGCGCATTGTGACCAATTCGCTTTCGGTGTTTAACCTGCTCGAGGCGCGCGAAGACTGCGAACTGTGCCTGGTGGGCGGCGTGTACCGTCGTCGCACCGCCGCTTTTGTGGGACCAACGGCCGAGGATACCCTGCGTGCGCTGGGCATCGACGCGGCGTTTATCGGTGCCAACGGCATTCTGGACGGCGACGTGTCTACATCCAATATGGAAGAGGGCCGCATCCAGCAGCTCGCCTTTAGCAAGGCCGACTCGCGCTATCTGATCGCCGACTCCAGCAAGATCGGCAAGCGCGACTTCTACACCTTCTGCCGCCTGGACAATTTGGACGCCGTGGTGTGCGAGCCGGGCATCGCCGCCGAGGATCGTGCCGCCATCGAGGAACACACGCAGGTTATTTGCTAGTTATCGCTACGGGATTGCCAACGGGTGATGCGGGAGGACTTTTACCTCCTGTCATTGTGGAAACCAGCGCGTCAGCGCTACGCGATATGACGCGCAAATAAGGACTCCACTATCAAATCGTCTCAACCTGTAACAGGTAGGGGTGAAACTACCAACCAGATGTTACAGATTGAGACAATTCGGCGGGGCCTACCTTGTTTGTCTCGATCTGTAACGGTTAGGACTTAAAAACTCGGCTACGTGTTACAGATCGAGACAAAAGAAAAAGAACATTAGGACTTGAAAATAAAGTTTTGATAAGGGACCCGCCCAGTTAAGACGGTGCGGCAGACAATTGAGATTAGTTTGCCTCCGGAGTCGTAAGCATAATGAGTCAGTTCGATGACCGGAAGTTTTGCAACACCATAATTACTGGCTTCGGAATCGCTAAGCTGACGTGCTCTATAGCTTTCCCTAACAGATTGGATAGACTTGGACAAGTCGTCCATGATTCTGCTAAATGCCTGAAAATCTAACTGGTTATTCGGAACGCGCGACTTTGAAATGAAGAACGTATCAGCGCCTATGAAGCTGCCTTCAAGTTCGTAGGTCAATTCAAGACGCTGAATTTCATCGCGACTTTGACATCCAAATTGTTGGAGCATCATTACGGAAATTGGACGACCTGATGTGAGGCCGCCGAAATGTTTGGTGATGGCATCCGGATCAACGCCATCGCAGTGGCTTGCAAAGTCAAAGTCTAAAAGTGAATTGAGCTCGCTAACGCGTTTCGGTGCAACAAACGATCCCTTACCTTGGATTCGATAGATACTTCCACGACGCTCCAGCTCACTCATGGCAAGTCGGACGGTTGTTCTGCTTACGGCGTATTCGTCGCAGAGTTCCATTTCTGTTGGAAGTTTATCGTCTGCTTGATATTCATCGACGATCTGCTTGAGCAGCGCGTCGGTGAGCTGTAAATAGAGTGGCCGTTTTTCGTGTGTATCGAGCATTAGAGCCTCAGTTTGCATGTTGGTTATACCTGATGGTTGCCTCAGTCGGGATGTAACGTGGGCAAGGTAACCTTAACGTATCACAGAGCGGCTCAGCATGACGATCTGATGCCTGTATCCACGAAGGGCTTGTCCGAGCGTGAAGATATTCTGGGGCAGGCAAATACCGTTCATGGAGTCCCCGATATGTTGGAGGTCAGCGCCGGCTGCTTTTGCTGCAAGGCCTATTTTCTTAATGGTCTCGCTGTCGCAGGAGTCTTGACTCGTCCCGTTCGCCGCCATGACGAGAACCTTCTCTTCAATTGACTTGCCTACGTTGTGGGATCGTACAAAGTCTACGATGGCGCGCAGGTCTGCTTCTTGGAAGCAAGGGACGGTGTAGGGGGCTGGCACGAGAAGGATATCGACGCCGAGGTCAACAAACTTGCGCGCAATTTCGAGCGTCATGACAGGTTCCGCAACGCCCGCTCCATGCATTTTTCCGGCTATGACCAGGCCATTGAAATGCTCTTTGGAGAGTTTAATCGAATGGGCGATTGCATCGTTGGAGACGCCGGTTCCAGGGTTGCCCGTCAGGCAGATAAAATCAAATCCGAGTTCGTTAGCCTTTTCTAAGGTCTTGGGAGAGACGCGACGACCCATGGGGATTTCCGTTCGGGATTCAGACATCTCTGCCTCGTTATCAACTGGCTCCAGATTGACGCCAATGGGTCTTCCGCATGCTCGCTTCACCCAAGTGACCGGGTTTTCATTGAGATCATCTGGAATACCGGCAATAACTGGATCGAACACATCGAGCGCGTTAAACAGAAGCAGGTCGGCACCTGCGGCACGTTCGATCTCTGCATTAGTAACGCCGCCGAGAAATTGGGAAGAGGGTACGTTTTCCGCCATGATGGTACGTCCCTCGGAAGCCAGAATTGCCTGCTTCAGATCCATGGGTGACGTGGCGGCAAAAT
>CAJLOU010000145.1 GCA_905208345.1 uncultured Collinsella sp.
AAAAATCATTGTGTACCTAATGATTTTTTAATCCCCGTCCCAGAAAAATCACCGACACTTGAAAGGGGTCCCTATGGACCTTGCTGATATCCGCCAGACCATCGATGGCATCGACACCACGCTTCTCAACAGCTTTGTCGAGCGTATGGACATTGCCACCGAGGTCGCCAAATCAAAGATCGAGATGGGCAAGGCCGTCTTTGACCCCGCCCGCGAGCGCTCCAAACTCAACAACCTCGCCAGCCGCGCGCCCGAGCGCTACGAGGCGCAGACCATCACCCTGTTCCGTCTCCTCATGAGCATGAGCAAGGCCGAGCAGCAGCGCTACATCAACGAGCTCAAGGGCATCACGGTGTCGCAAAAGGCCCACGCCACGGCCACGCCCTTCGATACGCCCTTCCCTCAAACGGCCACCGTTGCCTGCCAGGGCGTGGAGGGTGCCTATAGCCAGATCGCCGCGTGCAAACTCTTCGACGTGCCCGACATCGCGTTTTTCGAGACCTTCGAAGGCGTTATGCGCGCTGTGCGCGACGGCTTCTGCGAGTTTGGCGTGCTGCCCATCGAGAACTCCACCGCCGGCTCGGTCAACGCCGTCTACGACCTGCTCGCCCAGTTCGACTTCCACATCGTGCGCTCGCTTCGCCTCAAGATCGACCACAACTTGCTCGTCAAGCCCGGCACCAAGCTCGCCGACGTGCGCGAGGTCTACAGCCACGGCCAAGCCATTGCCCAGTGTGCCGGCTTTATCGAGTCCCACGACCTACACGCCACCAAGTACCCCAACACCGCCATGTCGGCCGAGATGGTCGCCAACTCCGGGCGCACCGATGTTGCCGCCATCGCATCGCGCAGCTGCGCGACACTCTATGGCCTGGAGGTGCTGGAGTCCAACATCCAGGACTCGGACAACAACTACACGCGCTTTGTCGTCATCAGCCGCGAGCCACGCGTCTATCCCGGTGCCAACCGCACCTCGCTCATGATCACCACGGCCAACGAGCCGGGCGCCCTCTATCGCGTGCTCGAGCGCTTCTACGCACTCAATATCAACCTCATCAAGCTCGAGAGCCGCCCCATCCCCGGTCGCGACTTTGAGTTTATGTTCTACTTTGACCTGGACTGTCCCTTTGGCAGCAAGGCCCTCGACGACCTGCTCGATTCGATCGACGACGTGTGCGAGAGCTTCACCTACTTTGGCAGCTACACGGAGGTGCTCTAGATGACCGATACTGCCGCAACCCGCCCCTACGGCGTGCTAGGCCGCGTACTGGGCCACAGCTACACCCCGACCATCTACAAAGAACTCGCGGGGCTCGACTACGTGCGATTTGAGCGCGAGCCCGAGGACCTCGCGGCCTTTATGACCGGCGACGAGTGGGAGGGCACCAACGTGACCATCCCCTACAAGCGCGCCGTCATGGACTACCTGGACGAACTGAGCCCGCTCGCCGAGCGCATGGGCAACGTCAACACCATCACACGCCTACCTGACGGTCGCCTGCGCGGCGACAACACCGACTACTTTGGTTTTCGGTGCCTGGTCGAGGAGCTGGGTGTAGAGGTTGCCGGCAAGAAGGTCCTCGTACTTGGCGCCACCGGCGGCGCCGGCACCACGGCAAGTATGGTGCTGGGAGACCTGGGCGCCATCGTTGTGCCCGTGGGTCGCACGAGCGAGGTCAACTACGGCAACATCGCGCAGCAGTCCGACGCCGCCTTACTCGTCAACTGCACGCCTGCCGGTATGTTCCCCCACTGCCCCGACGCGCCTTGCACGCTCGAAGGGCTCGATGCACTCGAAGGCGTCATCGACATTGTCTACAACCCCGCTCGCACGGGACTCATGCTCGAGGCCGAGCGCCGCGGGATCCCCTGCATCGGTGGCCTGCTTATGCTTGTGGCACAGGCGGCACAGGCTGTTGAGCGCTACACCGGCCAAGACACCCCGCGCGAGCGCATCCTGGATGTGACGGAGCGTCTGTCCCGCCGCGAGCAAAACATCGCCCTGATTGGCATGCCGGGCTCGGGCAAAACCCGAGTGGGCGAGCAGATCGCCCAGCTCACGGGACGCGAGCACATCGATCTCGATCGCGCCCTCGAGGAGCGCCTGGGCATGCCCTGTGCCGACTATATCGTCGAGCGCGGCGAGGCGGCCTTCCGCGAGCAGGAGACGGCGGCGCTGGCCGACATCTCCAAGCGCAGCGGCCTGGTGCTTTCCACGGGTGGCGGCGTGGTCACGCGCGACGAGAACCACCCGCTGCTACACCAGAACAGCCAGATCGTGATGCTCAACCGTAAGCTCGACGAGCTCGCCCACAAGGGACGCCCCATCACCGCCCGCGACGGCATCGACAAGCTGGCCGAGCAGCGTATGCCGCGCTACCGCGCGTGGGCCGACTACATCATCGACTCACGCGACTGCGCCGCCAACACCGCCCATGTCCTCCTCGACACCCTCCCACCCGCTCTCTAACCAAAACCACCACAAAGGGGACCGGCGCCTTTGTGGTGGTTTTGCAACCGCAAAGGAAGCAACCATGAAAGCACTCGTCATCAACGGTCCCAACCTCAACATGCTCGGCATTCGCGAGCCGGGCATCTATGGCAGCGACAACTACGACCGCTTAGTGCAGATCTGCCAGGAAGCGGGCACTGCACAGGGCTTCGACGAGGTCGAGGTTTTCCAGTCCAACCACGAGGGCAACATCGTCGACAAGATTCAGGAGGCCTACGGCAAGGTCGACGGCATCGTCATCAACCCGGCCGCCTACACACATACGAGCGTGGCGAT
Source organism: uncultured Collinsella sp. (assembly GCA_905208345.1). Lineage (GTDB taxonomy): Bacteria > Actinomycetota > Coriobacteriia > Coriobacteriales > Coriobacteriaceae > Collinsella. The sequence continues at coordinate 2,789 of CAJLOU010000145.1, forward strand.
CCTCGATGCGCTCAAAGCCGTCGCCATCCCGGCCGTGGAGGTCCACATTAGCGCCGTCGAAACACGCGAGGACTTCCGCCAAGTGAGCTACGCACGCCTAGCCTGCTTCGCCACCATTACGGGCGAAGGCCTGATGGGCTACGCCCACGCGCTGGAGCTGCTGAGGGAGCATCTCGAAAAGTAGCCTCGCGAGCAAATTTATCAACGCCGATCCGCGCGCCAATAAAGTCAGTGCCGGCAGCAGTAACCTAACTGCTGCCGGCAATTTATTACTGGCTTATAATCGTTGCAGCCACACAACGTCTGGAGACTCGCATGCTCAGCATCCATCTGGGAGATTACCCCGGTTCCATCTACGACACCGAGACCTATTTTAGGAACTCATACCTGGACTCATGGTTCGAAGACCCGATGGCTGCACAGATCATTAAAAGTGTGGACGGATCAGAGTTGATCGGTCCCCACAACATCGTAAGCAAACAGTTGGGATCGATTACCCCGCTCGAACTATCTGGCGGCGTTAAGACGCTGCTGCTGGTACGCAATCTCCCAAACATGGTGTTCAACGCATCCACCTGCGGAGACAACTGTGCCCGCTGGCTACTCAAGATCGGCAAAGAGCAGGATGTGATGGTGACCTTATTCCACATCATGAAATTCCCCTGGAAGAGCTTTGAAATCCGCATTGAAAACGATGGCCGCATCGTCAGAAACATGCAGGAGTTTGTCGGCGCCACGAATGACTTTTTGGATGTTGATGAGTAATGAAGGGAACGCATACCGTTGTCGTAGAGCGTGCAAAGGTCAAATACACACTCACGTTTAAGCGCAATATTTCCTTTATACGCGGCAACAGCGGCACGGGTAAAACGACGCTCATCTCGATGATTCGCGACTACAACGACCGAGGACCGGAAAGCGGCGTTGCACTCAGTTGCGACGTGCCTTGCGAAACGCTTTCCGGCAGACGCTGGGAGCGCGAGCTATCGATCATCGAAGATTCAATCGTCTTTCTAGATGAGGGTAACGAGTTTATCTTCTCAAAGGACTTCGCCAAAGCCGTCAACGGCTCGTCCAACTATTTTGTTCTGATATCTCGTCGCGATGCCAACGAGCTCCCCTACAGCGTTGATGAGATCCTGAAGCTAGTCAACACGACAAGTAAAACAATCAATGGCCGCAAGAGCGACAGGCGCTTCTACTCGGTGACCAAGCCGCTATATGACCACACGGCAAGTATGCTGTATCAGGATCTAAATGTTGGATTCGAGGTACCCGACGCCGTAGTTGTCGAGGATAGCAAATCTGGCTATCAATTCTACGACGCTCTTTGCAACCGACTCGGGATCCCCTGCTATACCGCCACCGACGTTGCGAATCTAAAACGTACGATTCATGTTAGCGTCGGAATAATTTAGCCAAATATAGTCGGCCGAGATTGACCAATCCCG
>CAJLOU010000146.1 GCA_905208345.1 uncultured Collinsella sp.
GCTTTGGCTCGGGCATCGCTCCCTTCTACACCAATCTGGCGCTTTGGGTGGGCGGCTATGTGCTCATCGCCATTTACAAGCTCGAGGTCGACCGTGAAGGTGTTGGCAGCTTTACGGCGCGCCAAGGCTACTTTGGCCGCTGGTTGCTCATGGTGATCCTGGGCGCGTTGCAGGCCATCATCGTTACGGTAGGCGATCTGGTGATCGGCGTGCAGTGCGTCAGCCCGCTGCTGTTCGTGCTGGGCGGCATCGCCATCTCGTTCACCTACGTCAATATCATCTATGCGCTGTCCACCACGTTTAAGCATATCGGCAAGGCTATCGGCGTCATTCTGGTTATCGTGCAGATCCCGGGTTCGTCGGGCATGTACCCCATCGAGATGATGCCAGGCTTCTTCCAGTGGCTGCACCCGCTGCTGCCCTTTACCTACGGCATCAATCTGCTGCGCGAGACGGTCGGCGGCATGTATTCGTTCAACTACCTGTTTAACCTGTGCATTCTGGGCGTGTTCTTGATCGTGGCGCTCTTTATCGGTCTGCAGCTGCGTCCGCTGCTGCTCAACCTTAACCTGCTCTTTGATAAACAGCTTTCCACGACCGGTATGATGATTTGCGAGTCCAACGACCTGCCGCGCCAGCGCTACTCGCTGCGCACGGCCATGCGTGTCATGCTCGATTCCGATTCGTACCGTCGCGAACTGCTCGATCATGCGGTCGCCTTTGAACATCGCTACCCGTACTACATCAAGGGCGGTTTTGCCGCCGTGGTGGGCGTTCAGGTCCTGCTCTTTGTCCTGTCGACGGTTCTCGATATCGACAATAACGGCAAGATCATCCTGCTTGTCATTTGGATTATCTCGGTTATTGCCATCTGCGGCTGGCTTATCAATATCGAATATATCCGCGCGAGCCTCAATACCCAGATGCGCATCTCGGCGCTTTCGGATGAGGACCTGCGTCGCGAGATGCGCGAACACACGGCCGCCATTCCTGCCGCCCGCCACATGTTTGGCCTCAACGCCAGCGAGCGTGGTGCCAAGGGCGGCGATCAGTCCACGGGCCGCTTGCCGCATATCGGCTCGCACCATAAATCTCAGGGCAGCGACAGCACAGCCACAAATGATGGAGATACCACCGCGCTTGGCAAGCACTCCAAAGGAGGTGAGGCATAAATGAAGAACATCCTGCATCTGTTTAAGCGCGATGTCCAAAACGTGTCTCGCTCCGTGATCGGCTTGGTTGTCGTGATGGGCCTCATTATCGTACCGTGTCTGTACGCGTGGTTTAACATCGCCGGCAGCTGGGATCCGTACGGCAACACCGGCAATCTTAAGATCGCCGTGGTCAACACCGATGAGGGCTACGAGAGCGATTTGATCCCCGTCGAGGTTAACGTGGGCGAAAACGTGACCGCCACCCTACGCGGCAACGAGAGCTTCGATTGGGTTGTGCTCAACAATCGCGAAAAGGCTATCGAGGGCGTTAAGTCGGGCGCGTACTATGCTGCCGTCGTTATCCCCAAAACGTTTAGCGCTGACATGATGACGCTTTTCTCGACCGACGTGAAACACGCCGATATCGAGTTTTACGAGAACCAGAAGGCCAACGCCATCGCGCAGATCGTGACCGAGAAGGGTTCGAGTGCCGTTCAGAGCCAGGTTAACGAAACTTTTACCGAGACCATTACGAGCATCGGTCTTAAGACGGTGTCCAGCCTGCTCGATTACATGAGCACCGACCAGGTCAGCAACTTTATCGCCAACCTGTCCTCGACGCTCGGCGATTCGGTCCAGGACCTGCAGGACGTTCAGGCCAGCGCAACGTCGCTTGCGGGCATTTTGAGCTCCACGTCCGATTCGCTGACGTCGGCGAGCGGTATGCTCCAGCAGACGGGTACGGTCGATGAGTCGACAAAGCAGCTCATGGAACATGCCAAAAGCGGCATCGATGATTCCAAAGAAGCGCTTAAGGCGGCAAACGATGCCATCGATGCCGCAATCGATGGAAGTGCGGGTTCGTTCGACAATGTGTCTGCCGAGTTCGCGAAGGCGTTCGACACCGCAAACCAGCATGTCTACCTTACGGTGTCCCAACTCAACGATGCCGCTGCGGCCCTCAATGCGCGCGCCAAGGATATCGATACAGTGGCCGATCAGCTCCGCAGCCTTGCCGACCAGGTGAGCGATGAGAATTTGAAGGACGGCCTCAAGTCCGCCGCGACGTCGCTGGGCAGAATCGCCGTTGAGTACCGCAACAATGCCAAGGATCTGGCGGCCACCGCGAAGTCTCTCTCCGATAGCATGGCCGAGGTCAACAACTCGCGTGCCGAGGTCGATCAGGCCATCGCCGATGCCAAGGCCGGCATCGCGGGTGCCAAATCCGATTACGATTCCACGTTCTCGGTTAAGGCCAAGGAGCTCAAGAAGACGGTTTCGGGCATTCTGGACTCGCTTGATGGCATCTCGGGCGACCTGGATAGCGCCGTAGGCGGCCTGACCGACGCATCCGGTTCGCTGGCAAAGGGCCTCTCCAAGGCTGCAAAGCTGGTCAACAAGGCTTCTGATCAGCTGGGCGAGGCGTCGGACAAGATCAGCGCGTTTAAGGACGAGCTCGACGGCGCCTTGATGTCGGATGACCTCGCTACGATCAAGACGATGATCGGCAATGATCCCGAGGGTCTGGCCGTGTCGCTTTCCGGCCCCGTCGCGCTCGATCGCAAGCCGGTCTATCCGATTCGCAACTACGGTTCGGCCATGGCACCGTTCTACACGATTCTGTCGCTCTGGGTGGGCTCGATTGTGCTGGCGGCCATGATGAAGGTCTCGGTTGACGATGAGCTTATCAACGAGCTTATCCCCGTGCGCCTGCACGAGATCTACCTGGGCCGCTACCTGTTCTTTGGCGGTCTGGCTCTACTGCAGGCAACGCTCGTGTGTGCGGGCGACATCCTGTTCTTTGGCATTCAGTGCGACAACCCGCTGCAGTTTGTGCTGGCGGGCTGGGTCGCGAGTCTCGTGTTCTCCAATATCGTATACACGCTTACGGTGTCGTTTGGCGATATCGGCAAGGCTTTGGCCGTTGTGCTGCTGGTCATGCAGGTCGGCGGTTCGGGCGGTACGTTCCCCATCGAGATGACCGGCCCTGTGTTCCAGGCGATCTATCCGTTCCTGCCGTTTACCCATGGCATTAACGCCATGCATGCCGCCATGGCAGGCGCCTACCATATGGAGTACTGGGTTGAGCTGGGCATTCTGGCGAGCTATCTGATTCCGTCGCTGGCCCTGGGCGTCGTCTTCCGCCGTCCGGTCATCAAAGCCAACGACTGGATCATCGAAAAACTGGAGTCAACCAAATTGATTTAGTTCAGCAACGTAAACGCCGTCGGAACATCGAGATCTTCCAACCCGATGCTTTAGCGTAGTGAATTGCACGGGCTGCTTGGTTGTTGCTACAGTAGCGGGGCGTGCCGGGGGTCCGGTGCGCCCCGTTTTTATTTGACCATGAGGCGGCACGCAGCCATACGCGTGCGGACACCACGCCAAGATTGAGTGTGAGGATGTTCCATGGCCCAATACGCTGCCAACGAAATCGAAAACATGCCCGATAGCCCTGTTGCTCGCGATGACCTGGGTGCGGGCGGCACCTCCCGTGGCGCCGGTGCTCGCTCGCCGCTGTTCTGGAAAGTTCTACTGCTTTCGGTGGCGATTATCTGGGGCTACTCCTTTACCACTATGAAGGACGCGCTCGACACCATCCCGGTGTTCGAACTGCTCTATGTTCGCTTTCTTCCCGCAGCGCTGGTCATGTTTGTTATCTTTCGCAAGCGCATCGCCGCCCACCTTAACGCTCGCAATCTGATTGTTGGTCTGAGCATGGGCGCGCTCATGTGGGCAGCCTATGCCTTGCAGACGGTCGGTCTGGCTCAGACCACGGCGGGTAAGAACGCTTTTTTGACGGGCACCTATTGCATTCTGGTCCCGTTCGCGAGCTATTTCCTAAGCGGCGAAAAGCTCACTCGCTACAACTTGGGCGCCGCATTGCTCTGTCTGGCGGGCATTGGCCTGGTGGCGCTCGATAGTGTCGAGTTCAACATCGGTGACGTCATTACGCTGGCGGGTGCGGTCTTTTTCGCCATCCAGATGGCGGTGACTGCCAAGTACGGTCGCAAAATGGACATCAACGTCATCACGTTTTGGATGTTTGTGGGCAACGGCGTGCTGAGCC
>CAJLOU010000147.1 GCA_905208345.1 uncultured Collinsella sp.
GGGGTCCTGACATGTCCGAGGACGATTTGGGAGGTAAGCCCTGGGGCCTCCGATGAGAGCAGTTTCGGCCGAGGCTATTCGTCGCCGAAGCTGATGCCCAACGCCTTGGCCTCGCGCACTAGATCGCTCTGGGGGTCGACGTACTTGAGCTTGCCGGCGACCTCCTCGAGCGGCATGTGGCACATCTTGCCGTCACGCAGGGCGATCATGTAGCCAAACTCGCCGCGTAGACAGCCCAGTGCCGCCTCGACGCCGCACTGGGTCGCAAAGATGCGGTCCTGGGCGTCGGGCTGGCCGCCGCGCTGCGTGTGGCCGGGGATGGCGACGCGGGTCTCGCGACCGGTCTTGGCCTCGATCTCCTTGGCGATGTCGTAGACGATCGACGGACTCATACGCTCGGCGAGCTTCTTCTTGTACTCCTTCTTGGACAGCGCCGCGTCCTCCTTGGAGATAGCGCCCTCGGCGACGGCCACGATGGTAAAGCGGCTGCCGGTCTCCATGCGATGCTCGATGGTCTTGATGACGTTATCCATGTCGTAGGGGATCTCGGGAATCAAGATGACATCCGCACCGCCCGCGACGCCGGCATACAGCGGGATCCAGCCGACCTTATGGCCCATGATCTCGATGACGAACACGCGGCCGTGGCTCGAGGCGGTAGTGTGGATGTCGTCGATGCACTTGGTGGCGACGTCGATGGCGCTCGTAAAGCCAAACGTCATCTCGGTGCCCCAGGTGTCGTTATCGATGGTCTTGGGCAGGGCGATAACGTTGAGGCCCTCTTCGCGCAGGCGGTTGGCGGTCTTGGTGGAGCCGTTGCCGCCCAGCATAAACAGGCAGTCGAGCTGCAACTTGTGATAGGTGTGGACCATCGCGGGCACCTTCTCGACGCCGTCGGCCTCGGGAATGTTCAGGCGCTTAAACGGCGTGCGGCTCGTGCCCAGAATAGTGCCGCCGCGGGTGAGGATGCCGCTAAAATCGGCGGGCGTCATGACACGGAACCTGCTGTAGATAAGGCCCTGATATCCGTCCTCAAAGCCATAAATCTCGATAGGCTCTTTGCTATTGGTCATAAGCGTTTTGACAATGCCGCGCATGGTGGCGTTGAGCGCCTGGCAGTCGCCGCCACTAGTAAGAAGACCGATCCTAAGCATGGTGAATCCTTCCGGGCAAGTTATAACATGCGCATAAGTTTACCCCCGCACACTGTTGATGCGGGGGTAAAACGTGTTAGCTCAAGCGTATGGAAATGTAAGCAACGTCAGGCGAGCGTAAGGACGACGGTGCCAGCGCCTTACAGCGCGAAGGCATCGACGTCGCCCCAGTGGCGGCGCAGCGTGATGGCGGCAGCGGGCTCGGTGTTGTCAAAGACGACCGACCACTGCGTATTGCTGGTGATGTCTTCCGGATTGGGCTCTTGCGCTGCGGCGCGTAGGGCCTTCCAAGCGACTGCCTCGTCCTGGGCACCGACATGGGCGTCAAGGACATCGGCGATTGCGACGGCGCGCTCTTTACCATGGCCCAGCTCGCCATTCTTTTGATTGGGCAGCACTTCGTCGCCATAGCAGGCATAGAAGTTCGTAACCTGGCGTACAGGAGTCGCTTTAAAAGCGCGGTCGGGATCGCGCGGATCCCACTCTACTACGCGCGCGTCACCGGAGGCGTCGTTGATAAAGAAGTGGTAATCGCGTCCGGCCATGGCGTGCATGTCGTAGGCAGAAAGCAGGTCGACAGCTTCTTGCGTGGTGGCGGCACGGTCGAGCACCAGACGGATGGCGAGCGAGGTATTGATGACGGGGCGTTGCGTGTCCTGGTCACAGGGCTTGGAATCCAGGGTGAGTACGGCAATGGATACGCCGCATTCGTTAACGCCGTCGAGCTGAGCAAACGGGCCCATGAGTGCGGCGGCACGTCCGGCGACGGAGTCAAGCGGAGTGTTATCGCCCAGGTTGTTAAGGGCGGCAAACCCGATGGAGGCATAACCGCCGCGTGGGTGATTGCGCACCAGCAACGCCGAGGTGTCGTCCTTAAAGTCGTAATTGCGACCGGTGCGCACGCGGCCTTCGGCATCTACGGCGACAAAAGCGCTGCAGGCAAACTGGGGCGCCTGGACATGTGCCGGCACACCGGGCAGCACCTGCGCCACCACGGCATCGATGTAGGCCTGGTCGTCGCGCACGCCAGCTGCGATGATGCGGTCAAGGTCGTAGTCGTAGGCGATGTCGATTGCGTACAGGTCATAGCCGTCTGCGTAGCCAGTCAAGCGTTTGAGCGACGCGGCGGACTTGATTTGCTTGCGGTAAACGATGCCAGCGGCAGCGGCAAGGCCGACGGTGACTCCCGCGACACCGCAGGCGATGGCAATGTTACGTGGCTTCATGACGGCTCCTCTCGTCCTGTTAGCGCAATTGTCGCAAAAGGAGCGCGGGCATGATGGCTCAACTTGGTGAGCGGCGCGGAATTAAGCACGGAATGAAGAGTGCGGTGCTGGCGTGGCGGGGTATGCTGGAGGGGACCATCAACCCAGCGAAAGGGGAGAGCATGACGGATCAGGAAACGCCCGAGCGCGTGCACGTGACGGCTGACGATATCGAGGCCGCCAACGACCTTATCGACTTTATCGAGGCATGCCCCAGCATGTTCCATACGGCGGCGACCATTATGGCCGAGCTCGACGAGGCGGGCTTTACCTACCTGCCCGAGAACGCGGCGTGGGATATCGAGCCGGGCGGGCGTTATTACACGCAGCGCAACACCTCGAGCGTTGTTGCCTTTAAGGTGGGCGAGGACCTGGCTGCTACGTGGGGCGAGGACGGCGTTGCCGGTGACTATCATTTTCAACTGACGGCGTCGCACAGCGATTCGCCGACGTTTAAGGTCAAGGCTGTGCCCGAGCTTGACGGTGCGGGCGAGACGCTGCGCCTGAACACCGAGGCCTACGGCGGCATGATTGACTACACCTGGTTCGATCGCCCGCTGGCGCTCGCGGGCCGCGTGCTGGTGCGCGAGGGCGACCGTATTGAGAGCCGTCTGCTTGCCACCGAGCGCGAGGTCGCTATTATCCCGAGCCTTGCCATCCACATGAACCGCGGCGTTAATGAGGGCTTTGCTCCCAACCGAGCCGTTGACCTGTGCCCGCTCATTAGCGCCGGCGAGCTTAAGCAGGGCGATTTTGATGCTCTGATTGCCGAAGAGCTGGACGTTGAGCTCGAGCAGATCCTGGGTCGCGACCTGTTCCTGGTCAATCGTCAGGATGCACGCATCTGGGGCTGGGCCGACGAGTTTATCTCGACGCCCAAGCTTGACGACCTGGCCTGCGCCTATACCTCGCTACAGGCATTTTTGGGCGCCGAGAACGCGCACGACGTTTCGGTCTTCTGCTGCTTTGATAACGAGGAGGTTGGCTCCGAGACCAAGCAGGGCGCCATGTCGACGTTCTTGGCCGACGCGCTGCGCCGCATTAACGGTTCGCTGGGTTTTGACGACGAGTCGTACCACCGTGCGCTTGCCGCCTCGATGCTCGTGAGCTGCGACAATGCACATGCCGTGCACCCCAACCACGCCGAGAAGTGCGATGCACGCAACCAGGTTGTGCTCAACGGCGGCATCGTCATCAAGGAGGCTGCCAACCAGCACTACTGCACCGACGCCTTTAGCCGCGCGGTGTTCCAGGCTATTTGCGATGACGCCGACGTGCCCACGCAGGCCTTCGCCAACAAGAGTGATATGGCGGGTGGCTCCACGCTCGGCAACCTGTCGAACATGCAGGCGAGCATGCATGCCGTGGACGTGGGCCTGCCGCAGCTGGCCATGCATTCGAGCTACGAGACCGGCGGCGTACGCGACGTGATGTACGCCATCCGCGCTCTCACCGCTTTCTATGAGCGAAACCTAACCATCAACGGTGCCGAAAGCGTGGAACTCTAAAACCTGCCAAAAAGGGACAGGTTTACTTTGGCAGGTTTTATCTGGGCAAATGCTTCAACGCCAACGACAAGACGGAACTGCTGGGACTTCATAGGCAGAGCCTGCGCTGGTCAGATCCCGCAGGTCGAATAAAAGTCAGCGAGAGCCCGCCGTTTGAGCCAAGGTGCCGTGAAATGAAAAGGCGCTGACCTTCTGGTCGCGCCTTTGAAATTGAACGGCAGATTGGCCAAACGGCGGACTCGCAGCGTCGACCG
>CAJLOU010000148.1 GCA_905208345.1 uncultured Collinsella sp.
TCGAGGGCGCCGTGGCTCTTGATGCCGCTCTTAAGGTCGGTACCGCGCAGGTACTCCATGACGATGTAATAGGTGTCGCCGTCCTTGCCCCAGTCGTAGACGCCCACGATATAGGGGGAGGACAGGCCGGCAGCTGCCTGGGCCTCCTGCTTAAAGCGGGCGGCGAAGGTGGCATCGCCGGCATACTGCGGCAGCATGATCTTGACGGCAACCGTGCGGTCGAGGACCTGATCCTGTGCACGGAAGACGGTCGCCATACCGCCCGTTCCCACCTTATCCTTGAGGAGGTATCTTCCCCCGAGGACCCTCTGTTCCATTCCTGCTCCTAACATAACTATTCGCTCAACGATGTGTGTAGTACCAAATGTGTGGCCGCTGGGGCCGTGTGGAGCGTTGCCGCTAGCTCATCGGCCGCGGCGCGCCATAAGTATCCGCTTTGATCATGGGCATCACGCTCCCTGTGCGGCGAGCGCCGCGGTCAGGACGATGCCGGCAATCTTGGCCGCCTCGACGTCGTGTTTGTCGTAATCCTCCAAGGCCACCGAGATGGCAACCGTGGGTGAATCGTAAGGTGCAAAGCCAACAAACATAGAGTTGACGTTGGTGCCGCCGGTCTCGGCCGAACCGGTCTTGCCGGCAACCTTGACGCCCGGAATCTGGGCATCGGTGCCGGTACCGGACTGGACGACGGCGAGCATGGCCTGCTTAACCTGGTCGGCCGTGGCAGAGCTGACAGCCTGGCCCAGCGAGCGGGACTGCGTGGTCTTAACCACGGTTCCGTCCGGGGCGAGTATCTGGGACACAAAGAACGGATCCATGACTACGCCGCTGTTGGCGATAGCCGCAGCAATCACGCAATTCTGCATAACGGTGGTCTGCGGGCCAGGCGTGTGGTCCATGCCGACGGGCTGGCCGGCGCCTGCCCAAGCGGTCTCCCACTCGGTCATAAGCGACGGGTCGGCCATGATGGAAGCCGCGGTGGTCAGATCCTGACCGAGCTTTTGACCGTAGCCAAAGGCATTGGCAAACTGGACGAGCGAGCTGGCACCGACCTCGTTGGCCACCTGGCCAAAGACGACGTTGGACGACACGGCGAAGGCCTGCTGCAGGCTGATGGTGCCGTAGCTCTCGTTGGCATCGTTGGTGACCGGCGCGTTGCCGATGTCCATGGAGCCGGGCGCCTGGTACGTGCTGGTAAGGCTGGCGGTGCCGGTTTCGAGCGCCGCGGAGAGTGTGACGACCTTAAAGGTCGAGCCCGGGGTGTAAAGCGCGTCCATGGCACGGTCGTACATGGAGCCGTCCTCGCCGCCGCCCGACTGGAGCAACGCGTCGATGTTGGTGTTGTCGTAGGTGGGCGAGCTCGCGCACGCAAGGACCGCACCGGTGCGCGGATCCATGACCACCACAGCGCCCTTAAAGCCCTTGAGCGCCTGCTCGGCAGCCGTCTGGATGCGCGAGTCGATGGTGAGCTTGGCGGTATTGCCCGGCTGGGTCTGCCCCGCGAGCGACGCGATGGCGTTGTTCCAGCTGGAGTAATCCTTGGACCCGGTGAGCGTATCGTTCATGACGCTCTCGATGCCGGCGGTGCCGTATTGCTGGCTCACGTAGCCCACTACGTGCGCGGCCATGTTGCCGTTGGGGTAGGAACGGGCGTAGGTGCCGTCCTCCTGTTGCAGCGACTCGGCTAGTGTCACGCCGTCGGACGTGATGATAGAGCCACGCTGGATGTACTTGGAGCGGGCGATGGTGTGGTTGTTGGTCGGCATGTCCTGGTAATCCTTCGCCTTGATGACCTGGACATAGGTGAGGTTGCCGATAAGGATGGCGAACAGCGCCGTGAAGGCAAGCACGGCACGAGTCAGACGGTTGGCAAGTGCCACGCGGCCGAGCACGCCGGACTCAGGCGTGTCGAGCAGGCGACGACGCATGCGAGAACCCGCGGAGTGGTTGCCGTGGCTGTAGGAAGATGCGTTGGCAAAACGCGTACCGGTCGGGGCGGCAGCGGATGCGACCTGGTCATCGGTGATGGCGGCCATGGTGCCGGTGCCGGTGAGCTCGGCTTCGCGTCCGGTTGCCTCGTCGCCGGCGCGCAGCAGCAGCGCGACGATGATAAAGCTCGCCAGCAGCGAGGAGCCACCCTGGCTCATAAAGGGCAGGGTGACGCCGGTCAGCGGGATCAGGCGGGTTACGCCGCCAACGATCAAGAAGGCCTGGAAGCTGATGGCGGCCGTAAGGCCCGTGGCGCTAAAGGCAGCGAGGTCGGATTTAGCGCGGGCAGCCGTGGTCAGGCCGCGAACGGCAAAGAGCATAAAAAGGATGAGCACGGCGCCGCCGCCCAAAAGGCCCATCTCTTCGCCGATAGCCGAGAAGATAAAGTCGGACTCGACGACAGGGATGTTGTTGGCCATGCCGTTGCCGATGCCAACACCGACCAGGCCGCCATCGGCAAGCGAGAAGAGCGACTGGACGATCTGGTAGCCCTGCCCCTGGGCGTCCTTAAACGGATCGACCCAAACTTGGAAGCGCACCTGAACGTGAGACAGGAACTTGTAGGCGCCCACGGCTCCGACGGCTAAGAGCGCAAGGCCGATAACGACATACGAAAAGCGCCCCGTGGCAACGTAGAGCATCAGTAAGAAGATGGTGTAGAACAGCACGGCCGAACCCAGATCGCGTTCGAAGACGACGACGAGCAGGCACACACCCCACACGGCAAACAGCGGCAGCAGCAGTCGCAGGCGAGGGATCTTAAAGCCCAGGATCTTGCGGTTGGAGATGGAGAGCAGCTCGCGGTTCTCGGCCAGGTACCCGGCCAGGAACAGCACGATAAAGACCTTGGCGAACTCGCCAGGCTGGATGGTAAAGCCCGCGATGCGAATCCACAGTTTGGAGCCCGAGATCGTGGTGCCGATAAAGATGGGCAGCATCAGCAGGATGATGCCGATAATGCCAAAGGTGTACTTGTAGCGCATGACCACGTCGAGGTTTTTGACCAGTGCGAGCGTTCCCACCATCAGGGCCACCGAGACAAACAGGATGATGAGCTGTGAGATGGCGAGAGCGGGGGCGAGACGCGTCACGAACGTGATGCCGATGCCCGAAAGCACAAAGACAATGGGCAGGATGGCGGGGTCGGCACCGGGCGCCAAGATGCGCACGGCAATGTGGGCCGCGGCAAAGGCGGCAAAGAGGCCGATCGGCACGGCGAGCGTCTCAAAGGAGATGGCGGCGCCCGCGGTGAGCACGTACATCGCATATAGCAGGATGACGGGGAACGCCGAGGCGATGAGCAAGAGCAGCTCGGTGTTGCGGCGACTCATAAGCGGCACTCCCTTTCTAATTCTTATCGGAGGCTTCGGCCTCGGCGGACTGTTCGGCGGTTTTCTCGGAATCTGATTCGGAGGTCGATCCCTGATTGGTGTTGTCGCGAATCGTTTGCGCGTCGATCACCTGGCGGGTCTGCTCCTCGTCGATCTGGTGGCGGTACTTGGATATCGTGTCCTGCGCATCGTCGACACTTGTTTGCGGAATGCCCGCCTTGAGGCGGTTTTGCGTGTCTTCGGGCAGGTCGGACAGCTTGATGCTGGTTTCGCTTTCGAGCCAGTGGAGCTTGAGTCCGAGTGGCTTGCCGGGCAGGCCGCGCCAGACGGCGACATTGCCCTGGTAGGTACCAAGGTAGTACGAGCCGGTGACACCCGTGTAGGCCCAGATGCCAGCTGCCAGCACAAAGACGAGGGCCAGGATGGCGGCGATAGTAACGTTGCGGCGACGCACGCGTTGCGCCTCGCGCATGACGCCATCGTCAACCAGGTCAACGACTACTACGGTCACGTTGTCGTGGCCGCCGGCGGCAAGCGCCGCGTCCACTAGGTTGTCGACGCAGATTTGCGCGGTTGAGGACTGCGTGGCGATGTTCTCGATATCGCTATCGGGAATCATGCTCGAAAGGCCGTCGGAGCACAGGATCAGGCGGTCGCCTTCCTCGATGTGCAGGGTAAAGTGGTCGGCATACATGGCGGGATCCGAGCCCAGCGCGCGGGTGATGACCGAGCGGTTGGGGTGGACGCGGGCCTCGTCGGCCGTAATCTCGCCGGCATCCACGAGCTCCTCCACGTAGGAGTGGTCGCGGGTCACGCGGATGAGCGT
>CAJLOU010000149.1 GCA_905208345.1 uncultured Collinsella sp.
TCCATGTTGTAGATGGTGTAGGGGTACACGCCCGAGCCCAGGTTGGCCATGGAGTTGCCGGTCATAAACTCAAACTCGGTATTGGCGGTACCGCCGCCGTAGGCGCTCACATAGAGCTTGCCGCGGCTGAGGCAGTTGGACAGGTTCTTAAAGTACTGCGGGCCCTCGTAGCCGGCGCGCATGTTCTGGTAGATCGAAAGGTCTGAGAAGGTCTCGTTCATGATGGCGATGACCGTGGGCTTCTCGCTGTCGAACTGCTCCTTTGCGGCGGCGCGCTCGTCGCTCTTGGCCGCGTCGGACTTGTCGTAGGCCTTGGCGTACTTTTTGAGCGTGGCCTTGGCATCGTCGACGGAGTAGTCGGCGGGTTTGGGCGGCTTGATGGACTGCGCCGCACTAATAAAGGCAGGCAGGTAGCCCTCGCGCCAGTAGCTCTCGAGCGGGCGCCAGGTGTAGACGGTGATGCCGAGGGTGTTGTAGTAGTCGATGAGCGTGACGTGTGCGGTCACACCGCCCAGGCACAGCACGGCGACGAGCAGGTTGGTGAGCAGCATGCGCTTGGCGTTGGCGGCGCCCTTCTGACGGTGCGGTGCCACCAGGCCGGCGTACTCGCACAGCAGCATGGCGATGGCGGTAAAGCCCATGGACAGCACGCAGAACAGTGAGATCGAGAAGGTGTAGCCGGTGCCGGCGACCGCGGCGGCGGTGGAGATGGCCGAAAGGTCGCCCGGCTGGATGGGCATGGATTTAAACGTGATGACGAAGAACTCGGCAATGCCCAGGACAAAGAGGGCAAAGGCCAGGACCGCGGGAGCTGCGCCGTGGCGCTGGAACAGGAAGAACAGGCCGGTCATGAGCGTGGTGATGATGGCCCACTCGAGCAGGATGCACAGGGGGTAGACCCAGGTAAAGTCGTGGTTGGACGATACCTCCATGCCTAGCAGCGCAAAGACGCCGGCGAGCAGCAGGCACAGCACGGCGGCGACGAGTGGCTTGCCCACAAAGGCGCCGCGCAGGCGGGCGAGCTTGCCGGTGGGGGCGGGGGCGTCGGGCTTGGCGAACGCAAAGACGCGCGGGGCGATGCGGTCGCGGGCGATGCTGGCCCAAGCGCAGCCGGTGAGGATGGCATTGGTCAGGATGAGCATCGCAAAGGCGAGCGGCTCGTTTTGCGCGACGAGACCAATAGCGCCCCAGACGGTCAAAAAGAGCTGGAACAGGCCAAAGGCGACGCTCCAGGCGAAGGCGCTCTTGGTGACGGTGCCCGACTGAGCGCGAATGGCCTTGGCCTCGCGCAAGACAAGGTAGACGGTCGCCGCAAGACCGACGAGCGAGATGGCGGCAGCGAACATGCTGAGACTCCTCACAAACTAAAACCTACGAAAGCGGGGGTTTACCCGATTGTTACCAAGATATGCGCTGCAATTGGTGGCTGCGCACAACAACCAGCCATATTAACGCGCACGTGCGGCGGTGTGGCGCAATGTAGTGGCGACCTGCGCGATAATGGACGGGAATTACACGGAAACGTAAAGGCTTCTTAAAGAAATGGCGAGGGTAGAGCTATGGGTGAGCAGGTTTGTATGACGGGCGCCGAGTACTGCGACGGAGCTGTGGGCGTGGATACGCGCGGCTATCCGGTCGAGACTACGGGCAATGCGGTGCTGGACATCTTGGAGCATCGCTCGTCTACGCGTGCCTTCGCGCGTGACGACAACGACCGTCCCGTAGCGGTGACCGACGAGCAGCGGGCGGCGATTCTGCATGCGGCGAGTCGTGCGCCGTCGGCAGGCGCCATGATGATGTATTCCATCGTGAGCATTCGCGAGCAGGCTACGCTGGACCGTCTGGCCGACCTGTGCGACCACCAACCCATGATTGCCAAGGCGCCCTGGGCACTCATATTTGTGGTCGATTATGCAAAGTGGATCGATCTGTTTGAGCACGTGGGCTGCTTTGAGCCCGAGTTTGTCGAGCGCACGGGCAAGGCGCCCCGCCGCGCGCCGGGTTTGGGCGACTTTGCCATCGCGGCCCAGGACGCCGTGATCGCCGCGCAAAACGCCGTGGTTGCCGCCGAGGCCCTGGGGCTGGGAAGCTGCTATATTGGCGACATCGTGGAGAACGCCGAGGAAGTTGCCGAGCTGCTCGATCTGCCACCCTATACCATGCCGCTATCGATGCTCATCATCGGCGCGCCCCGCAAGGAGCGCCCGGCAATCGCGCACCCCGTGGTGAACCTGGTGCACGAGGAGCGCTACTGCCGTGCGGATGCCGCGACCATGGACGCGCAGGTGGCCGAGATGGACGCGATGTTCCGTCCGCATGCCCGCGAGGTGGGGGAGCGCGTCGTGGACATCTATACCCGCAAGCACACGAGCCCCTTTATGGCCGAGATGAGCCGCTCCATGGAGTGGTGGTTCAAAAACTGGCTCGGAAAATGACGAATGTGACAAGGGGATAGTCCCTTTGTCACATTCCATATCGCCGCGGTAGCCTAAAGACTGTATAAATCTTTATCTAGCTGGGAAAACAGTGCATTAAAACATGGGCCGATTGCCTATAATCCCTTCGAACATTAAAGTTGGGAGGAAACCGGCTTATGGAACAAAAGGCCAAGGAGGCAGCCTCGCACGCTGCGATTCCTGTGAGCATCTCGGCGATGCTCGTCACGCTGGGCGTGGTGTACGGCGATATCGGCACCAGCCCTATGTATGTAACCAAGGCGCTCGTTGCCGGCAACGGCGGCATCGGAAGTGTGACGGAGGAGTTCGTGCTTGGCGCGCTCTCCCTTGTCGTGTGGACGGTCACGCTGCTGACCACCATCAAGTATGTGCTCATCTCGCTGCGCGCCGATAACCATGGCGAGGGCGGCATCTTTGCCCTGTACAGCCTGGTCAAGCGCTGCGGCAAGTGGCTTATCATCCCCGCCATGCTGGGTGGCGCCGCGCTGCTCGCCGACGGCATCCTGACGCCGGCCGTTACTGTTACCACGGCCATCGAGGGCCTGCGCACCATCCCGGCGGTCCATGCCGTGCTGGGCGATGACCAGGGCCGCGTCGTCGCCATTACGCTCGCCATCATCATCGCGCTCTTCTTGGTACAGCGCATCGGTACGGCCAAGATCGGTCACGCCTTTGGTCCCATCATGACGCTGTGGTTCCTGTTCTTGGGCGGCACGGGTCTGTTCTTTGTCTTCCAGCACCCCGCCGTGCTGCTGTGCCTCAACCCGGTGCGCGGCATCGCCTTTTTGCTAAGCCCCAACAACCACGCGGGCATCATGATTCTGGGCAGCTGCTTCCTCGCCACCACCGGTGCCGAGGCGCTCTACTCCGACATGGGCCACGTCGGCCGCGGCAACATCTACGCCACCTGGCCGTTCGTTAAGTGCTGCCTGCTGCTTTCCTATATGGGCCAGGGTGCTTGGCTTATCAACAACGCTGCCAACCCCGAGCTCATGGGCATTGCCGACCTCAACCCGTTCTACCAGATGCTCGCCCCGGGCCTGCGCCCGTTTGCCGTCGGCCTTTCCACCATCGCGGCCATCATCGCCTCGCAGGCGCTCATCACCGGCGCATTCTCGCTGGTGTCCGAGGCCAGCCGTCTGGACCTCATGCCGCACATGCAGGTCTTCTACCCTGCCGAGACCAAGGGCCAGCTCTACATCCCCATGGTCAACAACGTCATGCTCGTGGGCTGCGTCATCGTGGTGCTGCTGTTCCAGAACTCGGCGCATATGGAAGCCGCCTACGGCCTTGCCATTACGCTGACTATGATGTGCACCACGCTGCTGCTCTTCTTCTACCTGCACGAGGAGCGCAAGCTCAAGGTTGCTCCGTGGATCTTCGCGGCCTTCTTCCTTTTGCTCGAAGGCTTCTTCTTCGTGAGCTCGCTCACCAAGTTCTTCCACGGCGGCTATTTCACCATCCTTATGGCTGCACTCATCATGGGCATTATGGTGTGCTGGTACAACGGCACGGCGGTCGAGCAGCGCCAGTTTACGCT
>CAJLOU010000150.1 GCA_905208345.1 uncultured Collinsella sp.
TCGACCAAGATCATGACCGCCTACGGCTTGGCCCTGCTGCTCACCATGATGATCAAGAAGGGTATGACTCCGTTCCTGTTCATCGGTTTCCTGCTCGCCGCCTACCTCAACCTGTCCGTCATCGCGGTCGCTCTGATCGGTGTGTGCCTGGCTATCGTCTTCATGGGCTTCAAGTTCAACGGTTCCCATGCAGCTGCCGGTGTCGATTCCGACTACGATCCGCTCGAAGACGACGAAGACTAAGGAGGAACACACTATGGCAACCGCAAACAAGGACGTGTCCCTGAACAAGAAGGTCAGCCAGTTCTTCTGGCGCTCCTGGGCCATCCAGGCCTCTTGGAACTACGAGCGTCAGATGAACATGGGCTTCCTCTACGGCATGGTTCCCACGCTCGACCGCCTCTATCCGGATGAGTCCGACCCCAAGCAGCTCGCTGCTAAGAAAGAGGCCTACCACCGTCACATGGCGTTCTACAACTGCACCCCGCAGACGAGCGCCTTCATCCTGGGCCTCTCCGCTTCCATGGAGGAGGAGTACGCCAAGGATCCCGAGAACTTCGATCCCGATTCGATCAACGCGGTCAAGACCTCCCTCATGGGCCCGCTTTCCGGTATCGGTGACTCCTTCTTCCAGGGCACCATCCGCGTCATCGCCTTTGGTCTGGGCGTTCAGCTGGCTCAGCAGGGCTCCATCATGGGCCCGATCCTGGCCATGCTCATCTCCATCGTCCCCTCCGTGCTGATCACTTGGTTCGCTGCCAAGATGGGTTATCAGGGCGGCCACCAGTACCTGAGCAAGCTCCAGGGCGGCGACCTCATGGAGAAGCTCATGTATGTCTGCGGCATCGTGGGTCTTATGTCCGTGGGCGGCATGATCGCCACGCTGATCGGCGCCACCACCCCGCTGCAGTTCGCTGAGGGCACCGTCGTTATCCAGGACATCCTGGACGGCATGATGCCCCAGATGATCTCCCTTGGCCTCACCGGCCTTATGTACTGGCTCATCAAGAAGAACGTCAACACCGGTTGGCTTCTCGTGATCGCCATCGTGGGCGGCATCGCCCTCTCCGCGGCCGGCATCCTGGCCTAGTCGCGACCAAGCGTCTAACCGCTTTCCCCCGGGGGCCTGCCTGGCATCCCATACCCCAGGCAGGCTTCCATCCCCAAAATGCGACAATGGGACAGTCCCTTTGTCGCATCCTCAACGGGCCGGCGACTCGGTCCAAATCACGGTAACCCTGCGAGCGCCCGGCAATGTGGCGCCGCAAAAATCGAAAGGAATGTGTCAGATGTACGAGATCGACCTTAACCTCCCTAAGCAGATCGTCGCTGACGTCCTGTCCAACCACGAGATCCACAGCGTCGCCTTCGTCGGCTGCGGCGCTTCCATGTCCGACCTTTACCCCGCCAAGTACTTCCTGGCCAACAACACGGACAAGCTGAACGTTCAGATCTTCACCGCTAACGAGTTCAACTACGACACGCCCTCCTGGGTCAACGAGCACACCTTCGTGATCACCTGCTCCCTCGGTGGCTCCACGCCCGAGACCGTCGAGGCCAACAAGACCGCCAAGAAGCACAACTGCCCGGTCGTCTCCCTTACCAACAAGGCTGGCTCCGCTCTGACCGTCGACGCTGACTACGTCATCGTTCACGGCTTCCACGCCAACTTCGCTGCCAAGTGCGAGAAGCCCGGCTATGCCATCGCTCTTGCTGTCGAGATCCTTCAGCAGACCGAGGGTTATGACCACTACGAGGACATGATCACCGGCCTCACCAACGTCTTCGAGCTCTGCGAGAACGCCGCTCAGTCCTGCAAGAAACTCGCCAAGAAGTTCGCCGAGGACTTCAAGGACGACAAGATGATCTACTTCATGGCTTCCGGTGCCTCCGAGAAGATGGCTTATTCTCACGCTGCCTTCCTGTTCACCGAGATGCAGTGGATCGACGCCGCCGCCTACAACACCGGCGAGTACTTCCACGGCCCGTTCGAGGTTTCCACCGAGGGTAAGCCCTACGTCTTCTTCATGTCCGATGGCGCTACCCGTCCGATGGACGCCCGCGCCCTCACCTTCCTTAAGCGCATGGGCGCCAAGGTCGCTCTGATCGACTCCAAGGACTACGGCCTGGCTGACGCCGTGCCCGCGAGCGTCGTCACCTACTTCAACCCGCTGCTGCACCTCGCCGTTATGCGCGAGTACGGCAACCAGATCGCCGAGGCCCGTCAGCACCCGCTGACCATGCGTCGCTACATGTGGAAGCTTTCCTACTAATCACAAGTAAGTAGACCTTACGGGTTGATTGAGAGGGGATGGGGTTTGCGCCCCGTCCCCTTTTTTGCTATCGAAAGGAGATACGTATGATCAAGGCAGTGCTGTTTGACATGGACGGCGTGCTGGTCGATACCGAGTGGTTCTACAACCGTCGTCGCGTGGCGTTTATGGAAGAGAAGGGCTTTCACTTTGACGAGATCCCCGATCTTTCGGGGTCTAACGAGCCCGCCATTTGGAAGTCGCTGGTACCTGACGATGTTGAGCTGCGCGAGCGCCTGCGCGTGGAGTACAAGCAGGTCTACAGCCCAGACCATCCCGTTCCGTATGCCGAGCTGCTCAACGAGCAGACGGAGTCGGTGATGCGCAAGCTGCACGAGCGCGGCGTGAAGTGCGCCATCGCAAGCTCGTCCTATCGCGAGCTCATTGACGAGCTGGTGGGGATTGCCGGTATCGCCGACGTGCTGGACTACACCATCAGCGGTCACGAGTGCAGTGCGTTTAAGCCCGACCCCGAGATCTACCTGCGTGCCATGGAGGCGCTGGGTGTGGAGCCTACCGAGTGCCTGGTTATCGAGGACTCGCCTTTGGGCATCGAGGCTGGCAAACGTTCCGGCGCCCGCGTCCTGGCACTGCGCCCGCACGAGGGCGTCAACCTCGATCAATCGCGAGCCGATGCCGTTATTGATAATCTGACCGACATTTTGGCCGCTTTGTAGTGTCAATCCGCCGCGAGAAGCACGGGTTCAAACGTTTTTTGCGGTGGACTGGCTCAATTTGGTTTCGATTTTGATCCGTTTGGCTTCGATTCGGACTAAGTGAGTAGACTTTTTGGTGCAGGACGAGCACAAAGCGCATCTGCTCTAGTAAAACCGCAGGTCACAGGGGTGGCGGTTTTGGGTGTGCTCTGCAGGTCGCGTAAAGTCTACTCACTTGTAATTTGGGCCTTTGGTCGTGGGGTTGCTGGTCCCGCTTTGGTTGTCGAGAGAGGGTGAATTGAAGCGCCCCCGCACGCTCCATGCTACAATCGCGGACATACCCCACAACTACATCTGCCTTCGAAAGGAGCCTGTGTGGCGAACGCCATCGATCAGCTCACGGACCGAGTGCTCGTACTCGGCCGCCTCACCATCGTCCGCCGCGCTATTACTGCCGTGGCGGTCACGATTTCCGCCGTTCTCCAGACATTCCTGATCCAGGCGTTCATTCAGCCCGCCGACCTGCTTCCGAGTGGCCTCACCGGCGTTGCGGTCCTGCTCGATCGCGTTACCTCGCTGGGTGGCGTTCGCATCGACATCTCGCTCGGTATGCTCGCGCTCAACATCCCCGTGGCGCTCCTATGCTGGAGCGGCATTAGCAAGCGCTTCGTCATCTTCTCGATGATGCAGGTCGTGCTCTCGTCGCTGTTCCTCAACGTCTTTCACTTCGCTCCATTTTTGGGCGACAAGATCATGCTCATCATTTTTGGCGGCGTGGTCTCGGGCCTGGGCGCTGCCATCGCACTTAAATCCGGCGCATCCACCGGCGGCACCGACTTTATCGCGCTGTGGGTTTCCAACCACACGGGCAAGACCATCTGGGGCGTCATCTTTGGTTTCAACTGCTTTATCCTGGCGATCTTTGGTTTTATGTTTGGCTGGGACAAGGCGGCGTATTCCATCGTGTTCCAGTTTATTTCGACCAAGACCATCGACAGTTTCTATCGTCGCTACGA
>CAJLOU010000151.1 GCA_905208345.1 uncultured Collinsella sp.
CGCACACGTAGTTGGAGCGCGAGATGCGGGTGCCCGAGAGCGCCTTTTTCATCCAACGGTTGAACTCGATGCGCTTGGTCCACCAACGATGGCAGATGCCCGCCTTGTCCGTGGGAGCCAGCGGCGAGCCGTCGCGATCGTAGAAATAGCCGCTCTTGACCAAGATCGGCAAGCCCTGACGTGTCTGCTGCCCCAACGCATAGGTCGCGCGCTTCATAAAGTCGGCGTCGATGACAGTCTCATCGTCATCCAAAAAGATAACCGCGTCATGCCCCAGCACAGCGGCACAGGCTAGCCCCATGTTGCGGATGGCACCGTAGCCTCGCAGGCTCACGCACTCGCCCGAACCCTTGGGCGCGATCTGAGCAACCCGGTCTGCAATGCGCGAGGCCTGGGTGTTGGTGACAACGGTGACCTTGAGCGTGGGATGCGCGTCGACAATCTCGTGCACGCGCAGCGACACATCGGCTGTGGCAGAAACGGGACAGACCACCAAAAGGATGATGCGCGGGATGTCACGTACCTGCTCAAGCGAGGCCAGGCAGCGGTCGAGTTCGGGATTGTCGGCGTTGAGTCGCGTCGAATGGTCATAGGTGCCAGGGGCGTTTGCGCAAGCGTCATCGCCCGCCCAATACGTTGGAATCACGACTGTGGCGTTCATGCCTTACCCTCCCTGCAACACAAAAACGGGACGCCGCCAAACACAGGCGACGCCCCGCGACCTAGCTGATTCCATCATACCCACTTGGGCAAATCATTGCTCGCAAGTCGCAATGTTTATTGCGGATAACCCCAAAAGAGTACCGTGGACAGGCACAATAGCCGCTCGCTCCTATGCGGCATGCTCTGCCGCCCGAGTCATGCGGGACAGGCGGACCAGCAGCATAAAGCCAACGACCAGCAGCACGCCAATGGAAAGGACGCCCAGCGACGGGTTGCCGGTCAGCGAGGTGACGACCGACACCAGGAAGGTGCCCATAACGCTTGCATAACGACCAAAGATGTCAAAGAAGCCGTAGTACTCGTTGGATTTTTCCTTGGGGATAATGCGGCCAAAGTAGCTACGGCTGAGCGCCTGCACGCCGCCCTGGAACAGGCCGACCATAATGGCAAGCACCCAAAACTCAAAGGCGGTCTTTAGGAAGAACGCGGCGAACAGCACAATGCCCATATAGGCGGCGACTGCCACCAAGATCATGTTGAGCGTGCCCACGCGGCCGGCGAGCTTGCCGTAGATGATGGCGGACGGAAAGGCCACGAACTGCGTGACGAGCAGCGCCAGGACCAACTGGGTCGAATCGATGCCCAAGGCCGATCCGTAGCTGGTTGCCATGGAAATGACCGTGTGCACACCGTCGATATAGAAGAAGAACGCGATCATGTAGACCAGCACGGTCTTGTTGTGGGCGATCTCGCGCATGGTGCGTCCGACCTCGGAGAACACACCGCCCACGATGTGGCCGATGGTGTCCTCGGGACCGCGCTCGCGACCGTACTTTTGCTTATAGGTGCGAATGAGCGGCAGAGTAAAGATGAGCCACCAGGCACCAGTGATGATAAACGACAGACGCGTTGCCAGCATGGTGGGGACGCCAAGAGCGGGGCCGCCCATGATGAGCGCCAGGCAGATGACGAACGGCACGGTGGAACCGATGTAGCCCCAGGCATAGCCCGAGCTGGACACGGCGTCCATGCGCTCGTCGGTGGTAATGTCGGGCAGCATGGCGTCGTAGAACGTCATAGAAGAGTTAAGGCCGATGGTGCACAGCACGTACACGGTCAAAAATGCCATGGCGGACATTGGGATAGCCTGCGCCAGGCAAAGCACCAGGCCCGTGAGGAAGAAGCCCAAGAAGAACTTGATCTTGTTGCCGGCGTAGTCGGCAAGCGCGCCCAGAATGGGCATGAGCATGGCGATGACCAGCGAGGCAATCGTCTGCGCATTGCCCCAGGCGACCACCAGGTCGGCCGAAGAAGCGCCGGTATTGATGGCGTTAAAGTAAATGGGCACCACCGAGGTATTGAGCAGCACGAGGGCCGAATTGCCCACATCATACATAACCCAGTTACGCTCGAGCTTGGTGTATTTCATGGACAGGGACCCTTCGTATTCGCCCGATATGCAGTTAGTTCATCGTACCCCAATTGTCCAGAACCGCCGGTAAGGATTCGGCAAAGGGGCACGCACGGGCCCTATTCCTCGCGGTCGAACTCCTCATCGGCATTGAGCACGCGACCGCTGTAGTTGACGTGACTGGTCACGGCATCCATGTCACCGGTCTCGATAAAACGTGCGACCGTGCACTCGTAATCGACCAGCGCGCGATCAAAGACCTCGGGGAAACTCTCGTTCGAGACCTCGTCGGTAAAGGGATTCTTCCATGTCAGATGGCCCAGGTTACCGGTGCGCTCGGGCAGCTCCGTCGTCACGCGATGGGCAAGGCCGTCGAGCAGCGAGTAGTCGTGCACCAAGCCCTCAACCAGCGAGATCGCGCGCGTCTTTGCGGAGCCGGCCGGCTCAATCGCGCGGTAAAGTCGCTGCATATTGGCAACGGCAGCACCGTACTCCCCCGCCGGAATGTCAATGCCGTACACGCGTCCGGCAACATAGCTCATCAGCACGCCGGCCACGCGATTGATGCGATCGGTGGTGACGATCTCGCCCGCCGGCGGGTAATCGTCGACCGTAGCGCCGGCGCGTTTAAGCTGCAGCATCAGTACATCCAGGTCGCTCTCGATCACGGCATGGACCTGACTGCTCGAATCCTCAAGCTCTGAATCGGACTCCACGATGCCAAACTGCTGCTCATAGACAAAGGGATGGGCGTTGCGGTCGAGCACGTAATGAGACAGCAGGCCCAGCGCAAAAGCGCGACCCAAGCTGGCGTCGCGCGGCAGCAGATGCGACACGCCGTCGCGCAGGCACGCGAACTGGCGAGACATGCGCGACCGATGCATGACCTGCGCCAGCAGCGTGCAGTCGGAAACACGCGGTGTCAGAATGTGAAAGAAGAACGGGTCGGGGCCTTGGTTGCCCAAGATAAAGGCAATGCGCTCTTCATCGGACGTGATGACGCCCTGCGGAAGACGGTCGATGCTTTCCTCGCCAAACAGATGATGGGTGATAAGCGCGGGCATAATGATCCTTTCGATTTCATTCGATGCCACCCATTATGCCCACCGCGCGCCCATGCCAAACCTGCGATGGTAAACGACGGCACGCAAGCCTCTTACGCAAGCCCCAGGTGCGACTTGACCTCGGCGGCACGACGACGGGACACCGGTACCGTCGAGCTCACGCGGTCGAGCCTGAGCTCCATCAACCCCGTGGAGCCAATCTCAACATTGTGCACGTCTTCCAAATTGACCAGATAGCTGCGATGAACGCGAATAAAGCCCTCGGAGACCAAGCGACGCTCGAGCGAAGAGATCGACTCATTGATCAGGTACGTTCCCTCGGCGCAGATGGCGTTGCAAAAATCGGCGCGCGCCTCAAAGTAGCAGACGTCTGCGGCGGGAATGAACACCTTTTTGCCCCCGCGGTCCACCGTCAGACGTAAAGGCTGGCGCGGAGCGTGGATAACACGACGGGCACCCAAGGCTGCCTCGATCTTGTCGAGTGCCTTTGACAGGCGTGCGTCCTCGACCGGCTTGACGACATAGTCGACCGCATCAAGGTTATACGCATCGGCGGCAAACTCGGCAAACGCCGTCACAAACACAACCACCGGCGGCGTCTTTAGGTTCTGCAGCGTCTCGGCAAGCTCAATTCCCGAGCGGCCGGGCATCGTGATGTCCAAAAACAACACGTTGGGCTTGTTCGAGAGAATCGACTCCACGGCCTCGGTGACATTGCCCGCCTCGGCAATCTGACCCACACGCGTATCCTTTTCCAACAGATAGCGTAGCTCAGCCCTAATGGGAGGCTCGTCATCAACC
>CAJLOU010000152.1 GCA_905208345.1 uncultured Collinsella sp.
CCGGCGGCCAGCGCGCGGGCAACAATATCATGCGCATCGCCCGCAGCGTCATCCAAGTCGCATCCGAGCATCAGGCCGCGGCCACGAACCTCAACCACGTGCGGGAGCTTGGCGAGCTTTGCCTCCATATAGGCGCCCACCTTGGCAGCATGCTCGGCATAATCGCCACGCACAAGCGCGGAGAGCGTCGCGGCACACGCCGCGATGGGCAAGCAGCTACCGCCAAAGGTCGAGCCATGGTCGCCCGGCTTAAACACGTCGGCAATCTCCTTCTTTGCCACGACGGCACCCATGGGCACGCCGTCGGCAATGCCCTTGGCAAGGCTCATGATGTCGGGCTCCACGTCATAGGTTTGGAACGCAAATGGCTTGCCGGAGCGGAAGATGCCGCACTGGACCTCGTCGGCGATAAGCACGGCGCCCACTTCGTGTGCCAGGTCGCGCGCTGCCGCCATAAACTCCTCGGTCATAGGGTGCACGCCACTCTCACCCTGGATCGGTTCGAGCATTACAGCGCATATTTCACTGCCCAGCTGCTTAAAGATCGCACGCAGTTCATCGACATCGTTGGGCGTGCAGGCCACAAAGCCACCCGGCAGCGGGCGGAAGCTGTCCTGCAGCCAATCCTGCATGGTGGCGGCAATGGTCTCGAGCGTACGGCCGTGGAAGCCGCCGCGCATGCACACGATGGTGTTGCCGCCATTACCGGCACGCTTGGCGTACAGGCGCGCGAGCTTCATCGAGCCCTCGTTGGCCTCGGCGCCAGAGTTGGCAAAGAAGGTCTCCCAAACCTGCTCATCCGCAGCCGGGGCACCAAGAGCAGCTGCCGTGGTCTCATCGCCGGCGGCAATGGCATCGGCAAGCACGCGCGCACCATCTACGTCGTCGTTAGCAAGCTTGGACAGCAGCGCCGCGACCTGTCCACGCTGCTCGATGTAGAAGTAATTGGAGACATGCATGAGCTTTTTGGTCTGTGCCTCGAGCGCCGAGAGCACAGCCAGGTTGCCATGACCTAGGCTGCACACGCCGATGCCGGCAAGAAAGTCGAGGTACTCACGGCCATCGTCGCCGGTGAGCTTCATGCCGTGACCCTCGACAAACTCGACCGGAGAGCGGCCAAAGGTATGCATAACGTAATGGGATTCAAGCGATTGCTGAGCTGCAAGTGACATGGGATGCCTTTCGTTGGGCGCTGGACGGCGCAGACCTATGGGTGCAGGAATGGGGCGGCTGCGGGTCAGCTAGACCGTCTGAAGCTTCTCGACCTCGTCAAGGTTCTCGGTCAGACGCGCAGCAAACGTCGAAAGCGGATGCGGATGCGTATCGAACTCGTAAGCCGTCTCGGTGGAATGGATCACGGTGCCGACGCCGGCATCGGTCAGCAGCTCCAGGAGCAGCGAATGCGGCGTAGTACCGTTAATGATGTGGGCACGAAATACGCCGCCGGTAAGCGCATCGACGGCCGCGCGCAGCTTGGGAATCATGCCCTTATCGACCTCGCCGCCGTAGAGCATTTCGTTAACCTCGTCGAGCGTTAGGTTGGAGATAAGCGAGTCCTTGTCGCTAAAGTCCTTGTACAGGCCATCGACATCGGTCAAAAAGATCGCCTTATGCGCGTGGAGCGCCGCGGCAACGGCACCGGCGGCGGTGTCGGCGTTGATGTTGAAGAAACCGCCGTCCTCCCCCGCCGCGACGGTAGCGATGACGGGGATGTACTCGCTATCGAGTAAGCGCTCGATATAGTCGGTGTTGACGTGCATCACTTTGCCCACGCGACCGAGCTCGGGGTCGAGCGGCTCGGCGATGAGCGTGCCGGCATCGCTGCCCGACACGCCCACGGCCAGGTTGCCGTGGTGGTTGATGGCAGCAACCAGCTCCTGGTTAACCTTGCCGCCCAGCACCTCGCGCACGATATCCATAGTCGCCGGCGTGGTCACGCGCTGGCCGTTCTTAAACTCGACGGGAATATCGTAATGGCTCAGCGCCTCGTTGATAGCCTTGCCGCCGCCGTGCACGATGACGGGGCGCATACCGATGATCTTGAGCAAAACGATGTCGCTCATCACGTCGCGGCGCAGCTGCTCATCAACCATGGCGGCTCCGCCATATTTGATAACAACCGTCTTGCCGGTCAGGTTCTTAATCCACGGCAGCGCTTCGAACAGCAGCTGCGCGGTTGCTTCGTTGGATTCGCTCGAACGACAATCGCGTGCGAATTTCATAATCTGCCTCGTCTTTCGTATCGTTATCGCGCCGTGCTCCGCTGTCCGCAATCGCGGCAAGATGCGCAGCGTGCCTGGAATCTAGGAACGGTAGTCGCCGTTGATGGAGATGTATTCATGCGTGAGGTCGCAGGTCCACACGGTCGTTGCCGCGTCGCCTGCGCCCAGGTCGGCCGAGATCACGATCTCGGGCGCCTCGAAACGTCGTAGAGCCTCGTCCTCGTCAAAGCGAACAGTCAGACCGTCGCGACAGACGGGCATGCCCATCATGTCGATGGAAACGTCTTCCTGATTAAACTTCACGCCGCACTTGCCAAGCGCCATGGCAACGCGGCCCCAGTTGCAGTCGTGGCCGGCGATGCAGGTCTTAACGAGCGGCGAGTTGGCAACGGCACGAGCGGCGATATCAGCTTCCTCGTCGTTGGCGGCTCCGGTAACGTTGACCGTAACAAGCTTGGATGCGCCCTCGCCATCGGCGGCGATATTGCGCGCCAGGCTCTCGCACACCTCGTGCACGGCAAATGCCAACTCGTCGAAGGCATCGGAGCCCTCGACGATAGGCTCGGCATCTGCGGCAGCGGCGCCGGAGGCAAGCATGATGCAGGTGTCGTTGGTCGAGGTGTCGGAATCGACCGTTACCTTGTTAAAGGTCTGCTTGACGGTCGAGAGCAGCAGGGTATGAAGTGCCGCAGGCTCGACGGGGGCATCGGTGGTGATAACTGCGATCATGGTGGCCATGTTGGGCATAATCATGCCCGAGCCCTTGCACATTCCGCCTACCGTATAGACATTGCCCGCATGACCCGCAGCCTCACTGACGTAGGACACGGCGTACTCCTTGGAGTGCGTGTCGGTCGTCATGATGGCGCGAGCGGCATCGGCTCCACCGTGGGCGGAGAGCGCCTCGTAGGCAGCAGGAATGGCGGTCTCAAACGTGTCGATCGGCAGAATCTGACCAATCACACCCGTGGAGGCAACCAGAATCTGCTGGGGCTCGCAGCCGATGACCTGCGATGCGATGCTGCACGTCTCGCGCGCGCATGCAAGGCCGGTCTCACCCGTGGCGGCGTTGGCATTGCCAGAGTTGACCGAAACGCCGGCGATGATTCCGTAGCCCTTGTCGGCACCGCCCAGGTTGGCACGGCTCACCTGCACGGGCGCCGCGCAAAAGCGATTGGTGGTAAACACGCCGGCACCGGGACAGGGTTTATCGGGCACGACGAGCGCGTAATCCAGACGCTCGGGGTTCTTGCGGAACCCAGCGTGGATGCCCGCAGCCTTAAAACCAGCCGCAGCCGTAACGCCACCCTCGACGGCGCGAATCTTGATATCAAACAGCTCGGTATTCATCGTCTTTATGACTCCTTATGTCAAACAAAAAACGGACATCGGTTGGTGCGCCATGCCAGTCGTGATCATGAGACCAGCTTAAGAGTGGCGCCCCACTCGATGCCCGACTACCAAATCGTTAACAATCGAATGTGCTACACCGGGCACGCCACTGTGGGCAAGCCTCGTCGCTCGTCAAAGCCAAAGACGATATTGGCGCACTGGACCGCTTGGCCCGCAGCGCCCTTGCACAGATTGTCGATGGCGCCCGTCGCCACCAGCACGCCCGCGCGCTTGTTGAGCGCGAGGCCAATCTGGGCAGCGTTGGTGCCGACGACCGAAGCCGTCTTGGGCTGCTGGCCGGCATCGAGCACGCGCAC
>CAJLOU010000153.1 GCA_905208345.1 uncultured Collinsella sp.
ATCCAAGGGTTATACCCTAAGAGCAAACCACCCCTTTTAGGGGTGGTTTTGATTTTGATTCGCGCCATGTGGGGGTGGTGGCGACGTGCATTTTTGCGAGTATTCTGCAATCGAAGGCCCCTGCATATCGACCTCGGGCAAAAAATCGGGATTTCTCGATGTTTTCTACGGATGATGGTCGGGGTTATGGGCTGACAGCGTTTGCTTTGCAGGGATATTCGCGGTCTTTGGCACTTATCGTGGCGCCCGAAGCTCTTGGTTATGTTGAATACTCCTGAAAATGCACGGCGCTTAGAGGGGAACCTTCGCGAAAAAGGAAACCGCCCCGTCGAAGTATGCATTCGACGGGGCGGTTTATGCATTTGGCCGATTAAGGATGCACTGCCAAACTACTAGAACTTGACGGTCGGGGCCTGGCGGGCTGCTTCGGCGGCCTCGAAGCCCTGGCGCTCCTTAAACTGAAAGATGCCGGCAAAGATGACAGCCGGGAACGTCTGAATGGCGTTGTTGTAGCTGAGCACGCAATCGTTGTAGCTCTGGCGTGCGTAGCTAATCTTGTTCTCGGTATCCTCGAGCGATGCCTGCAGCTGCGTAAAGTTGGTGTTTGCCTTAAGATCGGGGTAGGCTTCGGCTACGGCGAAGAGCTGGCGCAGTGCGCCGGTCAGCACGTTGTCGGCTTCCATCTTGGCCTCGGGCGTGGTGGCCTTGACGGCGGTGTTACGCGCGCTGATCACGGCGGAGAGCGTCTCCTGCTCGTGCTTGGCGTAGCCCTTGACGGTCTCGACCAGGTTGGGGATCAGGTCGTTGCGGCGCTGCAACTGCGTATCGATGTTCTGCCAGGCGTTATCGATGCGGTTACGCTTGGTGACCATGTTGTTGTAGATGCCGGCGATGGCGCAGACAATCACAATGACAACAACGATACCGATGATGACGGGAATCATGGTGTCTCCGTTTCGAATGGCCGCGGCGTCTTCCGCCGGCTGCCGTTGGTGTAACGCTACTAGTATACCCGCAACCTTTGGCGATACCGAACTTTCCGGTAAGCGTTATGTTTCCACCAAGGTAAGGCCATTCGCCAGGGGGCGGGCGATACAGGTGTAAGATATGCGACAGATTAGTGAGCGCTGTCTTCTCCTTGAGGAGGGCGATATATATGGACCTTCGCATCAAGAAAACCTATCGGGCCCTGTTCGAGGCCTTTACTGAGTTGCTCGAAGAGCATCGGTTTGAGGACGTGACGGTTGCCATGCTGTGCGACCGCGCTATGATTCGTCGGACGACGTTCTACAAGCACTTCCGCGACAAAAACGATTACTTTGCCTTCTATATCGATGAGCTCATGTCGGGCCTGCCGCAAAAGCGGGCCGATGCGGATGGCGCGGAGGGCGCCGAGGACGTACGCACGCTTCGCCACGAAGTGTTCGCCGATGCCATGGATTTGATTCTGGCGCACGAGCAGCTCATGGATAACATTTTGGCAAGCAGCATGTCGGGCATGTTGACCAACGTTATTTGCGACCGCATTGCCCGCTCCATCCGCGAGCGCGTGATGAACGTGCTTGCCGAGGATGCCCTGGCCCCCGTGTCACTTGAGACGACGTCTGAGTTTGTCGCCGGCGGTATTATTCGACTTTTCACGATATGGTGGGAATCGGGCCACGATCTTGAACGTCGACCCGAGATGGCCGACGTGGTCGATGCACTGTTCGAGCGAACCATGACACCGGTGCATCACTAAAGTGGCGGAGAGAGGGGGATTCGAACCCCCGGAACGCTCTCGCGCTCAACGGTTTTCAAGACCGCCGCATTCAACCGCTCTGCCATCTCTCCGTGAGTCGTAATGATAGCATCGTTTTGAATTTGCAACAGGGAAGGCGAACGATGACGATCACCGAAATCGACGAGAAGTTCATGCGCGAGGCGCTGGCGGAGGCGCGAGCCGCCGCGGCGGTGGGCGAGGTGCCCATCGGAGCCGTAGTGGTGCGCGACGGCGAGATCGTCGCGAGGGCGCACAATCGGCGCGAGCTCGATCAGGATCCTTCGGCTCATGCAGAGTTCGCGGCCCTGTGCGCTGCCGCTCGGTCGCTCGGTCGCTGGCGCCTTTCCGACTGTACGGTCTATGTGACGTTGGAACCCTGCTGCATGTGCGCAGGCCTTATGGTTAACGCGCGCGTGGGGCGCTGCGTGTATGGCGCGAGCGACGCCAAGGCGGGCGCGTTGGGATCCCTATACGATTTGAATGCCGACTCGCGCCTGAATCATCGGTTTAACGTGACGGCTGGGGTCCTGGCGGATGAATGCCGCGAGCTGCTGAGTAACTATTTTGGCGGTCTGCGCGGAGCGGGCGGCGCTGATTGCGGTTGTGGGGCCGATCTTGAAGCACACGTCGCTCACGCCGCAGCGCTTGCAGGTGCCGGTGAGGATGCTGACACGGCGGTTGACTTTGGTCCTGCGTGCCGCCGGCCCCGCCGTGTGCTGCTGGCGATCGACTCCTTTAAGGGCAGCGTTTCGAGTGCGCAGGCGGAGGCGGCGGTTGCCGAAGGTGTGCGCCGTGTGTGGCCCGATGCCGAGGTGTGCACATTGCCGCTGGCGGATGGTGGCGAGGGAACGCTCGATGCCGTTGCCGCCTGCGGTGGCGAGCTCTCAACCTGCGAGGTCGCAGGGCCCTTGGGCGACCGCGTGTCTGCCCGGATACTGGTGGACGGCGAGCGCGAGTCGGCTGCAATTGAGATGGCCGAGGCGGCGGGTATTGGGTATTCACCCTGCACGGAATCGACGGCGCTTGCGGCTTCGACCTATGGTGTGGGCGAGCTTATGATCCATGCGGTTCGCGCAGGCGCAAAGACTATCTATATTGGCTTGGGTGGCAGTGCCACCAACGATGGTGGCGCCGGCATGCTGCAGGCGCTGGGCGCGCGTGTGGTCGATGATCAGGGCTGCGATGTCGCCCCCGGTCTTGCGGGCCTTGAACACATGGCGAGTGTTGATTTGGCGCCTGCGCTGCAGGCTTTGGATGGCGCTCGCATCGTTGTGCTCTCCGATGTCGAGAATCCGCTCGTAGGGCGTCGCGGCGCGCTTGCGGTGTTCGGTGGGCAGAAGGGTCTGCCAGCGGATGATGCCGAGGCGCTTCACGGGTACGACGGTTGGATGGTCGGCTACGGCCGCCTGCTCGATACGGCGATTTTCGAGGCGCGGGCCCAGGGGTTGTTGCGCACACCCGAGGGCGCACGGACATTTGGCTCGGTGCTCGGCGTGCCCGGCGCGGGCGCTGCCGGTGGCTTGGGCGCGGCGTTACTGGCGCTCGGTGCGGAGCTGCGTTCGGGCGTGGAGACGGTGCTCGATCTGATTGGGTTTGACGAGCGCGTACGCGATGTCGACCTGGTCATTACAGGCGAGGGCAATATGGATGAACAGTCCGCCGCCGGTAAGGCGCCGGTTGGTGTGGCTCGCCGCGCCAAGCGATATGGCAAACCGGTGGTTGCCGTCGTGGGTGGTCGCGCCGTCAACCTGGATGTGGTGTGTGTGCAGGGCATCGACTTGGTGCTTCCGATCTGCCGCAAGCCCATGCCCCTCGACCAGGCGCTCAATCCTCAAGAAGCCACAACCAACCTCATCTTCGCCGGTGAGTCAGCCGCCCAAGCCTACGACCTCGCTCGCCTCTAAAACCCATCCCCTCGATAAGTTGCGGTGAAATACGGAGTGTTATTGCCTTTAAGGTGCCAATTCAGTCCGTATTCCACCGCAACTTCGAGAATGTCCATTCGAGGTTGGCTGCCTTGTGCCTTGGGTCGGACCGCCTGCCACGAAACGTGGCCATCTACTACGTTAAACCGGCCACCCTCGACCATTCCGGAATTTGCAAAAACAAAACCGACGCTCCTATAAGTTGTCAAGAGGCAGTTTGCGGGAGCGCTCT
>CAJLOU010000154.1 GCA_905208345.1 uncultured Collinsella sp.
GTTGCCCGCACCAAGGAGCTCATGGAGGAGTTTGGCTCCGTCAACAAGGCGTAAGCGTCGCTAAACTTCCCGCCGGAAGCCCCGTCCCCCTACACTGTTTCCTTTGCGCTCACCTGGCTTTGCCAGAAGTCGCGCCAAGGAAGCAGTTCCGGGGGACGGGGCTTCCTTCGTTTAACGCCGCAGGGTTACGAGGCTGAATTATTTATTTGACTACCGTTCAGCGGTGTTGATGGCTCCCTTGTTGGGGCTTTCTTTTTATCTCGCTACAATGGGCTTCAAGCGTTCTAGTGACTTGGAGTTTTGGTATGGCTGTTATTAATGTACTGCCTTCGGATGGGAAGGTTATTGACGAGGGTCCTGTTGGTTGCTCTGTTGATGTTTGCTGTGATGACTTTCGTCATCTCGATGTTGGACTGCCGCCCGAGATTCTTCGTCTTAAGGATGCCGGGTATTTGACGCAGGCTGTTGCTGCCTGCGATCGCCTTTTGGAGCAGAACCCCGAGCCTTCGCTGGCTGCTTGTGTTCGTGTCGAGCGGTATCGCATGCTCGAGACGCCGCTTCATTTTTCGGTGTCGCGTGACCAAGCTATTGCGATGATTCGCGAGGAGTGGCCAGAGTTTACCGAAGAGCAGTTTGATGACCTGATTAATCGTAAGCGTATTGACTGGCGCTTTATCGATGGCGAGCTGTTCGTTCTCGATAACTTCCTCGATTCGCTTCGCGTATATCCCAAAGAGGTCCCCGGCATGCGTCCCGATTCTACGGACGGAATAGCACTGCGCAACGAGATGCTCAAGGAGATGGAGTCGCAAAACGGATTGGCTCGCGTCATTACGCTTAAAGCGTCCTTGTCTGTCCCCGGCGCTCTGGAGGGGGAGACCGTTTGCGCTTGGCTTCCCGTTGCCGCCACCTGCCGCCAACAGTCTCAGGTCGAGATTCTCGACATGACGCCGGAGGGTGCTGTTGCTCCCGCGAACGCTTCGGCGCGTACCGCCTCGTGGTCTTCTTCGAGTGAGCGCTCATTCTCGGTGACCTATCGCTATCACATCGATGCCGCTTATCGCGATATTTATGGGGGTGCGCTTCCGTCGCATCCGTGTATGGACGCGCCGTTGCCCGAAGATATTTCTGAGGACCGTCCGCACATTGCATTCACGCCGTATCTGCAGCAGCTGACGGCCGGTGTTGTTGGCGGACTCGAGGATCCGCTCGATCGCGCTCGTGCTATCTATGATTATCTGACGCAGCATATCGACTATCGCTATCAGCCGCCGTACTTGCTTTTGGGATCTATTGCCGATGACTGCGCGCATTCGCTCCGCGGCGATTGCGGCGTTATGGCGCTCACGTTTATCACCATGTGCCGTATTGCCGGTGTGCCTGCCCGTTGGCAGAGCGGCCTGTACGTTGCGCCCGATTCGGTGGGGTCGCACGACTGGGCAGAGTTCTATACGCCGCAGACCGGTTGGCTCAACGCCGACGTGTCATTTGGATCTTCTGCTCGTAGGATGGGGGAGGAGTGGCGTCGTCGTCACTACTTTGGCAATCTCGACCCGTGGCGTATGGTGGCCAACAATCGATTCCAGGCTGAATTTGTGCCTGCTCTCGATGGTATGCGCGAGGATCCCTATGACAACCAGATGGGCGAGGCCTCGGTTGACGGACGTGGATGTCGTAAGCGGGAGATGTTACGCAAGGTTGAGCTTATCGAAATGCTCGAAGTTCCATTTTCGGACTAATCGGTAGAAAGCTGTGATAAACTAACTCACGCATTGCGTGCCCGAGTGGCGGAATTGGCAGACGCAGTGGACTCAAAATCCACCGTTGGCAACAACGTGCGAGTTCGAGTCTCGCCTCGGGCACCATACATGCAAGTGAGCGTTCAAGGGGGTTGCGGCCCCCTTTTTCGTGCCGAACTCGCGTGAGCGCGCGAAGCGTTAAGCAAACAGGCCTGCGGCCTGTTTGTAGCGGAGCGTGGCGAGGGCGCCACGCGCCCGAAGCCTGGGGCTTCGCGAAGCGAAGGCCCTTCGAGTCTCGCCTCGGTCACCATACATGCAAGCGAGCGTTCAAGGGGGTCAAGGCCCCTTTTTCGTGTACGTAATGTGATAACGCGCTGTACGTGTTATTATTCGCAAGGCGTTGTTCCCGCAATGCCCTAAAGAGGAACCCGAGGGTTCCCACCTTTTGGCGCCAATGAGCAGCTGACTGGTCATACAACTTAGATTACCTTCCTCAAATCGAGGATGTCTATGTGTACGACCTGGTTGCTGAGAAGCGCCGGGTTATTTTTTTATGAATGGAGGTAGGGAAAATAGCTAAGTCTGATGACACCCGCATCAACGACGAGATTACTGCATCTTCGTGCCGTTTGATTGGCGTCGATGGCTCTCAGCTCGGCCTGTTCGCCATCCGCGATGCCCAGCGCGTCGCCGACGATCAGGGTCTCGACCTGGTCGAGATCGCTCCCAACGCGGAGCCGCCGGTCTGCAAGGTCATGGACTACGGTAAGTTCAAGTACCAGCAGGCCATGAAGGCCAAGGCTGCTCGTAAGAACCAGTCCAAGGTCGAGGTCAAGGAAATGAAGTTCCGACCCAAGATCGACGTTGGCGACTACGAGACCAAGAAGGGCCACGTTCTGCGTTTCCTCAAGAAGGGCGCACGCGTTAAGATCACCATCATGTTCCGCGGCCGTGAGATGGCTCACCCGGAGCAGGGCCTTAACGTTCTCGAGCGTCTCGCCGAGGATCTCAAGCCTTACGCTACGGTCGAGTCCAAGCCTAAAATGGAAGGCCGTAACATGCTTATGCTGCTCGCCCCGATTAAGGGCGCCTTCGATGAGGATAAAGCGGCAAGCGATACCAAGTAACTAGTGTTCTGTAACCGATTAAGGAGTATTTCATGCCTAAGATGAAGTCCCACAGCGGCACCAAGAAGCGTTTCCGCAAGACTGGTACCGGCAAGCTTATGCGCGCCAAGGCTTTCAAGAGCCACATCCTGAGCAAGAAGTCCACCAAGCGTAAGCGTGGCTTCCGTCAGGAGACCGAGATCGCCGCTGCCGACCGCAAGGTCATCAAGTCGCGTCTCGCCTAAGTTCGCGTTCCCGTTTTTCGTTTTACCGTCTAGGAGTTGATAGAACATGGCACGTATTAAGCGCGCTGTTGCCGCCAAGAAGAAGCGCCGTACCGTTATGCACCGTGCGAAGGGTTACTACGGTGCCGCTTCGCGTACTTACAAGCATGCTAAAGAGCAGGTCCAGCACTCCCTGCAGTATCAGTATCGTGATCGCCGCAACAAGAAGCGCGAGATCCGTTCTCTCTGGATCACTCGTATCAACGCTGCTGCTCGTCTGAACAACATCTCTTACTCTCAGTTCATGCACGGCCTGAAGGTTGCCGGCATCGAGCTCGACCGCAAGGTCCTGGCTCAGATGGCTTACGAGGACATCGAGTCCTTCAACGAGCTGGCTACCATCGCCAAGAAGGCTCTCGAGGCCTAATAGGTTCTCTTGAATCGCTAGGGGAGTGTCGCGTTGTGCGCGGCGCTCCCTCTTTTTTTATCGAAAGCGCTGGTCTACATTGCTAAAAGCGCGGGTAGATAAACACTTACAGGTGACCGATCTCTATATATTCCTGAACCAAAGGGTCATCATCTGATACGTGCGGAAGATCCACACCAGTCTTTCTATTACCTATAGAAAGCAATATGTTGTGTAGGACTTGTGAAGAGTGGAATTGACGTCCCACATCGCTTCGCGGTCTGGCAATATATCTCCTTGCCGCGCGGCCCGGTGGAACCGGATGAGCCGCA
>CAJLOU010000155.1 GCA_905208345.1 uncultured Collinsella sp.
TAGACCTCGAGGTCGCGGTCGCCGAACTTGTTCATGAGGTACTCGAGCTGCATGAGCTCGTCCCAGGTGCCGCCGACGCCCATCAGGAACACGGCGTCGTAGCCCTCGTCGGCGACCTTGTCGGCGAGCGCGGTCATCTTCTTGCCGGTCTCGTAGAGCGCCTTGCCGTCCTCGAGATAGCCCTCCTGGTCGAAATGCATGATCTCGATCTTCTCGGTTTCCTTCATTTGTCTCTCCTTTCTGGGGTTGTTTCCACATCCCCCATGCCAACGGGCATCAAAACCCGCTTACATTCCGTAACACTCAGCCGCTTTGGCCTTAAGCGCATTGACTGACTCTTCGTAGCCCTCTGCCTTGACCTCCATTTGCTTGGAGACGGCATCGAGATACGGGTGCACGTTCCATGACTTCAGACGCTCGGCGATCATGGCCGCAATCGTCTGGAAGAACACAAGATTGGGAATTGCGCTGAGCAGCGGAGCCACCTGAGGCACCGCAACCTCGTGAGCCCTACCCTTGGGATGGGCCGTGAGCAGCACCGTTTTTGCCGTAACGTTCGATAGCGCATCGGCGATATTCGCAAGACGCTCCGACCCCTGCGGATCGTCGACGATAAACACCAGATAGCCCGGAACGATCTGCATTTCGGGACCGTGGACGAACTCCTCGCCTTCGTGATGCATGGCAGGAATCTTGATGGTCTCGCTCAGCTTGAGCGCTGCCTCCTCGGCAACACCATAGTTGGGGCCGTTGCCGACGACCATAGCGGGCGTGTGCTCAGAAAGCTCGAGCATGTGGTCTTGGACATATGCCTCGGCGGTCTTGCACATCACGGCATTGGCCTGGATAGCCTCGCGCAGGTCGTCAAGACGCTGGGCAACGCCCTTGGCGTCAATCGTTCCGCGCGCCTGACCGCCGTAAATACCAAAGAGCACCAGGTACTCAACGAGAACCTCGACGCCCAGAGTCACAAAGTCCACCGACTCGACGCCCACACCGTAGTCAAGAACGATGTCAGCGTGTTCCTTGATGGGTGCCTCGACGTTTGCCGTGAGCGCAACTGCAGCCATATCGTGTGCGCGCATGTAATCGAGCGCCGCAATCGTATTGGTTGAATAGCCGCTCTGCGAGACGGCAATGTTAAGCGCATGCTGTGGATAGGTGTGTTCAAAATCGACGAAGGCCTCGGGCGTCACAACGGACACCTGCATCTGCAGCGCATCTTGCAGGTAATCGCGGGCGCAATCCGCAGCATGGCGCGACGAACCCGAAGCAACGATGCGCAGCGCGTCAAAAGAACCGGACTGGAAAATATCAACGAGCTGCGCTACCAGCTCAGACGAACGCTCGAGGTTCTCTCCCATACGCACATGGGCAAGCTGAACGTAATCGAGCATCTTCATCGTCTCACCTCGTAACAAATCATTAGTATTTGATACCAATCACAGTTACAGGTTACGGCTTTTTGATACCTCTTTGTCGATTAATTTATCCCCATCGGCGAACGGTCGATTTTGAGCCATGTAAGGTTGTATATACAGCTGACCCAACGATCAAAACTGGTTAGTTTCCCAGCCGTTATTCACAAAATACCAGCTAGTACGTATAGGTGTAGCCGCCCGTATCGCCACGATTGAAGGACTTTACATACTCGATAGCCTGACCGCTCGCGTCATAGCTCACGCATTCCAAAAGCAAAACAAGATCGCCCTGTTCCAGTCCAAGGAGGCCGGCATCTCGTGCGCCCAGCGCTTCGATATCGAGCTTTTCCTGTGCCATGACTGGCTTTCGGCCCAGCATCTCATAGGTCTCGTACAAACTGAAGACCGACACGTCAATATCTTCGATGGTTGGGAACAGCAGGCAGGGAATCAGCGCCGTCTCAATCGATACGGGGCTACCGTTTATGCAGTTCAGGCGTCGAACGGAATAGAGCAGGTCGTCCTCGGCGATGCCAAACAGGTCGGCGTAATATGGCCCCGCATAACGCTTGGAACGCGCGAGAATACGGACGGACGGCTCGCCGCCCGAAGCACGGACCGATTCACGGAAACCGACCGTGCGTTCAAAAAAAGCAGGTACTTTCTGCGCCACAAAGGCACCTTTTCCCCGAACACGGCGAATCTGCCCGCGCCGAACCAGCTCATCGACAGCGCTTCGGATGGTCAAGCGTGTCGTACCAAATTCCTCGGCGAGGTCTTTTTCGGACGGAATCATGGAACCCGTGGGATATGCACCGCGCTCGATACGTTCCTCGATGCAGCGTCGAATGCGCATATAAACCAGGGTGGCATCTACTGTTTCAGCCATTGTTCACCTGCCACGCTCCTCATGCCGTTCTCTTCGCCGTTATCGGCAAAGCGGAACTTTGTGGGCAAAATCACCGATTTGCAATGCTCCACAAAACGCATGTCCTTATCAAATTCGATCGAGCTCTCATAGAACACCGACGTTCCCTCTTCTTGCTGGAGCAGCTCGGCCTCTTCGACGTTCAAACGCGAGATGGAGATATGCTCACGTCCATGCTCAACGCGCACGCCACCTTCTTTGAGCAAGACATCGTAAAGGCTCTCGCACTCAAAATCGTGCTCGGGAAGCGATGGGCACAGGGACAGGTTAACGTGAGCGGTCTCGATTGACGCCGGCTCGCCCTCAATAAGTCGAACGCGCTGCATGCGGAGCAAGGGAGCGCCTACAGCCACCCCAAGCTTGTCGGCAAGCGCCTCATCCGCCTCGATGGTCCCGGTGGAAACCAGACGAGAAGAGGGGTGCAGGCCGGCAGTCCGCACAGCATCGGAAAAGTTATACGTTTCCTGGAAGATGTTCAGCGGCTTGGGAGGACACACATACGTGCCCGATCCGCGACGGCTCTCGAGCGTTCCACACGAGATAAGCCGCGTGATACCGGCACGCAACGCCGTACGCGAAACGCCAATCTCTTCGCACAGCACGCGCTCGGCCGGCAGGCGATCGCCGCCGGCAAGCTGATGGTGCTGGATATACCAAAGAATTCCCTCAACAGCACGATCTTTGGGGGGAATTGCATAAGATTCGCCTGCCATTGCACAGACTCCTCATTCAGAAACGTATGCCGCCAAAATTAGGCCAGCCCTCCCATGGCATCAAATTCTGCCTTGATCTTCTCGGCGACATTCCGATACGACTTATATAGACTTGAATCGCGTTTGACTTCGTCGGTCATAACGGGAATCTCTAATTTGGAAACCTCGTCTTTTCCCGTCTGAACCGCCACAACAACGCCCATACCAAGACACATATTACGCTTGGCAGCGTTTATTTTCGCCGCCTTGGCAGGATTTGCCAGGATACGCTGGGCAAATTCCTGTTTAGAGACCGCTTCTTCGGCCTCCGGATCGCCCGCCTCGGCCACTTCGCACTGCAACACGTCCGCATAGTCAAAAATCTTCGGCTCGCCGCCGCGCTGATGTACGGCCCATTTGCGATGCGTGGCATCCTGGTAGATAGCCGGCAAAAACGTAAACCGCGGCGGGTCCAAAATCGTATCCGTGATGGTAAACACATCGGGATCAAAGGCATCCTGCGGGTTTTTCTTCTTGAACAGCCCCATATCAGCCTCCCGTACTAGCATTAAACAACTCAACCTGAATATAGCACCAATTTCAAGCCGCCGCCTTACCCTATCGGTGCGCGGCGTCTATAGCTCGCCCAGCGGAAGAGTTCACGGACGAGGGCCGGGGTGCCTGCCTTGTTTTGAGAAGTGGGCTCCGCGAACTTCT
>CAJLOU010000156.1 GCA_905208345.1 uncultured Collinsella sp.
ATCTCGCTCTCGCTTGCCTGGGAGCGTCGCGGCCACGTCACCTGCACTGCTACCGATATCGAGCCGCGCGCCATCGACCTTGCTACCAAAAACCGCGACGCCCTCGGCCTCACGTCCGATGAGGTCGCCTTCAGCCTCACGAACCTGGTGAGCTCCATCCCCCGCGAAGAGTGGGGCACCTTTGACGTACTCGTCTCCAACCCGCCCTACATTCCCACCGATGTCATGCGCTCGCTGCCGCACGAGGTCAAGGACTTTGAGCCCGATCTGGCGCTCGAGGGCGGTGCCGACGGCCTCGATATCTTCCGCCGCCTGCTCAACGCGGCGCCCTACATGTTGCGCGCCGGCGGCCTCTTTGCCTGCGAGCTCTACGAGGGCGCCCTCGATGCCGCGGCCGAGCTCTGTCGCCAGGCAGGCCTTTCGGACGTGCGTATCGTCCACGACCTCACCGATCGCCCTCGCATCGTCCGAGCCATCGTCACCGAGCCCAAGCAGCGTATCTAAGCTGAACTAATAGACATTTGCTCAAGTTTGCTCTTGCAATATACCGTAAAACTTCTATTATAGAAGGAGAAAGGTATGTCAAATCAGCTGCATCGGTACCGTATCGTGCTTGATTACATTGAACCTTGGCTTGATGAGCAGGATGAAGCTACGCTGAAGCAGATTTATGCAGACCTTTTGGTGCTCGAGAAGGAAGGTCCCAGCCTTGGTCGTCCACTGGTTGACCGTGTCAAGGGCTCGAAGCTTCATCATTTAAAGGAGCTGAGAGTGACTTCATGTGGTGGGCAGGTGATCCGCATCCTCTTCGCCTTTGACCCCAAGCGCCAGGCGGTATTGCTATTGGCGGGTGATAAGTCGCGAGCGGGATCGTCAAGGGCAAAATGGAACGGCTGGTATGCGATCAACATTCCAAAGGCCGAGCAAATATACCGTCGCCACGTAAGGAGGCTCGATCGAGATGGAACTGCATGAGTATATGGAATCTCGCGGGATAACACGCGACTCCATTACCGCCGAGCAGGAGAGGACTCGCGATCGTATCGAAGCCTATAAGCTTGCTCAGATTCGCAGGCTAAAAGATCTAACACAGGCGTCGGTCGCCCAATCGATGGGCGTTTCTCAAAAACGCGTATCCGAGCTCGAGCGTGGGGAATTGGGTTCGATGAGGCTTGACACGCTGAGCAGGTACGCAGAGAGCCTCGGCGGAAAACTGGTTGCAAGCATCGAGTTTCCCGATCGTACCGTTACGCTTGCGCGCTAATAATCTTCAATTAACCCCCTCACTTTCACCGACTACTAGAGCCGCTCACCAAACCAACATGCGCTCTGGGCAAATAGGTTGAACGTTTCGTGCGAGAATGCCCCACAGTAAACAAACTTGCACCAGAGCGTAAGGGGCTGGCATACACATGCAGACGGTCTATCGGGTATACGAGGGAGCGCGCGAGCCACATCGGCTTGCAGTCGAGCGCACGGCCGAGCTACTCGGTCGCGGCGGCCTGGCGCTTATTCCAACCGAGACGGTCTACGGTGTCGCCGTGGCGGTCAACGCCTTCTCGGATGCCGTTCCACAAGATACAAGTGAACCTCTGCCGTGGCCGCGCGATCCGCAGGCCACCGTCAACGGCGCCGCGGTCCCCGCACTCGGTACCGGCTATCGTCGTATCTTTACTCTCAAGCAGCGCGAGCTCACCCAAACGGTTGCCTGGCTGGTCGATGATGCCGAAGCACTCGACCGCTATGGCGTG
Organism: uncultured Collinsella sp.; assembly: GCA_905208345.1. Taxonomy (GTDB): domain Bacteria; phylum Actinomycetota; class Coriobacteriia; order Coriobacteriales; family Coriobacteriaceae; genus Collinsella. The sequence goes on from CAJLOU010000156.1 coordinate 1,752, forward strand.
GATATCCCTAATGAGGCCCGCGTGCTCGCCCGACGATGCTGGCCGGGCGCCCTGACTATCGTGGTCAAGGCGGCCCCCTGCGTGCCGACCTTTATGCGCGCCGCCGACGACACGGTGGCACTTCGCGCTTCGGCCTCGCCCGTGGTGCAAGCGCTCATCCGCACCTGCGGCAGCCCTCTTGCCTGCACGAGCGCCAACACGCATGGCGCGCCCGCGCCGGCAAGTTTTGTCACGGTGGAGGAGCGCATCCTGGAGGGGGTCGATGTGGCCGTCGACGCCGGTGAGACCCCGTGTCGCGACGCCTCAACCATCGTGTCGTTTCAGCACGGCGAGCTCCAGATCCTGCGCCAAGGCGCGCTTCCCGCATCAGAGATCGAACGGGTCCTGTCCGACCCGATGCAATAGAAAGGTGTAAGCGATGTCGTTGAATCTAGGTAGCCTGGGTATGGAAGACGCCTCGTTTAGCTTTGGCGGTTCCTACATCATGGCGCTCGACTGCGGCACCACCTCGGTACTCGCGACCATCGTCGACGAGTACGGCTGCATCGTCGCCCAGGCGCGCCGTAGCGTCAAAACCAGCTTCCCGCGCCCCGGCTGGGTGGAGCAGGATCCCACGGAGGTGCTTGCCAGCCAGATCGGCGTGATGATGGAGGTTCAGTTTAAGAGCGGCATCCATTCTGACCGCATCGCCGCCATCGGTATCTCCAATCAGCGCGAGACCACGGTAGTGTGGGACCGCATAAGCGGCCAGCCCATCTATAACGCCATCGTGTGGCAATGCCGTCGCACCGCGCCTCTGATCGACGAGCTGGTTGAGCAGGGCGCAGAAGAGCTGGTGCGCTCCCGCACGGGGCTTACGCTCGACCCGTATTTCTCGGCCTCCAAGGTGCAGTGGATTCTCGATAACGTCGACGGTGCGCGTGAGAGCGCGGCGGCGGGCGACCTCATGTTCGGCACCATCGACACCTGGCTCATCTACAACCTCACCGGCGGTCAGGTCTTTGCCACCGACTACACCAATGCCAGCCGCACCGCGCTCTTTAATATCCATGCGCTCGATTGGGACGACGATCTGCTGGCGCTTTTCGACGTCCCACGTTCCATGATGCCCGAGGTTCGTTGGAGCTCGGGCGACTACGGCCGCGTCGCGAGCGACATCATGACCAACATGCCACCCATCATGGGCGTGGCGGGCGACCAGCAGGCGTCGCTGTTCGGCCACTGCTGCTTCCATCCCGGCCAGACCAAAAACACCTATGGCACGGGTTGCTTTATGCTCATGAACACCGGCGACGAGATCGTCGAATCCAAGAACGGTCTGGTCTCCACGATCGGTATCGCCGCGGACGGCAAAATCAGCTATGCGCTCGAGGGTTCTATCTTTGCCGCCGGCTCAACCATGAACTGGCTGCGCAACAACATGGGCATCATCTCGAGCGTGAGTGAGTCCGCGCAACTCGCCACTTCGATCAGCGACAACGAGGGCTGCTACTTCGTCCCCGCCTTCGCAGGCCTGGGCGCTCCCTGGTGGGACCCGCGTGCTCGCGGTATCGTGTGCGGCCTGACCGGCGCCTCGAGTCGCGCGACCATTGTACGTGCGGCCTGCGAGTCCATGGCCTACCAGAGTTATGACGTGCTACGCGCCATGGAGCAGGACGTGGGACTTTCGATTGAGCGCCTGTCCGTCGATGGCGGTGCCTCGCGCAACGAGTTCATCATGCAATTCCAGGCCGATCTGCTGGATATCCCCGTGCTGCAGTGCGAGACGGTGGAGACCACGGCGATCGGCGCCGCGTACTTGGCGGGCCTTGCTGTCGGCTATTGGGAGGATTTGGAGGAGCTGGAGCAAAACGCTCAGATCGTCAAAGTCTTCCATCCTCACATGTCCGCCGAGCGCCGTGAGAGCAACCTCGCTGGTTGGCGTGATGCCGTCAAGCG
>CAJLOU010000157.1 GCA_905208345.1 uncultured Collinsella sp.
AAATGTACCGCATGCCCGAGGACGCGTTGGGAAGTTACCCCCATTCCGACCCGGACATATAGATCTACCTGCGCATTTACAAATTCGTAAACTTTTTTCAAAAAAGTGCTTGCACAGTTCTCGAATCATAGGTTATTATCTTCTTCGTTGAACGCGCGGGTCCAACAAAATGAACCGCGAATCAACAACATAGCATGTCGGAGTGGCGGAATTGGCAGACGCGCTAGCTTGAGGTGCTAGTGACCGATTTTTGGTCATGCGGGTTCAAGTCCCGCCTCCGACACCATCGCATTTGAGAAGCCTCTTCGGAGGCTTTTTTGTTACCGATAGACGGTGGGGTCCACGATGGAAACGCTTGAACGCAACGAGTGGGCAGACGTTGCCCAACTAGTCGAGATCACGAGCGATGCTGTCATCATCTGTGAGTTCGACGGAACCATTCTGCATGTGAATAATCGCTTACTTGGTTTGATGTGCGAGGAACGCGCTGACGTCATCGGTGGAGATGTTAAAGACGTCCTGTACTCGTCCGCTTTTGAACGTGCGACGGAACATCGTCTGCCATTTGAAACTGATGGCTCCGAGAACGAACTGATGCTCAAGCTGAGTGACGGCTCTTTTATCCCCGTCTTGGTTCGCGCGGGCTCCGTAACGCCTCCACGCATCTTTGGGCGCCGCGCACCACGTGTCCTAGTGGCGCTTCACAGTATCGAGGAACAGTATTCTCACGACCGTCAACTTAAGCGTGCGTTATCGGAGCTTAGAGTTGCGAACAAGCGTCTCTCTGGCACTCTCTCGGTCATTATGAGCACTGTGGGCTCCGATGAGCTGCCCAGCCTACTTGATACCGTTTTGAACCAGCTTGTAGGAACGCTCGATGCTTCGGGTGCCGCTATCTATTTTTCTGAGAGCGGCGGTTTTAAACTTCGCGGTGTTTCCAAGGAGCTGTACGACAGCTACCTGCCTGAGTTTTTGCCGTATGGCGCTGGCATTCCGACGTATGTTCTTCGTGAGTCGCGTGCCTGTCGCTTGTCGATTCAACAGGACCTTGAGGGCGATAGGGCCGCCTCCGGTATGTTCATGGACCTGGACAATCGTTCTAAGCACCTATTGCGCGTGCAGGATATGCCTCCGTATCGCAGCGAGATCTGTCTTCCCGTTTTTTACGGTACGCAGATCCTTGGCGTGCTGGAAGTTGGTTGGAAACGCCCCCAGGCACCGCTCGCCTATGACGTTAATGTGCTCGAGGTCATTTGCGATTACCTATCTATCCAGCTGGTCGGCATGGCATCGAGTCTTCGCTCCCGTCGCACGGCCGAGCTTGGCCGCTCGCTCAATGTCTTGCGTGATGAGTTGTTTACCTTTCTAGACGATTCCGCCGCGGCTACCCAGGCGGTATCGTCCGAGATCTGCAATATGCTCAACTGCCATTTTTGCCCTGTTGAGTATGACGCCAGTCTGGATTCCTACGTCATAGATTTTGAAGGCGGTAGTCGCGTTGCTTTGCCGGACGATCCCGAGAGGCTTTTCTTTTCCACGACGGCGCCAGCGGCACGTCTGGGGGCTGGCCCTGATGGCTTTGAGGCATCTGTTTTGGGAGGTACGAGTGCCGAGGACCTTAAACACGTCCGTATAACTCGCGTTGATGAATCGATGCCTATGGGAGGCTGGCTTAGGGCGCATGGCCTGCCTTGTCAAGGTCTCTACGTCGACTCCGGCATCGAGGCGGGGCGCCCGCGCTCTGAGGGTGATGGCAAGCACAGTAACGACGCAATTGTTCCTGCTTCTGTTGCGAAGAGCCCGACGACGCGCGCGCTGCTGCTTCGTGATGGTAGCCAAGAGCCGATTGATGATCTTGAATATGACTACTTGGTGCACTTGGCGCATGACTTTGAACTGATCTACGAAGGCGAATCTCAAAAGCGCGAGGAGCGCCATATCGCTCAGACCCTTCAGATCGGCATGAGAAATTCCCTGGGGGATGTTCCGGGTATCGCAACCGATTCGGTGTACCTGTCAGCCACGAACTCGGCGTTGGTCGGCGGCGATTTCTATACGCTCATCCGTCTTCCCGACGACTGCGCCGTCATGATTCTGGGTGATGTGTCTGGCAAAGGCATTGAGGCCGCATCGATGTCCGCGCTCGTCAAGACGGCCCTGACGGCATATGCGTGGGAGGGCGCTGGACCGGCCCGCATGGCACGCTCCCTTAACAGCATGCTCATGGGCTTTTCGAGGGTCGAGACGTTCGTGACGGCCTTTATCGCCAAGATTGACCTTAAAGCCGGACGCGCAACGTATTGTTCGGCGGGCCATCCTCCGACCATGGTCATTAGGCCAGAGTCGATGCCGCTGGGTGGCGGCGAGGCCCGTGGGGGAGAGGTCGAGCTGCTTGGATGCCAATCGGGCGTAATCGGTGCCTTTGAGAGCATGGTGTACGAGACAGGCGTGTTTACGTTCGCTCCTGGCGACATGCTCTTCATGTATACGGATGGAACGATTGAGGCCCGCGACCGCACCGGAGCGTTCTTTGGCGAGCAGCGCTTGCGCGACCTTCTGCTCTCTGTCTCGGGTGAGGGCGTATCGGGAATCTGCGGCAAGGTCTTGGGCGAGCTTGACCGATTTACCGAATCGGCGCTGGACGATGACATTGCATTGGTGTCCCTTGAGTTTTTACGGGGTCGTTCATAGACGACGCTGGGCGGGCTGAATCCGTACGGTTGGGGAAACGAATGCATCGAGTGGGCTTTTTTGGGGAACCATGGTCGTATGAATGAGTGGAATGACATAGCGGTTTTGACGCCACCAGGCGATATCGACATCGCCACGGTGCCTGCGCTGCGTCGGCGGTTGGATGCTTTGATTGGTCGCGGCGTGCGTCGTGTTGTCATCAACTGTCAGGCTGTTAGCTTTATCGATTCGACGGGCTTGGCATTCCTGCTTACGCGCGCTCGTGAGCTCATGAGGCGAGAAGGCCTGCTTTCGCTCGTCAATGCATCGGGTGAAGTTGTTCGCTTTTTGGAGATTGCTCGTCTTGTCGATATCCTTCATGTCGCGGGGCCGGCACGGGAGTCTATTCCCGCCATTCCGGTGGGGGAGCTGCCTCGCTGGAGTAAGAGCGTCGAGGTCCGTCAGGGTATCGAGAATCTTCCATACTACCGACATCGCATCGCCGAACTCCTTGAATCGCTTCCGTTGCGCCGTGACGAGCGCTACGATGTCGCATTGGCATCGGGGGAGGCGCTGGGTAATGCCTATGACCATGCGGGCGGTATCGGGTGCGTCCTGACGGTTCAGGCCTATGGCGATCGCGTTGTGGTTGAGGTGCTTGATCGAGGTGCCGGCTATTCTATCGATGAAACGAGCGAGCCGGTCGCATCTGAGGAACGCGGCCGTGGTATCAAGCTTATGCGTATGCTCGTCGATAACGTGGAGGTTGCTCGTCGTACGGACGGCGCCGGCACGCGCGTGCAGATGGTGAAGCTGTTTAGCGGAGCGCTGGAATCGTGTGCCTAGCCAATCGCTTTAGCGCGTTTAGCTACTAAGAACATGCGGCAGACAAGTATTTTAAAAAAAGTACTTGCGTCTTTTGGACAACTCGCGTAAATTAATAACCCGCAAGCGGACATGGCTCAGTTGGTAGAGCACAACCTTGCCAAGGTTGGGGTCGCGGG
>CAJLOU010000158.1 GCA_905208345.1 uncultured Collinsella sp.
CCGCTGCTCGATATGATCATCGACGACATGCCCGCGCCCGAGGTTGACGAGAACGCCCCGCTGGCCATGCAGTGCGTGACCATCGACCACTCCAACTTCGTTGGCCGTATCGGCATCGGTCGCGTGTATTCCGGCGCCATCCATCAGGGCGACCAGATTCTTGTTGTGAAGAACGACGGCTCCAGCGCCACCGCTACCGTCAAGCAGCTCTTTACCTTCGACTACCTGGGCCGTACCGAGTGCCAGGAAGTCGGCGCCGGCGACATCGCTGCCGTCGTGGGCATTGACCGCACCGATATCGGCGATGTCTACACCGACCCCGAGAACCCCGTCGAGCTCGAGCCCATCGAGATCGACCCTCCGACCCTGTCCATCGTCTTTGAGGCTTCGACCTCCCCGCTCGTCGGTCGCGACGGCGACATCGTAGGCGCCCGTCAGCTCAAGGAGCGCCTGTTCAACGAGGCCGAGAACAACGTGACCATGAAGATCGAGGAGCTCGAGGACAAGAGCGGCGTCGAGGTCTCGGGCCGCGGCATTCTGCACCTGTCCGTTCTGATGGAGTCCATGCGCCGCGAGGGCTTTGAGTTCCAGGTCGGTCGTCCCCGCGTTCTGTTTAAGAAGGACGAGAACGGCAACAAGATGGAGCCCGTCGAGCAGGCCGTCGTCGAGTGCCCGGACGAGTACTCGGGCAAGGTCGTTGAGGTCTTCGGCACCTCCGGCGGCATCATGACGAGCATGGACACCTCGGGCATCGTGACGCACCTCGAGTTTAAGATCCCGACCCGCGGCATCATGGGTCTTAAGAACCGCATCATGAACGTCACCCACGGCGAGGGCGTGTTCTACCACACCTTCCTGGAGTATGGTCCCTACGCCGGCGAGATCGGCAACCGTCAGAACGGCGCTATGATCTCCATGACCACCGAGAAGGCCGTTGCCTACGCCCTGGGTACGCTGCAGGAGCGCGGCCAGCTGTTTGTTGAGCCGGGCACCGAGTGCTACGAGGGCATGATCGTGGGCGAGCGCAGCAAGGCCGGCGACATGGTCGTCAACATCGCCCGCACCAAGAACCTGGGCAACCAGCGTTCCTCGACCTCCGATATCTCCGTCCAGCTGGTGCCGCCTCGCACCTTCTCGCTGGAGGAGGCGCTGGAGTACATCGCCGACGACGAGCTGGTCGAGATCACTCCCAAGAACATTCGCCTGCGCAAGCGTCTGCTCAACGCCACCGACCGCAAGAAGGCCGCCGTCCGCGCCGGTCAGGTCAACAAATAAGCGCTGGGCTTTATAGCGTCTAACAAGAAAGGGCGTCGACCGTGATGGTCGGCGCCCTTTTTGTGCACAGGGACTGAGCTGGTCTGCATCACCACAAAGGTGCCTGGCCCCTTTATGGTGGTTGGCGGCTAAGCGGTGGGGAGTTCTGGCGTGTTAGCCGGCTGCTGCGGCTTAAGGTGGGCGTTGCGCCAGATGATTTGGATGATGTAGCCGAGCATAAAGACAAAGGCCACGCCGCTGATGAAATCGCCTACGAGGGGGATTGCCGTAAGCGCGCCCGCGGCGATGCCGCCCACGGCCGCCATGGCGTAGCGGTTCTGACTATGTCCGACCATGCGGGCGATCGCACATCCCGCAAAGGCGCTCGACACCAGTGCGATGCCGATAGCGCCGCACAAGAGGGCTCCGGCAAGCGACAGACCAGCGATGGAGATAATCAGCAGTAGGACGGCGGGGGCTATAGCAATCGTACCCAGAAGACCGCTCACCCACAGGGGCGTGGGGCGCTGGTGGAGCATGCCGGCGGCGCTGGCGGTCGCGCGCGGAAAGACGAGCTCGAGTAGCAGGGCGACAAAGCAGGTGGAAAGCGCCGCGGCGACGATACCGCCGATGACATCGTTAACGGTGGAAGTATCCTCGTTCTCGGTGCGGTCGATCTTGAGCGCGCCTACCTCGGCTCCTGCGGCACGCTCGGGGTCCTCGGAGACGTGCGCGTTCACGGTGCCGGTGATGTGGGCGTTCTTGCCCAGGATGAGCTTGTCGGCCCAAACCTCAACATCGCCCTCGACGGTGCCATCGATAGTCACCGTATCGCCCGCAAGCGCTGCCGACTTGGTAGAGCCGCGCAGGGCAACCGTCTCGCCTATCGCGTAAAAACAGTTGGCGGTGCTGCCGGCGTTGAGAACAACGTGCTGGCCAGCGACGGTCACGCTGCCATCAACCGTGGTCTGGGCGATATCAATCGTGCGCGCCGCAAGACGAACGGCGCCGCCCACCGTGCAGTCGCGAATTGAGAGGGTATCGCCCGCAGCGATGATATCGTGGTCGATGGACGCATCATCCAAGTTGAGGGCCTGACCGGCCCAGTACAGGTCACCCTCGACGCCGGACGGATTGGCGTCATTGTCGGTCGCAAGTACGTTGCCTGCGGTGTCCGAGCCGGCGAACGACGCCGTGGGAAGCACGGTGATCGCCAGCGCGATGAGCGCGAATGCCATAAGCAGGCAGCGACGCATCTTGTGTGACGGCGCCGCCGCGGTTTGATTGAAAGCCATGGTTGATCCTTTTGTTAGGTGTTCGGCATATACCTAACAGGGTACCCAACGTGCGGGCGCTCTAAAAGAACCTCTTGGTTGCATTTCGAGGGATGAGCCCGCGCCACCTACTTTTTGCGGTGCAAAAAGCGTGCGATGTCATCCTCGGTGGGGCTTTTGATATCAAAGCGCAGCGACAGCCAGCGTAGTCCCATGGTCACCACGACGCAAACGACCAGTGCGACGACATTGCTGACCAAGCCGCTCATGACAAGGCAAACATAGCTTGCCGATCCGGCGATGGCCGCGATGGCATAGAAGTTGGTGCGCTGGAAGATACCCGGCACCACACCCATAAAACCATCTCGCAGCATGCCGCCGCCCACCGCGGTAAAAAAGCCCATCATGATGCACACCGCCGGCGCAAAGCCGTAGACCAGCGCCTTGTCTGCGCCAGTTGCCGCATAAATACCAACCGAGATGATATCGAGCAGGGGAATGAGCTTTTCGGGCTTGTCGACGATTGCCGGGAAGATGTAGATGATGGCCGCGGTGGCGATGGAGAGCGGGAGCGCCATCGGCTGGTTGAGGATGTAGACGTTGCCCACCTGCAGCGTCATATCGCGCAAAAGACCGCCGCCCAGTCCACAGACCACGGCGAGCGCGACGGCGCCCACCAGGTCGAGTTTGTGCTCGCGTGCGACCAACACGCCCGAGATCGATGCCGCGACGACGGCGAACATCTCGAGCCAAAACGGGATGGCAACCATGGCATCCGAGGCATGTGAGGTAATGGTCATAGCGGCGACGACGGGCAAGATGGGGTCCTTTGGATTACGGATTTGGACAATGCCCGTACATAGTACATGTTCAGCGCCGATTGCGACCCTATTGCTCGGCAAACGGTCGGGACTGGGTGGGGGCGTGGCGTTACTGGAATGCCAGGGATCCAAAACATGTACGTCAGCCTCCAAAAACGACATTTTCCGACATCTTTGGAGGCTGACGTACATGTTTGGATTGAGCTCACAGCATGAGTGAGTTGATTTACTCACATCCGGTATATTTCCCCACTTCAACGGACATAAGAGTTGGATACCGGCTCAGAGCGAGAGGCCCTCAATGGATAC
>CAJLOU010000159.1 GCA_905208345.1 uncultured Collinsella sp.
TGAGTGGCTGGGCGTGCGCATCGACAACAATAAGAACCGCGAGGCCGTGGGCAACGGCCCGCAGGTCATCAGCGCCGCCGGCTCTTCCGTCACGGTCATGGTCATCCCCACAGACGAGGAATACATGATCGCCCACGACGTCGAGCGTCTAACCAAGAACAACTAACGCGCGCATTTGCAAGTAGACGAAAGGTCTCCAGAGCAACAGCTCCGGAGGCCTTTTTACTAGCAGGCGGAAATTCCAGTCCCAAAGTGATCGCCACCAGCAACGCCTGCGCTCCCAACAACGGCACCCATCCGTTCAGATTTTTCAGCCCCAGCTCGTAGCCAAGCCGCCGTCCATTCCAGATGCCCTGAATGCTACGTGGCGGTAGAAGGCCGTACGGGCTAACCCCTGAAAACAATCCGCAGACCAGAAACGCCCCCGTTCGTAGCTCCGGAGGAGCAGAACGGGGGCGTTTCATTGGTCGAGGACGTTTTCAAAACCAAGCCCGGTCCCGGCCGGACAGCCCACGAACGCTACAGGTTCTTGACACCCATCGCGCGCATGGCGTTCAGGATGGCGATGATCGCCACGCCTACGTCGCCGAACACAGCAAGCCACATGTTGGCAATGCCGAGTGCTGCCAGCACTAGAATCAGCAGCTTAATGCCCAGCGCAAAGATGATGTTCTGCCAAACAATCGCCATGGTCTTGCGCGCCACGCGGATCGCGCGGGAAATGTTGGACGGCTTGTCATCCATGAGCACCACGTCGGCGGCCTCAATCGCGGCGTCGGAACCCATAGCGCCCATGGCAATGCCCACATCGGCGCGCGTAAGCACAGGTGCGTCGTTGATACCGTCGCCGACAAAGGCGAGCTTGCCCTTGCCGCTTTCGGCCGCGAGCAACGCCTCAACACGCTCGACCTTATCGCCCGGCAGCAGCTGCGCGTGGAACTCGTCGAGACTGAGTTGCTTGGCCACAGACGCCGCAACCTCCTCGCGGTCGCCCGTGAGCATGACGGTGCGCTTGACGCCGGCGGCGTGCAGGTCGCTGATCGTCTGCTCGGCATCGGCCTTGACGGTGTCTGCAATCACGATGTGACCAGCGTACGTGTCATCGACCAGTACATGGAGGATCGTGCCGACGACCTCGCAATTGGGCGCTTCGACGCCGGTCGCGGCGAGCATCTTTGCGTTGCCAACGACGACGTGCTTGCCGTCGATGGTTGCCGTCACGCCATGGCCCGCGTCGTTGGTGGAGTCGCTTACGCGCTTGGGGTCGACCTCGCCCTGGTAGGCGACACGCACAGACTGCGCGATGGGGTGATCGGAGAACGACTCCGCAAGGGCTGCGACCTCAAGCAGCGATTGCTCGGTATAGCCGGCTTCGGGGTGTACTGCCACGACCGAGAACGTGCCGTTGGTGAGCGTGCCGGTCTTGTCGAAGACGACGGTGTCCACGTCGGCGAGCGTCTCGAGGTAGTTAGAACCCTTGATGAGAACGCCCAGCTTGGAGGCGCCGCCGATGCCGCCAAAGAAGCTCAGCGGGACGCTGATCACGAGCGCGCACGGGCAGCTGACGACCAAGAAGGTCAGGCCGCGCAGGATCCAGTCGGACCAGGCGCCGGTGATCAAGCCGCCGCCGAGCGCGAGTACCGCGGCCGCGCCGGTGACGGCGGGCGTGTAGACGCGGGCGAAGCGCGTGATGAAGTTTTCGGTGCGCGCCTTCTTTTCGCTGGCGTTTTCTACGAGCTCCAAGACGCGCGCGACGGTGGACTCGCCAAAGGGCTTGGTGGTGCGCACGTGGATGAGGCCCGTCATGTTGATGCAACCGCTGATGATATCGTCGCCGGACTTGGCGGGGCGGGGGACTGACTCGCCCGTGAGCGCGGCGGTATCGAGCTGTGTCTCGCCTTCGACGATGACGCCGTCGATAGGCACGCGCTCGCCGGGCTTGACGACGATGACGGTGCCCACGGCGATGTCATCGGGAAAGACCTGTTCGAGCGTGCCGTCGGGCTGCTCGACGTTGGCATAGTCGGGTGCGATGTCCATCATGGCGCTGATCGATTTACGGCTCTTGCCCACGGCGTATGCCTGGAACAGCTCGCCGACCTGGTAGAACAGCATGACGGCGGCGCCTTCGGCCATGTGCGGATCGGTGTCGGGGAAGAGCACCATGGCAAACGCGCCGATGGTCGCGACGGCCATGAGGAAGCTCTCGTCGAACGCCTTGCCGCGGCGGATGTTGTTGTATGCCTTTTGGAGCACGTCGTAGCCGGCAATCAAAAACGGCACGAGGAACAGTGCGAAGCTGGCGTAGATGTCGCCCGGGGTGCCGAATGCGGCAGTGAGGGTGCCGAGCTCATCGAGGGCGTACACCACGGCAAAAATGCCCAGCGCTACCAGGATGCGGTTGCGCTTATGCTCGAGTGACTCTTTTTTCTTGCGCTTCTTCTTTTTCTTCTTGGGGTCGGCGGTGGCCATGACTCGTATCCTTCCATTTGAATGTATGAACACTCGCTCATATAATTTCGCGAGCAAAGGCCGCGGCAAGCGCGGCCTTGCGGGTTGGCGTAAACCTGGGCTAGAGAATGATCTCGCAGTCCGGCTCGGCGTCGGCCGTAAACTCCACAACGCGGTCAAGGACCTCGTCGAACTCGGCGTCATCGGCCTCGAGCGTCAGCTTCTGGGTCATAAAGTTGACGGACACGGATTTGACGCCCTCGAGCTTGGCCAGCTCGTCCTGAAGCTCACGCGCGCAGTTGGCGCAGTCGATCTCGTCGAGCTTGAACTGCTTTTTCATGGTGGATTCCTTTCCCCGTATTTGCGGCTTGGGTGCAGGCCGCGCTGGTACCGTGGTTGGCTGCTATTCGCAGATGTGGCTCATGCCCTGGTTGAGCATGGTGTAGACGTGGTCGTCGGCGAGCGAGTAGAGGATATTGCGCCCGTCGCGCCGGAATTTAACCAGGTGCGACTGCTTGAGTGTGCGCAGCTGGTGCGATACTGCCGACTGCGAGGTTTCGGTCGCTTCGGCGATGTCTGCCACGCAGAGCTCGCGGCCCATGAGGGCGTAAAGGATCTTGATACGCGTGGTGTCGCTGAAGACCTTGAACAGGTCGGCGAGGTCGTAGAGAAGCTCCTCGTCGGGAAGGTCCTCGGGCGAGCAGGTGGTGGGGATCACTGGCTCGGTGGCCTCGGTGTCGGGTTTCGTTTCATCAACGCGGATGCTCATTGCAATATCCTTTCATATGAACATACGCTCAAATAACTTACTTCCGATTATATGAGCGTATGTTCATATGTCAATAACGTTTAAGTAATTCATCGCACAAAATGATGGGGAATAGTGGACGAGATTCCGGATTGAGCGGTTTTGATAGTCGATGCCGAGGTGGGTGCCCCCGCGCCGTGCAAAAATTGGAGTATTCTGCAACTATAGGGGGTCTGTTTATCTATTTCGGGCCAAATAAAGCCGCTCAAGAGTTATCCAAGGGCGGTAAACAGATAAGATCTTCCTCAAGTGTTGCCTAACGTTCCCGTTCGATAGCGTCTTTGTTTCTCATTTGGATTAACTTGTGGGTGCTGGAGGGCCGACCCGGTCGCGCGCGCAGACGTGGTGTAAGAGTGTCCTGAGGTCCGTCGCTGCAAGTC
>CAJLOU010000160.1 GCA_905208345.1 uncultured Collinsella sp.
GGAGTGGTAATCACGTCCTTGCCCTTGAGCCGCTGATAGGATTTGCTGATGGACAAGCCCGAGCTGCTCGAGTCCATCGCCGCAGCGCTCGGCGTGTCCGTCAACGCCCTCAAGGATTACGGCGTCGAGACCGCAGGCGACCTCATGTCGCTGCTCGTGCGGCTCGAAGACTCCTTCGGCATAGTTCCCTCAGCCGACGGTTCGGGCCTCTCCCTGAACCCCAAGGCGCCGCACGCGCCCAAAGCCGCGATGGCGATCGAGTTGTGGGCAGAGAAGCGCGCACGGCTCGAGAACGGCGAGATCGACGCCGACGAGTACGAGGACTGGAAAGCCTTGCTGTAACGGCTCCCCGCATTTCGCAATCAACGCAACCGAATCAGGACGCCAGGCTAGGCGGTGAGCTCCGCTCGCTCCTGCGTAAGCTGAGTTTTTACTCCCCATTGCATGCAAAGGCATTTCAAGCGTAAATGGGGAGTAAATGACGCGGTGGCTTACATGGCGGCACACGGCAGTACACTGCGGCATTTCCCCTGATTACTCCCGTTTTCATTGAGGCGGCGAGATTCTTTACTCCCCATTAACCACCTGGGGAAACGCCGTACGGAGACCGTAAAAACGCCCGTTGAGTTCGATTTGAGTTTCACGGGCCCCGAAACGGCCTCGTTTCGTTCTCGGGGACAAAAATCGCGCGTCTACTCATTCGGGATAAATCTTTACTCCCGTTCCTCCGAATACCGCCCCGTGCCTTGTCGTCTTGAAATACGGGGAGTAAATCGCGAAATCGCAGGTGAAAGGGAGTAAAACGGCAAAGAAAAAGCCTCCGTCCCAACGCGGGAACGGAGGCCAGATTACCGTATTTACTCACCGCCGTCGCTGGCGGCTTTGCCATGACTCTCGTACGAAACGAAACTCAGCGGCACAGTGCGGCACTCAAAAGTGCAGGTCAGAACCCTATCAGCCTACTCCCACTCGATGGTCGCAGGCGGCTTGGACGTGATGTCGTAGCACACGCGGTTGGCGCCGGGAACCTCGGCCACGATGCGGCCGGAAATGCGGGCCAGCACGTCGTAGGGCAGCTTGGCCCAGTCGGCGGTCATGGCATCGCTGGACTCGACGGCGCGCAGGATGATCGGGCGCTGGTAGGTGCGCTCGTCGCCCATAACGCCGACGGACTTGATGTCAGGCAGGACCGCAAAGTACTGCCAGCAGCTGTGCTCGGAGTTGCGCTCACCGGTCTGCTCAAACAGGCGCTGGTTGTAGGCGTCGAGCTCCTCGCGCACGATAGCGTCGGCGTTCTTGAGGATCTCGAGCTTCTCCTTGTCGACCGCGCCGATGATACGGATAGCAAGACCCGGGCCCGGGAAAGGCTGACGGAACACGATGTGACCCGGCAGGCCCAGCGCCAGACCGAGCGCGCGGACCTCGTCCTTAAAGAAGTGGTCGAGCGGCTCGATGAGGTCGAAGTGCACGCCCTCGGGGAACGGGATCAAGTTGTGATGGCTCTTGATGGTGGCCGTCTTGCCACCCGTCTTGCGAGCGCCGGACTCGATGATGTCGGGGTAGATGGTGCCCTGAGCCAGGTACTTGACCGGCTTGCCATCGGTCTCGAGCTGCTGTGCCACGGCGAAGAACTCTTTCCAGAACTGCGTACCGATGATGCGACGCTTCTCCTCGGGCTCGGTCACGCCGGCCAAAAGCCCGGCATAACGGTCCTCGGCGTGGACGTGGATAAAGTCGACGTCAAACTGCTTGGTGAAGACCTCCTCCACCTGCTCGGGCTCGCCCTTGCGCAGCAGGCCGTGGTTGATGAACACGCAGGTCATCTGCTTGCCCACGGCGCGGGCGCCCAGCGCAGCCACGACGGAGGAGTCGACGCCACCGGACAGAGCCAGAATCACGCGGTCGTCACCGACCTTCTCGCGGAACTCGGCCGTCATGGTCTCGACCAGGTTGTCCATGCTCCAGTTGGGCTCCAGGCCGCAGATCTCAAACAGGAAGTTGCTCAGCAGCTGCTGACCGTACTCGGAGTGCTTGACCTCGGGGTGGAACTGCGTGGTGAAGATCTTGCGCTCGGGGCACTCCATCGCAGCGACCGGGCACACGTCAGTGCTGGCGGTAACGGTAAAGCCCTCGGGCACCTCGGACACGGCGTCGCGGTGGCTCATCCACACGGTCTGCTCCATGGGCGTGGAGTTAAAGAGCTTGGCGCCGGCCGTGCGCGTGATGGTGGCGCGGCCGTACTCGCCAACCTCGGAGTGGCCGACCTTGCCGCCGAGCGTCACGGCCGTGATCTGATGGCCGTAGCAGAAGCCCAGGACGGGAAGGCCCAGGTCAAAGATGGCGGGGTCGATGGACGGAGCGTCCTCGGCGTACACGGAGGCCGGGCCGCCAGAAAGGATGAGCGCAGAGGCGTTCATCTCGCGAATCTCGTCGGCCGAGATGTCGCAGGGGACAATCTCGGAATACACGTTGAGGTCGCGGACGCGACGGGCAATGAGCTGACCGTACTGCGCACCAAAGTCGAGTACGAGGACCTTTGCGGAAGCATTTTGATCCATGGTATCCCCCTCTTGTTGGCGGGGAGCCGGTGCCCGCCCGCGTGAATGAACGAAAATAGCGTTCATAGTGTACACGTTATATGGGGTTTCTCGTCCCTCGCAGCCATCAGCGCACGGCAAACGCACGACCTGGCCCTATTTGACGACAATTGAAGTGTTACCAAACGTTACAGATGATGTAATACGTTTGAACATTCGTCGCCCTGTGCCACAATACTGCCGAACGACTCCGCCTCTGCGGCGGCAAATACGATAGGAACACCAGCATGAAGCGCATACTTCTCATCGCCACGGGCGGCACCATCGCATCGACCGAGGACGGCAACGGCCTCTCCCCCGCCCTGACCGGTGAGGAGCTCGCCCAGAGCGTCCCCGAGATCTCGGGCCTCTGTGAGCTCGACGTCGTGCAACCCATGAACATCGACAGCACCAATATGCGCCCGAGCGACTGGATGCGTATCCGCGATGTCATCGTCGAGGGTTATGCCGACCACGACGGCTTCGTGATTCTGCACGGCACCGACACCATGAGCTATACCGCGGCAGCGCTTTCCTACCTGATTCAGGACAGCCCCAAGCCCATCGTGCTCACCGGCTCGCAAAAGCCCATGGGCAATCCCTTTACCGACGCCAAGCTCAACCTGTACCAGAGCCTGCTCTATGCGCTCGACGAACACTCGCACGACGTCTCAATCGTGTTTGGCGGCGTAGCCATTGCCGGCACGCGCGCCCGCAAACAGCGCACCATGAGCTTTAACGCGTTCATTAGCGTCAACTATCCGCCCATCGCCTATATCCGCAACGACCGCATCGTGCGCAACGGGCTTCACGGCACGCATCAGGGCGAAAACCCGGTGCGTTTCTACGACAGCATCGATCCGCGCGTATTTGTGCTCAAGCTTACGCCCGGCGTAAACCCGGGCATCCTCGACGCCCTTGCCGATGGCTACGACGCCGTGATTCTGGAGACCTTTGGCATTGGCGGTATCCCCGAGTTTGGTGAGTCGGGCGAGTCGTTCCAAGAGGCAATTTTCCGCTGGGTCGATTCGGGCCGCACTGTCGTTATGACCA
>CAJLOU010000161.1 GCA_905208345.1 uncultured Collinsella sp.
GCGATGCTGATGCTATAGTTACTGCGGTTAATGAGGGTCAAGAGAAAGGTTACAGGTGAAATCCAAACCTCGACCATACAGTCGATGACCCCATGCAGGTGCTTTTTGCGCATGCACGGGGTGTAAGCGTCGAGCGGCGTGCCGCCCGCGCATGCGTATACATATCCAGAAGCCTCCGGACGCCGCACGCGCGGCCGCGTCCGGAGGAATTATGATGGGGAGCACCATTGAATTATCTGAGTGAGATGCTCAAATTGCCGGTCTTGGACGTCGACGGCGAAAAGCTCGGCGTGGTCAACGATTTTGGTATTGCTACCGGCGAAGTTTTTCCGCACGTGACGTCGCTCGCGTTCCGCGGACCCGGCAAGACGCCGTTTATGATCAGCTGGCGCAAATGGGTCGACCGTATCGACGAGACGGGTGTACACCTTAAGACGTCGGCCACCGAAATCCGTTTTTCGTACCTGCAGCCGACCGAACTCCTGCTCGCCCGCGACGTGCTCAACAAGCAGATTGTCGACACGCAGGGCATGAAGGTCGTGCGCGTAAACGACATCAAGTTTTCCATGTCGGGCGAAAATCAGCTGCGCCTGCTGGGCGCCGAGGTCGGTGCCCGCGGTCTGCTACGCGCCATCAGCCCCGCGCTCGAGCATATCGTCGAAGGCTTTATGAAGCACCTGGGCAAGCCGCTCAGTGAGGACATCATCGCTTGGTCCTACATGGACCTGCTCGACCGCTCGACCAAGAACATTCAACTCTCGGTGTCGCACAAGACGCTCGGCGAGCTGCACCCTGCCGACATCGCCGACATTATCGAGCAGCTCGACCCGCGCCTACGTGCGCAGGTGTTCGCGCAGCTCGATACGGCACAGGCCGCCGAGGCCATCTCGGAGTTCGATGACGACGAGCTCATGACCGAGATGCTCGAGGGCCTGTCCGATACCGACGCATCGTCGATGCTGGCCATGATGGACCCGGACGACGCTGCCGACCTGATCGACGAGCTCGATTATGAGAAGGCTGAGAAGCTCCTGCGCCTGATGGGCGTCAAGGAGGAGAAGGCGATTCGTAATCTGTTGGGCTACGAGGACAACACCGCCGGCCGCATCATGACCTCGGAGTTTGTCTCGCTGCCCGCCACGGCAACGGTCGGTGACGCCATCGAGGCGATTCGCAAGCTCGACGAGGACTTTGAGAGCGTCTATTACGTCTATACCGAGGACCCGAGCGGCATGCTGACGGGCGTGCTTTCGCTGCGCACGCTGATCGTGGCCGACCGCGACGCCACGCTGGGCCAGCTCGCCTATCGCGATCTGGTCTACGTGTCACCCGACGAGGACCAGGAAGACGTGACGGACGAGATGACCAAGTACGACCTGGTTGCCATCCCTGTCTGCGACGAGAACCGTCATATCCTGGGCATCGTGACCTTCGACGACGCCATGGACGTTATTGCCGAGGAGCATCAGGAGGACCTGCAGATCGCCGGTGTCGGCTCGGGCGATAGCGCGTCGGACGACTCGACGAACGTTCTCAGCTGGTTCGTGCATCGTCAGTACTGGGTCGTCGTGTGGGGCATCGCCTCGTGCATCATGGCAACGGTGCTGGGGACGGCGCTGGGCTCCGCGCATTTGGTGGTGTTCCCCATGTGCGCCATGCCGCTCGTGTTGCTGGCCGCCTCGCGTATGGTGTCGTTCGTCAAGAACTACTTCCTGGAGTATGACGGTCACGACGACGAGCCCAAGCCGTATCTGGGGTTCTTCTTCCAGAGCACGGGCATGGGCCTGATTCTGTCACTCGTGACCTATCTGTGCGCCCAGCTGGTGCGCACCGCTGCGTTCCCCGATGCGCCCATGTTTGAGGAGCAACTCTTTACCGGGTGCTTTAATATCGCTGCCATCATTTGCCTGGTTGGCAACATGAGCGCCGTGATTTACCTGATGGTGCTGTTCTGGCGTGACGAGCATGACCTCAACACGTCGGGCACCGCCATGAACGTTATTGCCGTCATGATCTCGTGCGTAGCGTACTGCGCCGCTGCGGTGCTGCTCACCATGTCGGTCATGGGTTAGGTGGTCGCGTGCAAAATACCAAGCAAAAGTCGGGCACCAAGCAAAAGTTGACCATCGCGGCCATCTTTGGCGCTATGGGTCCCGGTCTGCTGGCGGCGCTTTCGGGCAATGACGCCGGCGGCATTGCAACGTATTCCAGCGCGGGTGCCAGCTATGGCTACAAGATGCTCTGGATGCTTCCCGTCATGACTGTGCTGCTCATCGTGACGCAGGAGACCGCGGCGCGCTGCGGCTGCGTCACGGGCAAGGGCCTGGCATCGCTCATTCGCGAGCGCTTTGGCGTGCGCAAGAGTGTACTTGCTATGGCGGCGCTGTTGATCGCCAACACGGCTGTGACCATTTCGGAGTTTGCGGGCATCGCCAGCGGCCTTGCCCTCTTTGGCGTGCCGGCGAGCATTTCGGTGCCGCTGGTGGCGCTGCTGGTGTGGATGCTTACCATGTCGGGCAGCTTCCAGCGCATCGAGAAGATTCTGCTGCTGGTGAGCTGCGTGTTCGTGACCTATATTGTCGCCGCGTTTATGGCTGGCCCCAACTGGGGTGAGGTCGCGGTCGACCTGGTCGTGCCTAACATTCAAAATGACCCCAGCTACGTGTCGCTCGTGGTCGCAACGATCGGTACCACCATCGCGCCGTGGATGATTTTCTTGGCGCAGAACAACGTGGTCGATAAGAACGCGGGCGAGGACGATATCGTGCTGCAGCGCATCGATACCGTGAGCGGCTCGCTTGCCGCCGATGTCATTGCCGGCTTTATTATCATCACGACCGGTACGGTGTTGTTCCCGGCGGGTATTCAGATTAGCGATGCTGCCGATGCCGCCCGCGCGTTGGAGCCTATTGCGGGTCAGTGGTCCACGGTACTGTTTGCCTCGGGCCTGGTCGCGGCGAGCTTCTTGGCTGCCTGTGTGCTGCCGGGCGTTACGTCGAGCGCTATCTGCGAGGCATTTGGCTGGGAGCGCGGTGCCGACCGCAGCTGGGACGAGGCTCCGGTCTATCGCGGCATCATTACGGCCATCATCGGTATCTCTGCCGTGCTGGTGCTTATGCCCGGCGTCGATCTGTTCCAGATTATGATGACCTCGCAGGTCATCAATGGCGTGCTACTGCCCGTGGTTCTGGTGTTCCAGGTGGTTATTGCCGCTGACCGTCACATTATGGGTGCCAACCGCAACGGCCGCGTGTGGAATGTGCTCACTTGGGCGACTATCGGTGTGATTACGGTGCTCACGGTCGTCATGTTTGTTCTGCAGGCGATGGGCTACAGCGCTTAACGCCCACTTTTGCTTCCGAACAGGCCGCAGCGATGGGCTGCGGCCTGTTTTTTGTCTGCTATAGGGTGTTAGTTATATAGCAATGGACAAAAAATGCCAAATATGAGTACTGTTGCTAAGTGAATAGCATTTACATCCTAAAAGATAATGAACATAGCCTTTAGTATGTTCATTAAAATTGGCTCCAATACGCCTTAAACCAGTCAGGTTGGCTGCTTTAGGGGG
>CAJLOU010000162.1 GCA_905208345.1 uncultured Collinsella sp.
ATTTTGGACCCGCCGCGGTTTACGTTTTTGCCGGCTATCTACCAGGATGCCACGCGCCGCAAGTGGGCCGTGCATCAGCGCGGCGGCGAGCCGAAGATTTTTGACTATGCGGACGTGCTGCAGTGCGAGATTGTCGAGACCGGAAATCCCGAGGATGTGCCGGAGGTTAGCAAGCGCGAACTAGCTCAGCAGATTTTGATTAATCCAGCTCAGGCTACCAAAAACAACGCTGCCAAGCGTAATATGTGCCTTGGTATGGGTGTCATCGTTGCCGTGCAAACCGGCGAGGATGAGATTTCGAAGCTTGAGATTCCGGTGACCGCGGGCGAAGTCAAGCGAGACTCCGGCCTATATCGATCGTATCGGAACGTTGCGGAGCAGATCAAAGAAGCCTTCGACGCCATGGGGCGTCCGGAGCAATGATGCCCGCAGCATCAAGCGGTTGAGGAGCCTTGCCCATGTCGAGTGAACCATATGCGATTCCGCCCAAAGATCGCGCCTTTGAGGGCATTCTTTGGTATATCAAACATTATGACCTGCAGGGTGGTGACCGGCTGCCCGCCGAGCGTGTGCTCTGTGAAGAGCTGGGCGTGTCGCGCACGGCGTTGCGCGCTGCGATCACGCGTCTTATTTCGTGCGGAACTTTGGAAAGCCGCCGCGGTTCGGGCACCTATGTGTGTCCTCCCAAACCGCTGAATATCTTTCAGGAAACATGGAACTATACGCAGGCGGTGGAGAGGGTTGGCTCAAAGTCGACCGCACACCTGGTTTGGTCCAAGGTCGCGTACGCCGATATCGATCTGGCCCAAAAAGCCCAGATCGACCTGGGCATGCCGCTCTTCTGCATTCGGCGCGTGCGCGTGGTTAATGGTTCCCCGGCGTCGATTGAGACGGCTCACGTCAATCTGTCTTTGTGCCCCTCGCTTCCCGATCACGATTTTGAGCAGGAAAGCCTCTACGACGTTTTGCTCAAAGAGGGGAATGTCCATGTGGCGCACGGCAAGGAGCATATTTCCATCAGCCGTCTGAACGCCGACGAGGCCAAGTTGCTGGGTGCTCAGGAGGGCACGCCGGTGTTTTACAAGGCTTCGCACGAGCGTGACGAGAACGATGGCTTTGTCGAGTATTGCAAGTCCGTGATTCTGCCGACCAAGTATCGTTTTGCCGATAACGGCGAGGCAGACGGCGTTGCGACGAAGGTAGGTGTCGAATGGCTGATGCAGTAGAAGACTTGCCGGTTTACAAACAAATTCGCCGCTGCATTGCGGAGCGAATCGAGCGCGGCGACTACCCGACGGGCTCGATGATTCCGTCCGAAAACGAGCTGGCCGAGGAGTTTGGCACGACACGCCTGACAATCCGAAGCGCCATGGACGAGCTGGTCAAAAGTGGCCAGATTCGTCGCGTGCAGGGCAAAGGCGCCTTTGTGGGACACAAGTGGTTTGACGAGCACGAACGCAAGGGCGGCTTCCGCCAGTCGGTTCTGGCATCGGGCGCGACGCCGTCGGTGCGCATCCTGGCGCGCTCCAAACGCTACGCCGGCCCGTATTATGCCGACTTGTTTGGCATCGCCGAGGACGATCTGCTTTACTCGGTGCGCCGCCTCAACTGCATCGATGGTGAGCCCGTATCGATCGAGATGACACTGATTCCGTGCCTGCTGTTTCCGGGCATCGAAGACGTGGACATTTCGGTCTTCAGCCTGTTCGAGACCTACGATATGTTGGGACGCAAGCCAGATCAGTCGGTAGAGAAACTCGATATCGAGGCGCTGGGCGCACGCGATGCGAGTTTGCTCAATCTTGAGCCGGGCGATCTGGCGCTCGTGCTGGAAGGCCTGACCTATGACTCGAGTGGGCAGGCAATCGAGCATGCCAAGTCTTTTACCCGCGGCGACGCCGGCGGATATACCTACAACTATTAGCGTCTAGAGCGTCCCTGCGCATGGCGGGGGCGCTCGTTTTTACGGATATATGTCGCTTGACCGATGAGCGGCAAAAACTGACCGTCTACCGAGAGGGGAGGATGAAATCATAAAATCGGTATTAAAAACGGCTAACCTGTAATCGTTCACTGGTATTAAGAACCTTTGAATTGTTGAGCTTGGGGCCAAGATGTCCACAAGGTTAAGCGGTGCGACGGGGCGGCAAGCCCGTTCATTCCGTGCGACAATTCAAACTGCTCGTGAAAGGAGCGGGAATGAAGGAGACCGAGAAGATCGAGATCATGCACTTCGACCAGGAGGGCTACCTCGAGGACGGCAGGAACGTCTACGAGGCCGGCAAGAAGATGACCGCCCTGGCCGACCGCGTGCACGAGGAGGGCTACGACGCCGTCTTCCTGATGGGCGTCGGCGGCACCTGGGACGAGTTCATGCAGCTCGAGTACCTCATGAACAAGTTCGGCGACCGCGACCTCGAGGTCTACCTGATCCACGCCGCCGAGTGGAACGTCATGGGCCACAAGCGCATGACCGACAGGTCCGTCGTGCTGACCGCCTCCGAGTCCGGCACCACCCCCGAGGTGCTCGAGGCCGTCGGCAAGATGAGGGAGATGGGCGTGCGCGTCTTCGCCATGACCAACCCCGAGGGCAAGATCGGGCAGGCCGTGGGCGCCGAGAACTGCGTCATGATGGCCTCCGACCACGGCGCCGGCGGCTGCGAGAAGGGCTACTACCTCGCCGACTGCTTCGGCCTGCGCCTGCTCAACCGCCGCGGCTGCTTCCCCAAGTTCGACCTGTTCATCGAGCAGACGAAGGACGTCTGGAAGGACATGCTCGACATCCGCAAGCGCTTCGAGCCGCGCGCCGAGGAGCTCGCCAGGAAGTACGCGCTGGCCGACTACACCATGTTCATCGGCTCGGGCGCGCTGTGGGGCGAGACCATCCTGTACTCCATGTGCCTGCTCGAGGAGATGCAGTGGAAGCGCATCCGCCACATCACCTCGCACGACTTCTTCCACGGCACGCTCGAGCTGCTCGAGCCCGGCGTCCCGGTGTTCCTGTTCATGGGAGAGGACGAGTGCCGCGCCCTCGACGAGCGCGTCCGCGCCTTCCTCACCAGCGGCGTGACCGGCGACGAGGACTACGTCATCATCGACACCGCCGAGTACGCGATCCCGGGCCTGGACGACGACTTCCGCGTCATCGTGTCGCCGTGGATCCTGTCCGTGCTGACCACCGACCGCCTCTCGCGCAACTACGAGCTGGTCACCAAGCACAACCTCAAGTACCGCCGCTACTACCACCAGTTCGACTACTAAGAGCTGGCCGCAGGGCCGATATCTTGGCTGGTTGATATCTCGACCCTACACAAGGGCGTCCGCATTCGCGCGGGCGCCCTTTTTGCGTTGCGACAAGAGACTGCTGCTAACCGCTCGCCCTATGTTTCCAAATGAATACGGTGTGAGCTGCGGACAAGGATTTTCCCCGCAAGCACTCTAGTATGCTAAAGTACCCAAAAGACCGGCGGAGCTATGCCGGTCGTTTGTTCTGTATGCAACACAGCATGAGGAGGCTCACCAGATGACGGCCACACCGTGGGGATTCCGGGAC
>CAJLOU010000163.1 GCA_905208345.1 uncultured Collinsella sp.
GACCAAAAACTGCGCGAGGCCCTCGAGAACGCCATGAGAGCCAGTGCCGAGTGGGCCAAGGGCGTGCAAGGCAAAAAAGAGCCTTAAATCGCATCTGGTGGCCTTGTAGAGCCAAATACCCTCGTTCCCGAGGGTATTTTTTTACGATAAACTAGTAAGGCTGTACACATTTTCTTGACTGAAGGAGGACGTGTGGCAAACGAAAACGATTACGATGGCGGCGAGATTAAGATTCTCGAAGGTCTCGAGGCCGTTCGTAAGCGCCCGGGCATGTATATCGGCTCGACGAGCGCCAGCGGTCTGCATCACCTGGTGTGGGAGATCGTTGACAACTCCGTCGACGAGGCCATGGCCGGTTTCTGCACCGAGATCCAGGTGACGGTCCACGCCGACAACTCCATCACGGTCGTCGACAACGGGCGCGGCATCCCCGTCGACGAGCACCCTGTTAAAAAGATCCCGACGCTCGAGGTCGTCATGACGATCCTGCACGCCGGCGGTAAGTTCGATAACTCGGCCTACAAGGTCTCGGGCGGCCTGCACGGCGTGGGCATCTCCGTCGTCAACGCCCTGTCCAAGCGTGTGGTCGTACGGGTATGCCGCGATGGCAACATCTACGAGATGGAGTTTTCGCGCGGCAAGACCGTCAAGAAGATGGAGGTCGTGGGCACTTCGGAGACGACGGGTACCACTGTCAGCTTCTGGCCCGACGACGAGATCTTCGAGACCTGCATCTACGATTTCGACACGCTGCACAACCGTCTGCAGGAGACGGCATTCCTCAACAAGAACCTCAAGATCGTGCTGACCGACGAGCGCGAGGCGACTCCCCATGTGGAGGAGTTTTGCTACGCCGGCGGCATTATCGACTTCGTTAAGTTCCTCAATGAGGGCAAGGATGTCCCCGAGGCCTTTAAGGAACCCATCTATATTGAGGGCAAATCGGATCCGGATGCGCCCGTGACCAAGATGGGCGAGGTCGAGGTGTCCTTGCAGTGGAATAGCGGCTACGGTGAGAACGTCATGTCGTTTGCCAACGACATCTACACCCCCGAGGGCGGCATGCACCTCGAGGGCTTCCGTACCGCACTCACCCGCGTGATTAACGATTACGCTCGCAAGCAGAACCTGCTCAAGGAAAAAGACGCCAACCTGACCGGCGACGATGTGCGCGAGGGCCTGTCGGCCGTTATCTCGGTCAAACTGCCCGATCCGCAGTTTGAGGGCCAGACCAAGGCCAAGCTCGGCAGCTCCTATATGCGCGCGCTGACGCTCAAGATCGTGACCGACGGGCTTGCCGATTACCTCGAGGAGCATCCCAAGCCCGCTCGCGAGATCGTCAAGAAGGCCCAACAGGCCTGCAAGGCGCGCAACGCCGCCCGCAAGGCGCGCGAGGCGACCCGCCGCAAGAGCCTGCTCGAGACGGCGTCGCTGCCCGGCAAGCTCGCCGACTGTTCGGTGCGCGACGCCGAGTTGACTGAGCTCTTTATCGTAGAGGGCGACTCGGCAGGCGGTTCGGCCAAGGACGGCCGTCGCCGAGACATCCAGGCGATCCTACCCCTGCGCGGCAAGATTCTGAACGTCGAGCGCGTGGGCGATCATCGTGCGTTCTCGAGCGACACCATCCAGTCACTCATCACCGCGATCGGCTGCGGCGTCACGACGAGCGCCGGCGACGGCGGCGACTTCGACATCACCAAGGCCCGCTACCACAAGATCATCATCATGACCGATGCAGACGTCGACGGCGCGCACATCCGCATCCTGCTGCTGACGTTCTTTTACAAGTACATGCGCCCGCTGATTGACGCCGGCTACGTGTACGTCGCGTGCCCGCCCATCTTTGGCATCAAGGTGCGCAACAAGATTCACTACGTGTATCCCAACGGCCGCCAGCCCGAAGACGAGATCCTGCGCGACACCATCCAGAGCCTGGGGCTGAACCCCGACGACAACGACGAGGACGGCAAGGCCAAGGATGGCAAGATCACCAAGAAGCGCAAGGGCTACACCGTCCAGCGCTACAAGGGCCTGGGCGAGATGGACCCCAAGCAGCTTGCCTCGACGACGATGGACCCCAAGACCCGCATTCTGCAGCGCGTGTCGATCGAGGACGCCGTGGTGGCGGACCGCGCCGTGCGCGAACTGATGGGTTCCGAGGTCGGCTATCGCCGCGAGTACATTGAAAAACACGCGCATGATGCACGATTCCTTGATGCTTAAGAGGAGGTAACGTGGCAGACGATATCAACAATAACGAGGGTATGGACGAGGCCAGCGACGCCGGCATGCCCGACGATCTGAAGCGCCTGCTTGCCCGTGCTGAGCAGGGCGAGGACGGCGACCCGGACGCCTATAACCCCGATGCCGATGATGATGAGGAAGAAGACGACGACGGCGAGCTCGAGGAGAGCTTTGGCGAAGTCGACCGTGGTGCCTCGGCCGGAGAGGATATCAACGGTGGCCAGCTCCAGATTTCGGAGTTCGGCCGCGAGATGAAGCAGTCGTTTATCGAGTATTCGATGTCGGTCATCACGGCGCGCGCCCTGCCGGACGTGCGCGACGGCTTAAAGCCGGTGCACCGCCGCATCCTGTACGCGATGAACGAGAGCGGCATCTACCCCAACCGCCCGCACAAGAAGTCGGCGTGGACGGTCGGCGAAGTTATCGGTAAGTACCACCCGCACGGTGACTTTGCGGTCTACGAGGCCATGGTCCGCTTGGCGCAGTGGTTCTCCATGCGCACGCCGCTCATCGACGGTCACGGCAACTTCGGCAATATCGACGGCGACGGCGCGGCGGCCATGCGTTACACCGAGAGCCGCCTGGCAAAGCCCGCCATGGAACTGTTGCGTGACTTGCAGAAGGATACCGTCGACTGGCAGCCCAACTACGACGAATCGCTCGCCGAGCCCGTGGCACTGCCTGCACGTTTCCCCAACCTGCTGGTCAACGGCAGCCAGGGCATCGCCGTCGGCATGGCCACCAACATCGCCCCGCATAACCTCGCCGAGGCGATCGAGGCCACCTGCTACCTGATCGACAACCCCGACGCCACCGTCGACGAGCTCATGCAGATCATGCCCGGTCCGGACTTCCCCACCGGCGCCATCATCATGGGCAGCGCCGGCATTAAGCAGAGCTACGAGACCGGCCGCGGCTCCATTACCGTGCGTGCCAAGGCGCACGTGGAGTCCACCAAGACCGGTCGCAGCCGCCTGGTCTTTACCGAGATTCCCTATATGGTCAACAAAGGCACCCTGCAGGAGAAGATCGCCCAGCTCGTCAACGACAAGCGCATCGAGGGCATCTCGGATATGCGCGATGAGTCCAACCAGAAGGGTATCCGTCTGGTCATCGAGCTCAAGAAGGGCGTCATTCCGCAGGTCGTGCTCAACAACCTGTATAAGTACACCTCGCTGCAGACGACCTTTGGCGCCAACAACCTGGCACTCGTCAACGGCGTTCCCAAATGCCTGAGCCTGCGCGAGATGCTGCAGCACTACATCGACCACCAGGTCGACGT
>CAJLOU010000164.1 GCA_905208345.1 uncultured Collinsella sp.
ATGTCGTACCTGTGATTCCATCAAGTGCACCACATCTTAACAAACTCAAAATTATACTAAACTATTTTCAAAAGCGTGCTCGAGCAAACTAATGAACTCGGGTGCTAAGGCACCGTGCCGCAGTTGTTGCGGAAAAGGGAGAGACATCATGAAGAAGTCCACGTTCAACACCCTGCTTGTCGGTGGCGGTTTTCTGCTCGGTACGGCCGGCATCAAGCTGCTCACCAGCGCTCCGGTAAAGAACGCCTGCGTGCAGGGCATCGCGTGCGGCATGCGCATCAAGAACGGCTACCAGGACATGGTCGAGCAGGCCAAGGCCAATGTCGACGACATGGTTGCCGAGGCTGCCTACATCACCCAGAGCGAGGCTGACGCTGCGAGCAACGCAGCCGAGTAGCGCTCCCAGGCACAAACCATGAGATTCTCGATTATCAGCGAGATCCCCGGCAGGACCCGCCTCCAGTTGGCGGGTCCTGTGCCAGAGAGCGATCTCGATGCGCTTCTGAAGCTCAGCGGCGAAATCGACGGCGTGCACAAGGTGCGCGTCTACGGACGCATCGGCCAGATGGCGCTCGAATACGACGAGCCGCGCCGCGACGCCGTGCTGGCCGCCGCCGGCGCGCTCGATGCCCAGGCAATCGCCGACGCCAAGTCGGGCTACGTGATGCAGCTCGAGCCGCGCAAGCACAAGCTGGTTATGGATCTGGCCACGCTTGTCGGCGCCCACTACGCGCGCCGTTGGTTTTTGCCCACGCCGCTGCGTGCCGTCTTTGTCGTTGCCGGCTACATGGCCTTTTTGCGCGCAGCCCTTCGTGAGCTCGCGCAGCCGCGTCTGACCGTCCCCGTGCTCGATGCGTCAGCCATCGGCATCTCCTTCGTCAAGCGCGACGTCGACACCGCGGGCCAGACAATGTTCCTACTCAACGTGGGCGAGCTGCTCGAGGACTACACACGTGCCATGAGCGAAAACGAGCTCATCAACTCGCTGCTCGACGTGCCCGACAAAGCGCAAAAGGTCATCGGCGACACCGAGGTGAGCGTTGCGGCCACCGAGCTTGAGCCCGGCGACCTGGTCGCCGTGCGCACCGGCATGTCCATCTGCATCGACGGCGTGGTCGAGCAGGGGAGCGCCATGGTCAACCAGGCGACCCTGACCGGTGAGCCGCTGGCCGTCGAGCGCAGCGCGGGCGACGATGTGTTTGCCGGCACCGTCGTCGAGGACGGCAGCATCCTGGTGCGCGTGCGCGCCAACACGGCCCAGACCAAACTGCGCTCGATCGTTTCGCTCGTGCAGACGGCCGACTCGCTCAAATCCGAGGGCCAGTCGCACATGGAGGACCTTGCCAACAAGATCGTTCCGTGGAACTTCCTGCTCGCGGGTCTGGTCGCGCTCACCACACGCAGCCTCATCAAAACCTCAGCAGCACTGATGGTCGACTACTCGTGCGCGCTCAAGCTCACGGGCTCCGTCGCTGTCATGACCGCCATGAGCGACGCCGCCAAGATGGGTGTGATGGTTAAGGGGGCCAAGTACTTTGAGTCGTTTGCAAAGGCCGACACCATTGTCTTTGATAAGACCGGTACACTGACCGAGGCCCAGCCGCGTCTGGCCTGCGTACTGACGACCGACGGTTGGAGTGAGGATGAGGTCCTGCGCCTTTCCGCCTGCTTGGAGGAGCACTTCCCGCATCCGGTGGCGCGCGCCGTGGTCAATGCGGCACGTGAGCGCGGGCTCGAGCATCGTGAACGCCATGCTGCCGTCGAGTACATCGTGGCGCACGGCATCGCTTCGTCCATCGAAGGACGTCGTGCCATCATCGGTTCCGCGCACTTTGTATTTGAGGACGAGGGCGCACAGCTCGAATCCGACATCAAGGAGCGCATCGAGTCTCAGATGCAGGGCCTGTCGCCGCTGTATCTGGCGGTCGACGGCACGGTCGTCGGCGTGCTCGGCATCGAGGATCCGCTTAAGCCCGGGGTCCGTGAGGCCATCGCCGACCTGCATGCGCTGGGCGTCAAGCATGTCGTTATGCTCACGGGCGATTCGGAGCGCACTGCCGAGCGCATTGCGCGCGAAGCGGGCGTTGACGAGTTTAAGGCCGAGCTGCTGCCCGAGGACAAGTACGCCTATGTGGAGCGCATTAAGAGCGAGGGGCGCCATGTTGCCATGGTGGGCGACGGCGTCAACGATTCGCCGGCGCTCGGTTTGGCCGACGTGGGCCTGGCCATGGGTGGCGGAAGTGATATTGCCAAGGAGGTCGCCGATATCATCCTGACCGATACGGATCTTGCCGCGATCGTGCGCCTGCGCCGCATGAGCCAGGGCCTCATTGATCGTCTGACGAGTTCCTATTCTAAGGTGATGCTCACCAACTCGGCGCTCCTGGCGCTGGGCATTACCGGCGCGATTACCCCGCAGGCGTCGTCGCTGCTGCACAATGGCTCGACGATTGCCTACAGCCTGAGCAACGCGAAAGCATATCTGCGCTAGCATTTTTGCTTGAGTTTATGGTCTGCGCCCGGGCGGCATTGCCGTCGTCCGGGTGCGGGCTTTTTTTGCGTTTGACCGTGTGCTATCAGCCCTATATAGTGATGCTAGCAATGATAGCAGGCGAGAGGAGCGTGATCGATATGAGTGTTGCTGGAAGCATGGTGCAGGTAAATGTTCGCGTGGATCGCTCGGTTAAAGAACGCGCCGAGGAGGCGCTGCGGCTTTCGGGCGGAACGCTGCCCGAACTCATCAAAAAGGTCGTGGCCAAGGTTGCGCAGGGCGGCGGTTCGTGCGAGGAAATCCTCGAGGCCGTTAACGACCGACAGCGGGGTGCCGTGTTAGATTCGCCGTTTGCTGCTTCCTGGGCGGCGGCGGATCAGCTTTACGCGGACCTGGGCATCGCTACGTCGCCCGTATCCGACGATCGCGATTGGGACACAATCTATTCCGAAGCCATGGACGAGCGCTATCGCCAAAAGGGGATGATCCTGTGAGCGGGGCTCCCCTCAAAATAATGGTGGATGCCAACGTATGGGTTGATTCGTTTTGCGCTGACCATGCCGAGTCGCTTGCCGCGCGTGCGTTTATTGGACAGGCGACGGAGACGGGGGCATTGCTGTTCTTTCCGGTGCATATCGCCAAGGACGTGCTGTACGTTGTCCAACACGAGCTCAAGCGTAGCGTTCTTGCCAGCGGGGGAGCGCTCGACGAGGCTTCTGCCCGCGCGATTGGCGATGCGGCGCTGGCGTTTGTTCGGAACATGACCGAAAACGCCACGGCCGTGGGTGCAGATGCGTCGGACCTTTGGCTGGCCGACAAATACTTAGTGCTCCATCGCGATTACGAAGACAACTTGGTGCTCGCCGCGTGCAAGCGCGCGCAGGTCGATTACTTGGTGACCAACGATCGTAAGCTGCTCGAACATGCCGATCTTGCAGCAAAGACCCCGCACCAAATGATGCCGATTCTTGCTTTGGCCGAACGTGGCGGCGCGGCTATCGGTTGACGCGAACTGTTTGCGGGCCTCTTG
>CAJLOU010000165.1 GCA_905208345.1 uncultured Collinsella sp.
TCGGTCTCGGAAAGGCCGCCGTCGGCGATAAGGCTGGCGTCGACGTTGATCTCGCCGATATCGTTGACGATCACGGCGGCGCGGATGCCGCCGTCGTTAGCGAGGATGTGGTTGAGCAGCGTGGTCTTGCCGGCACCGAGGTATCCGGTAAGCATGATGATCTTCACAGGTTTGTTGGGCATGTGCCCTCCTTTGTTAGACATGGCTTACAGTTGAATCTTATGCCAAACGCCTGCTCTTATACCCACGCGCCGGCAAATAACACAAGCTACTCCCAGGCTCCCCATACATCGGGGCAATAACCGACGGTGGCCTTTTTGCCGTTGCGCACAATGGGCTCGGCTAGAACCTGCTGGTTCTCGAGCAGCTTGTCGAAGCGCTGACTAGGGGTGAGGTGCTGGATGAGTGCGAGCGTTTCCTCGTCCTTGGCTTTGGGGTTGAGCAGCTTGTCGATGCCGCCGACCGCCTGCATCACGCTCGTGAGCTCGCCTTTGCTCATCTCCTTTTCCTTAAGGTCGATAAACTGCACCTTAATGCGGCGCTCCTTAAAATAACGCTGCGCCTTCTTGGTATCGAAGGACTTTTTGGTGCCGAAGATTTGAATATTCATTTATTGTTCCGCCGTTCTAACGAACGGCGGTCACCTCGACGCTGCAAAGCCATCTGATGGGCAATCTGCCTTTCAATCGTCGGGCGCGGGCAAAAGCCCAGCGCCCTCCTCTTTCAAGGCACCTTGCCTCATCAGCTGGCTTTTCGCTGACATTGATAGGACATCGAGGTTACCGTCGCTGGACTTATCGAATGAAGTTGGTCGTTGCGCGATCTGCCTCGGGTGCGTTGATACCGGCGGCCTGTCCTGCCTCGATACAGCGCAGGAGCCAGGCCATGTTTTTGCCGATGTTTCGCATGGTGGCAAGGCCCTCGGCATCCCCATCGGCGTCGCCGGGCACGCGGCCAAACACGTTATTCCAGTAGGTGGAGGCAACTACGGGCATTTGCTTAATGGTGAAGTACTTGTTGAGCACATCGAAGGTGGTCGAGGTGCCGCCGCGACGGGCGACGGCGACCGCGGCGCCGGGTTTGTGCTCAAAGGCATGCCCGCCTGCATAGAAGGCGCGATCGAGGGCCGAAAGGATGCGTCCGCTGGGGTGCGCATAGTAGACGGGTGAGCCAAAGACAAAACCATCTGCCTGCTCGGCGGCAGCGATGAGCTCGCTCACCACGTCGTCGTCAAAGGTGCAGCGACCGCCAAGCTTGCCGCACAGGCCACAACCGATGCAATCGCGAATGGGCTTGGCGCCCAGCTGAAACACCTCGGTATCAATGCCTTCTGCATTAAGTTGCTCGGCGACCTCGGCGAGTGCGCGGGCGGTGTTGCCGTTTGCCTTGGGACTGCCATTGACCAAAAGAACCTTCATCACAAACTCCCTCTGCTTTTGGTGACTTCTGCAGAGGATTATCGCACGATGGGGGAGGCGGTGCGGGCGCGGTGCTAATCCAGTTTGGTACCTGGCACCTGCACGGCTTTCCCGAGCAACGCTTTAAGCTCGTTCAAAATGGAAACAGGCTGACGGTCGACGCCGTCCAGATGGAGCGTGGCCACGCGAATGGGCGGCTGATATTCAAGCGAGCCGATGAGCACGGGAGAACCCAGGAACCGTTCGATGTCGCTTGCGATCTCATCGATTGCCTCGGGGCCGAGCTCATCGAAGAGTGCCACGAATGTCGGCCCCGTCGAGCGGAACAGGCGGCCCTTGCCGCGCGAACAATCCATGAGGCAGGCGGCGCTTTCGGCGAGCACGCGGTCGCCTGCATCGAATCCAAAGCGGGCATTGACCTCGGCGATATCGTCGACCTTAATGGCAATAAAGCCTGCCTCGTGCGGCACGCGGCGCATCTCTCCAATAGCGTTGACCAGCGCGTGGACATCGCCCAGGCCCGTTACCGAGTCGGTCGTATCCGCTAGGCTTCGGTTGACGATAATGCCCACATACATGCTGGGCTCGGTATCGGTGCCGTCCAAGCGGTAGCCCGTGCAGTCGCAAAGCGCGTATTTTCCGGTGGCATCCATTACGCGATACTGCATGTAGTGGAAGTGCCACGTGCCGTTTATCACCATGTCGAGCTCGGCGCGTACGTTGTCGCGGTCCTCGGGATGAACGCGGGCGAGCCACATGTCGAGTGAGTTAAAAGGGTGCTGGGAAGGCAGGTCAAAATCGCGCACGGCGTTAACCGACCATTGCGATTCTCCAGTATCGAGGTTAAGGATGAACGGATAGCGCGTCTCGGAGCTCATGGAGATCGCTTGGAACACCCGGTCGTTGCAGGGAAGCTGATCGACGATTGGGCGTTGCGGCGCGTCATTGTTTTCCGGTTGCTGTACACGATGCATAAGCTTATAGCGATACATCTTGCGATCGGCGTCCATCGTCATCTGGCGACGCGTGTCGCCGGCAAGTGGATCGACGCGCGAGCAGCCAAAGCTAAAGCTGGCGATCATGGGCGCCTTGCCATCTGAGCTCGCCTCGATCAGCCCGGCACGTACCTGCTCCAAGCGCTGCTCGAGTTCAGTCTCGTTTGCGGAGAGCGAGATAAGCACAAACTCGTCTCCACCGATACGGAACAGCATCTCATCGTGCTCCATGGTTTCGGAGAGCGTGCGGCAGATGCCCAGAATATAGCGATTGCCTTCGGCGTGGCCAAACCTATCATTGCAATGTTTGAGATGGTCGATGTCAATATAGGCGCAGGTGAAGGGGTCGCCTTTGTGCCAGAGTTGCTCGACGTGACGGTCGAATCCGTTGCGGTTGCCCAAGTTGGTGAGCGGATCGATATAGGCGTTGCGCTCAAGCAGCTGGCGCTCTTGTTGCAGGATGGCATGCGTCTTTTGCAGTTGCTCACCAACGGCGCGTAGCTCAGCAGGCAGCGCGGCAACATCGAGTTCGGCGGTCGAGACGCCGTTCGCAAGTCGCTGAAGATAGGCAATAATCGATTGCTCGCCCAGGCGATGCGACTCGTTCATGATGGATAACCTCCTTGGGCGGAACAATGGTTTGTATCATATCCCCAACTGCCTTTTAATGGGGATATAAGTTAGCCAATGGGGACAAACGCGTCCCTCAACGGCAGCGGCCTGCCTGTGAACGCATCAATCCTCGCCATCGCCATCGAGCAATGCCTCAAAATCTGCCGCCGGCATGGGACGGTAGTAGAGGAAGCCCTGTGCATAGCGTGCGCCCATCTGACGCAGCAGCTGAGCCTGCGCCTCCGTCTCGACGCCTTCGATCACAACGGGCAGCTCGAGCGATTGCGCCATCCCGAGCATCGACGAAATGATTTGCGTGCTACGGCCTTGGTCGCCGTCGACGGGCACAAACGTGCGATCGAGCTTGATGACGTCGACGTTGACGTTTTTGAGCATCGCGAGCGTGGACTGGCCGGTGCCAAAATCGTCCATGTAGGTCGAGAAGCCGCGGGTGTGCAGGTCGGCCGTCAGTTT
>CAJLOU010000166.1 GCA_905208345.1 uncultured Collinsella sp.
AAATCTTTGTTACTATAGTCGAGCTAACGGGTTGTGGCTCAGTTTGGTAGAGCACTGCGTTCGGGACGCAGGGGTCGCTGGTTCAAATCCAGTCAACCCGACCAGAGCATGAGGAGGGACCGCTTCTTGCGGTCCCTTTTTTTAGCTAGTGTTGTGATACCGCGATACCCGCGGTATACTCATTCGAGCTTGTCTCGCTGTATTGTGGAGGTCTACATGTTTGGACTGAGGGCTCCTGAGC
Source organism: uncultured Collinsella sp. (assembly GCA_905208345.1). Lineage (GTDB taxonomy): Bacteria > Actinomycetota > Coriobacteriia > Coriobacteriales > Coriobacteriaceae > Collinsella. The sequence continues at coordinate 242 of CAJLOU010000166.1, forward strand.
TCATCATTATTCTCGTCGTTGTCCTGATTATCTTCGGGCCCAAGAACCTGCCGAAGCTCGGCAAGTCCCTCGGCTCTACCGTCAAGAATATCCGCGAGGGTATGGAGGGCGACGATAAGGCCGAGACCAAGCAGGCCGAGGAGGTCGTGGTCGAGCAGTCCGAGGAGGACAAGGAGATCGCTGAGCTCGAGGCCAAGCTCGCTGCTGCCAAGAAGAAGCAGGCAGAGGACAGCGACGCGGACGCAGAGTAGTCCCATCCCTTTGGGGTGAGCACCTGACCGGCTTGCCCGCAGGCTAGCCGGTCTTTTTCGTTTTGTTGACAGTTGATTGTTTGATCAGAGTTGGGGAGATATCCGTATGGACGCAAGCCAGATCGTACTGACCGCTGAGGGCCGCCAGAAGCTCGTCGAGGAGCTCGCTTGGCGTGAGGGCGATTACGCCAAGGAGATCGTCGAGGACATCAAGGAAGCCCGCGCGTTCGGCGACCTTTCGGAGAACTCCGAGTACGATGCCGCTAAGGACAAGCAGGCCCAGAACGCCGCTCGTATTGCCGAGATCCAGGCCATCCTCGCCAACGCTCAGGTTGCTGCCACCACGGGCGATCTGACCGTCTCCATCGGTTCCACCGTTTCTCTGATTGATCCCAATGGTGAGGTCATGGAAGTCACGCTCGTCGGTACCACCGAGACCAACTCGCTCGAGCACAAGATTTCCAACGAGTCTCCGGTCGGTCACGCCATCATCGGTCACGGCGAGGGCGACTCCGTCGAGGTCGTTACGCCTTCCGGCAAGACTCGCGTCTACACCATCGCCAAGATCGCACGCTAGACCACGGTCCCGCGTAAAGGTATGTTTTCGCTCCCTGGGACCGAATCCTGGGGAGCGTTTTAGTTTGAGGAGCTAACTTATGGCAGAGAACCAGAACGCCGCAGATCAGGCATCGACGCTCAACGACGAGCGCGCCACCCGCCTGGCCAAGCGCGCCGCCCTGTTCGAGGCGGGCCAGAACCCCTATCCCGAGCACTCTGAGCTTGAGGACTACGTCGCCGATATCGAGGCTAAGTACGCCGAGCTTGCCGATGGCGAGGACACCGAGGACGTCGTGAAGATCGCCGGCCGTGTGGTCGCCAAGCGCGGTCAGGGCAAGATCATGTTCATCGTCGTGCGCGATGCGACTGCCGAGATTCAGCTGTTCTGCCGCATCAACGACATGGACGAGGCTGCCTGGAATACGCTCAAGGCTCTCGACCTGGGCGACATCCTGGGCGTGACCGGCGTGGTCGTGCGCACCAAGCGTGGCCAGCTTTCCGTTGCCCCCAAGAGCGCGACGCTGCTGTCCAAGGCCGTTCGCCCGCTGCCCGAGAAGTTCCACGGTCTCTCCGACAAGGAGACCCGCTATCGTCAGCGCTATGTCGACCTGATCGCCAACGACGACGTTCGCGAGACCTTCCGCAAGCGTTCGCAGATTCTCTCCACGTTCCGCCGCTTTATGGAGTCCGATGGCTACATGGAGGTCGAGACCCCCATCTTGCAGACCATCCAGGGCGGCGCTACTGCCAAGCCGTTCATCACGCACTTCAATGCGCTCGATCAGGAGTGCTACCTGCGTATCGCCACCGAGCTGCACCTCAAGCGCTGCATCGTCGGCGGCTTTGAGCGCGTGTTCGAGATCGGCCGTATCTTCCGCAACGAGGGCATGGACCTTACCCACAACCCCGAGTTCACCACGATGGAGGCCTACCGCGCCTTCTCCGATCTCGAGGGCATGAAAGCGCTCGCCCAGGGTGTCATTAAGGCCGCTAACAAGGCTATCGGCAACCCCGAGGTTATTGAGTACCAGGGCCAGACCATCGACCTGTCCGGCGAGTGGGCCAGCCGTCCCATGACCGACATCGTCTCGGACGTGCTCGGCAAGCAGGTCACCATCGACACGCCGGTTGAGGAGCTTGCTGCTGCCGCGCGTGAGAAGGGCCTGGAGATTAAGCCCGAGTGGACCGCCGGCAAGATCATCGCCGAGATTTACGATGAGCTGGGCGAGGACACCATCGTCAACCCGACCTTCGTGTGCGATTACCCCATCGAGGTCAGCCCGCTCGCCAAACGCTTTGAGGACGACCCGCGTCTGACCCACCGCTTTGAGCTGGTCATCGCTGGCCACGAGTACGCCAACGCATTCTCCGAGCTCAACGACCCGGTCGACCAGGCCGAGCGCTTCGCTGCCCAGATGGCCGAGAAGGCCGGCGGCGACGACGAGGCCATGGAGTACGACGAGGATTACGTGCGCGCCCTCGAGTACGGTATGCCTCCTGCGGGCGGCATCGGCATAGGTATCGACCGCGTGGTCATGCTGCTCACCAACCAGGCTTCCATCCGCGACGTGCTGCTGTTCCCGCACATGAAGCCCGAGAAGGGTTTCCAGTCCGGTGCCGCCGCTGCCAAGGCTGCCGAGGCCGGCAACACCGCGAGCCCCTTCGTCAAGCCGCTCAGGTCCACGCTCGACTACTCCAAGATTGCCGTCGAGCCGCTGTTTGAGGAGTTCGTCGACTTTGATACCTTCTCCAAGAGCGACTTCCGCGCCGTTAAGGTCAAGGCATGCGAGGCCGTCAAGAAGTCCAAGAAGCTGCTGAACTTTACGCTCGACGACGGCACCGGTACCGACCGCACCATCCTCTCCGGTATTCACGATTATTACGAGCCCGAGGACCTGGTCGGCAAGACCCTGCTCGCCATCATCAACCTGCCTCCGCGCAAGATGATGGGTATCCCCAGCTGCGGCATGCTCATCAGCGCCATCCACGAGGAGGAGGGCGAGGAGCGCCTCAACCTGATTCAGCTCGACGCTTCCATCCCTGCCGGCGCAAAGATGTACTAACTAGTTACGCGGTTCTACGAACCGCGTAACGGCTCGACGCTGCGCGGGCCGCATTTGGACAATCTGACGTTCAACTTCAAGGGCGCGACCAAAAGGTCAGCGCCCTTTCGTTTCACGTCACCTTGTCACAAATGCGACCCGCTCGCTCATATGACCCAATCCGCTGTCAAGAGCCACAATGGCCCCGCCGACCGCTTGCAATCGGTCGGCGGGGCCTGCCGTTGAACCCGTCCCGGTCCGCCCCCGGCATGTCGTCGACGCCTTCGGCTCAGTCTCATATCCGCGGATACCGCTCCGGCGGCCCGCAATCCTCTCCTTCGGCGGGG
>CAJLOU010000167.1 GCA_905208345.1 uncultured Collinsella sp.
CGAGTTTGAAATGGAGCCGAACATAAACGTAAACTATAGTTTACGTTTTGCCGAATACACAGGAGTTTTCTATGTCGGGTTCTTCGGTCCGCATGTACCGAGCCACACTTCGCACAAACAGCGCACCGCCCAAGCTCGTCGTCGTTGAAGCAGAATGCCTTTCGCCCGATGAGCGCACAGCATTTGCATTGCTATCAAGTCGCGTCGCCACCGTTCTGCTCCCTTGCCCGACGCAAGGTGAACTTGCTGTTCAATGCCAAACGCACAGCTGCCCACTCAATCAGGCTGCCGTAATCGCAACCAGCCAACGCGGCCTGCCGCTCCTTTTAGAAGCCGGCATCGCACTCGCCCTTCGTGGCGCCGGATACGAAAACGAGACCGCCGCCGATATGGTCTTTAAACCACGATCGAGCGGCGGCCTCGCAGCAGCCATTGAATATATGTGCAGGCTCGTTGCCTAAAAGGACAAGCTAGAAACCAAGGCCAAAGCCCGTTCCGGTAATCGCCGAGTACATAAAGTAGACGTTGACCACGTTGAGGAACACGCCCGTGATGCAGCCGTTGCGCAGGTAGCGCTCGCACACGATGCGCGCCATGGCGGCGGAGTCGTCATTGTTTTTAGCCTGGCGTCCTGCCGTAAAGTACGTCGCCACGCTCAGCAGCAGGTTGAGCACCGGCAGTGCCAGCAACTCATAGCTCTTGCCCCAGCGCGTCGCCTCGCCGGCGGCATTAAACTTCGTTGCCACCTCGGGGCCAATGTTGGGGATAACACACGCCGCTACCACCAGCGGAAGCACTGCAAGCACCAGCAGCGCGATGCCCATGTAGCCGGCTTTTTTGCCATATTTAAACATGCGCGTCGTCCTTACACGTTAAAGCGGAAGTGCACGACGTCGCCATCGGCCATGACATAGTCCTTGCCCTCAATACGCAGCTTGCCGGCGGCCTTGGCGCCCTGCTCGCCGCCGAGCTCGATGTAGTCGTCATAGCCAATGACCTCGGCCTTAATAAAGCCGCGCTCAAAGTCGGTGTGGATAACACCGGCGGCCTGCGGGGCGGTCGCGCCCTGACGAACCGTCCAGGCCTTGACCTCCATCTCGCCGGCCGTAAAGAACGACTGCAGGCCGAGCAGCTTGTAGGCAGCCTGAGCGAGCACGTCCAGGCCAGGCTGTTCCAGGCCCAGGCTCTCCAGGTAGTCGGCAGCGTCCTCGGGATCGAGCTCGGAAAGCTCGGCCTCGATCTTGGCGCAGATGGGCAACGGCTTGACGCCATCGATGGGCGCCAGATCGTCGTTGAGCATATCCTCGTCCACGTTTGCCACATACAGGATGGGCTTCATTGTGAGCAGGAACAGACCCTTGGCGGCAGCACGCTCCTCGTCGGTCATCTCCATGGATGCGGCGCGCTTGCCCTCGTTGAGCCAGGCAAGCAGGCGCTTGGCGACCTCGAACTTGGGCATGAGCTCCTTGTCACGCTTGGCCTCCTTCTCGAGCTTAGGCAGCTGCTTCTCGAGCGTGCCCATGTCGGCCAGGATGAGCTCGGTCATGATGGTGTCGGCATCGCCGGCGGGATCGACGAACTCGCCCGTGCGGCCCACCTCACGCATGACGTTGGGGTCCTTAAAGTAGCGCACGACCTCGCAGATGGCATCGGTCTCGCGGATGTTTGCCAGGAACTGGTTGCCCAGACCCTCACCCTCGTTAGCGCCCTTCACCAGACCTGCGATGTCGACGAACTCGACCGTCGCCGGCACAATGCGGCCCGGGTTAACGATGTCGGCAAGCTTTTGCAAGCGGCTATCGGGCACGTCGACGATACCCACGTTGGGGTCGATCGTGGCAAACGGGTAGTTGGCGGCAAGGCCGGTCTTTTTGGTAAGCGCGGTGAACAGCGTCGACTTGCCCACGTTGGGCAGGCCCACGATACCGATGGAAAGGGACACGACAGCTCCTTTTGGTACAGGTACTTCAAACCGTATAAGTATAGCGCCGCCGCAGCATCCGGGCGAATCCGGACACCGCGGCGGCGCAAATGAAGCAGAGATAGAGCTCGCTGACTAGTCCGCGAGCTTCTCCACCTGATCGAGCATCTTGTCAAGCTTGGCCTTTGCCTCGGCCTTGGCCTTCTGGGCCTCTTCGTGGGCCTTGGCCTTCTGAGCGGCCTTTTCCTCGGCCTCGGGGTCGACAACGACCAGATTGGACGCATCGTGCTCGACCAGCTTGAGCGCATGCTCGGGGCACACCTTGACGCAGGCTCCGCAACCTAGGCAATACGTGGACTCCAGTGCAAAGCGACCGCTTCCCACCAAATCGCAGGCAAACGTGGGGCACACGTTGACGCACTCGCCGCACGACGTGCACTTGTCAAAATCGCATTCCGGTGTGCTCACCTGCATATTCTGGGCAAGCTCGGGGTGGTTCTGCAGCGTCGAGAGCACCAGCTGCCGCCCGTGCGTGAGCGAACGGCGACGCTTGGTCGTCGTGGTGCCGCACATGGTGTTGAGCGTGCGCTCGAGCTGCGTGATCTGGTGACGGTGAGCCTTCAACTTCTGCGTCACCGAGGCCAGCGCCGCCGTCGCCGGATTGAGCTTGGTCACCGTCAGGCCCGTGGTGCGGGCAATCTTATCCATGTACTCCTTGCGCTCGTACTCGCGGCGTTTATGGCATTTGAGGCTTTTGGGGTCGACCTCCAGGCCCATGCCCGTACCCGCCCACTCCTCGGCGGTAGCAATGGCCTCGCCCAGAATGTCCTCGCCACCGGTGTTGCGGCACTTATCGCACACGCCCAGTGGCAGGTAGACGCTCACGTTGGGATAGTCCGCCAGTACCGAGAACCAGGTCTCGGCCGTAATATCGCCCACGCAGGCAACGACGACCTCGTTTTCGCGCGGCATGCGCTTGAGGGCGCGCGTGCAGGTGACGTAGGCGGTCTCGTGGCTCGTAGCAGCGGAGACGATATCGTCATACAGGTTTTTAGGCGCCAGGCGCGGCGAGATGATCGCCTCGGTCGGACAGGCAGCGGCGCACAGGCCGCACTTGCGACAGGAGTCGAGGATCTCGATGGCGTCTTCCTCGACCTCGATAGCGTTGACCGGGCACACGTCCATGCACGCGGTGCAACCGCTCTTTTCGTTTTTGCAGGTCAGGCACGGAATGGTGTTGCCGCGCGGGCGCTCCTTGTAGTCGGCAGGATTCCACTGCGGCGCCGACGGATCGAGTGCATCGGTCACGCCGCCAAGCGGGTTTTTAAGAAAGTCGAAACCCTTGCTGATCTCGATAATGTCATCAAACAGATCGTGTTCCTGCGCCATGCGCGGCCCCTCCCTGAGCAGTGCAAACAAGCAAGAGATAATGATACGCTATCGGCCCACGCCTCGGGCAAATTACACGCGGAGCACCTTTG
>CAJLOU010000168.1 GCA_905208345.1 uncultured Collinsella sp.
TGGATGAAAAAGGCGCTCTCGGGCACCCGCATCTCGCGCTCCAACTACGTGTGCGGCGGCCTGATGGCCCTGCACGCCCGCGCCTTTACGCGTGTAGCCTTTGACCCGTTTATCACCCGCGGCGAGGACTTGGATTACCTCTTTAACATGCGCATGTTTGGCTACGACGTGTGGTTCGATAACGAGTGGACCGTGCGTCATCTGCCTCCGGAGTCCGAAAAGCGCTCACCGCGCTTTATGCAGGATGTATACCGTTGGTACTACGAAAGGGCAAAGTTGACATTCGCCGCGCATCAAAAGGAGCTCATTCCCGTTACGGCGGCATCGCTCATGCCCTACCCGGGCCCGTGGATTTCGCGCGAGCTCGACGACCGCGTGCGCAAGACCGCTATGGTCCGCAGCGTGTTTACCCGCGAGCATGAGGGCTACCTGCGCATCTGGCGCCATGGTATCGACGAGGCAAAGGCCTATGCGCGCCAAAACGCTGCAAGCTACCTGCGTTTCCAGAGCTTTTGGCCCAAGATCATGGACGGGCTTTGGCGTGACGCACAACTGATCAGTATCCTGGAGGGGGCCGAATGATCGACCGCCGCGCCCAGCGCGATAGTTCAATATCAATCTTTCGCATCATTGCCGTTGCCTGCGCCATTTGCGTGCTGGTGTACTTTATTTTTGCCTTGGTGACCGGTATCGAGCCGATCGCCACGGTGATTGCCTGCGCGCTGCTGTGCATCTTTCTGTGCATCTTTATCTTTTTGACGCTCAATCCCGATTCGGTGCGCTCCCAGTACACCGAGGAGACGCTCTCGGTGGCCTCGGCCATGCTTGAGGACATTAAGGGCGGTCTGACGCAGGAGTCGGCGCGTTTGGTGTGCCGGCGCATTTTGCCCGAGACGCGCGCCATGACGGTGGCCATCACCGACGAGGACAACGTGCTTGCCTGCGCGGGCGAGTTTGAGGAAAAACTGCTGCCCGATACTCCCATCCACACGCTTGCCACACGCTACGTTATCGAACATGGCATCGTGCAGTCGTTCAACCGTATGGTGGATGTCGTGGGCTCGGACGGTTCGCACAACCAAGTCCCCGCCGGCATTATCGCCCCCATCAAGGTGGGCGATCGTACCGTCGGCACGCTCAAGTTCTACTACAAGACCCCGCGCGCCGTCGACCGTACCCAGTATGCGCTTGCCTCGGGCTTTGCCGAGATCTTGTCCACGCAGCTCGCCATCCACGAGCTCGAGGTGCAAAAGGAACTCACGGCGCGCGCCGAGGTGCGTGCGCTGCAGGCGCAGATTAACCCGCACTTCCTGTTCAACACGCTGAACACCATTGCATCGTTTACGCGCACCGACCCGCTGCGGGCCCGCGAACTGCTTCGTGAGTTCTCATCGTTCTATCGTGCCACGCTCGACAACTCGGGATCGCTTATTCCGGTCTCGCGCGAGGTCGCACAGACCAAGCGCTACCTTACCTTTGAGAAGGCCCGCTTTGGCGAGGATCGCGTGCTTGCGACGTTCGATGTGTCCGAGGACGTGGAAGATACGCTGGTGCCGGCGTTCGTGATCCAGCCGATTGTCGAGAACGCCGTGCGTCATGGTATGGGCGATGACGACGCCCTGAGGATCGACGTGACCGTTCACCAAGACGGCGAGGATGCAATCTTGATTGCCGTGGCCGATAATGGCGTGGGCATGGATGAGGGTACCGCCGCCAGACTGTTTGACGAGCGTTCTGCCCGTCCCGACGCCAGCTCTCCCCAGGGTGGCGGCGCCGGTGTGGCCATGCACAATATTTCGGAGCGCATCCATCGCTTTTATGGGCCGCACTCCTATACGCGTGTCGAATCGGCGCCGGGCAAGGGCACCAAAGTGCTCCTTCATCTTGATTTGTCAGAGAGCATCTTTGACATTCAAGAGTAAAATAAAAGGCTACGGGCTCAACGTCATGCGACGGATGCCCGGCGTAGTTAGTTGACGAAAGGTTTTATCCCTATGCTGCGTGCGATGATTGTGGATGATGAGGCGCCGGCTCGCTCGGAGCTTCGCTTCCTGCTCGAGCAAACGGGCAAGATCGGCACGATCACTGAGGCGTCGAGCGTCCGCTCCGCCATCGAGATGCTTATGGAAAGTCGCGTAGATGTCGTGTTTCTCGATATCTCGATGCCCGGTGCCTCGGGCCTGCAACTTGCCGAGGCGCTGCATAAGCTCAAAAATCCGCCGGCGATCGTGTTTGTGACTGCGTATAGTGACCATGCGGTCGAGGCATTCGACGTGGATGCCGTCGATTATCTGATGAAGCCGGTCGAGGAAGCTCGCTTGGATCGCGCGATCGAGAAGGTCATGCAACGCGCCAAGCCGGTTACGGACAGCAAGGTGACCATCGAGCGTATCCCGGTGGAAAAGGGCGGCCGCAAGGTGCTCATTCCCGTGGACGACATTCGCTTTATCATGGCCAAGGACGATTACTCCTGCATCTATACCGTCGATGATCGCTTTTTGTCGACGACCTCGCTGGCGCAGTTTGAGGCCAAGCTCTGCGACTTTGGCTTCTTCCGTGTTCACCGCCGCTATATCGTCAACTTGGCGTGCGTCACGGATGTGGAGACGGTGCCCTCGGGCGCCATCCAGCTGGGCATTACGGGCGTCGACGAACGCGTGCCGGTTTCGCGCCGCCGCGTCGTGCCGCTTAAGAAGGCCCTGAGTCTCTAGCACACTGGCCCCGCAGCCCTGTAGACCTATCGTCTGCGGAGCCGTGGGGCCTTTTTGTATGTATCTGCCGAATCGTTTTTTTGCGGAAGGGATCCCATGAACAGTGCAAGCGCCAAGCGTATCGACATCATCTCGGACACCCACGGCTATTTATCGCCTGCGCTCTTGGATGAGCTTGAGGGCGCGGATCTGATTATCCATGCCGGTGACCTTACGTCGGAGATGGACTACGAGCACCTATGCACTATCGCCCCCGTGCGGGCCGTACTGGGCAACAACGATTACTACCGCGACTACGGCCCCGATGTAGACCGTCTTGCGCTCTTTACCTACGAAGGCCTCAAATTCGCCGTAGCCCACTACCGCGAAGACCTTCCGGTGGGATCCGTAGACGTAGCCATCAACGGCCACACCCACGTAACCAAAGAAGCCCAAGTGGGCCGTTGCTTAGTCCTCAACCCGGGCAGCGCCAGCTACCCCAGAGGCACCCGAGGCCCCACCATGGCCAGAATGCTCGTCAAGGACGGCAAGATCCTGAGCACCAAATTTATTGACTTGGAGTAGGTGCAACAAAAACGGGGGATGTAGATCGCATCCCCCGTTTTTCTTTCAGCAAAAGGCAGAGCTTCAGCGACAACCTTGGACAACCCCGCCGAGGAGAACGGGGCCGCCGAGCCGC
>CAJLOU010000169.1 GCA_905208345.1 uncultured Collinsella sp.
CTAAATGCGTGGACCAGCTGCTTGACATCAGGCTTGTCAAACATGTTCTCGATATTCATCGATCACCGCCAAACCCGCCATAAGGCATCGAAGTTGATACTGACATCGGGCATCGTTCGCCCGTAATATGCAATAAAACTATGCATGGGCTATTTGCCCGTAGCAGTGTAGCACACCACCAAACTAAAGCGACAAGACTCTCTGCCAGCGGCACGTTTTTCAGGACGAACGCCGTTTAGAAACCGAATGCGCACGTAAGCTCCACGAATATTTGAGACAATGGGCGCCCAAACACCGCGGCGCGCCCGCGCAACCATCCAAGTCGCCGCCGCAAGCCGCTTCACGCGACGCCAGCAACCCCGGCGCAAGAAAGGATTCACGCCATGCGCTTTATGCTTAACTGGCTCTTCACCTCGATCGCCATCGCGATCGCCACGTTCCTCGTCCCCGGTATCCAACCCTTCGGCTTTGCCGAGGCCTGGGTCTGCTTTGCCTTTGTGGGACTGTTCCTCAACATCGTCGATTCGTTCGTCAAACCGTTCCTCACGGTCATCTCGCTGCCGCTCACGATCATTACGCTCGGCATTTTCCAGCTCGTGCTCAACAGCTTTATGCTGGAGCTCGCCAGCTACCTGTCGGTCAACCTGTTGGGCGTCGGCATCTCCATCGCCGGCTTTGGCTCGGCCTTTATGGGCAGCATCCTAGTGTCCATCATGCGCAGCATCCTCGATAGTCTTGCCGAAGAGTAGAACGCCCCGATACACAGACGCATCGGACCAAATCAAAGGCCGCCCATCGCAAAAATGGGCGGCCTTCTTATTTGCCAAGTCTCAGAGGGCAAGAAAATCTACCATTTCCACCCCGTCCCCACATGGCAGGTATGGGTTAGATGACGTAGTCGTAGCCATGGTTGGGAGCGACAAGTTGATCGAGCGTCACACCGTCGAGGTAATCGTTGATGAGCTTGTCCAGGTTCTTCCACACGTCGAGCGTGGGGCACTCATCAGATCGCGAGCAGCCCTTGCAGTCGCCATCCAGGCAGGCGACCGGCGCCAGACTACCCTCGGTCAGGCGCAGGATCTCGCCCACCGTGTACTGCTCGGGCGGACGCGTGAGCACATAGCCGCCGCCCTTGCCACGCATGCCCGAAAGCATGTTGGCGCGCACGAGCGTAGCCAAGATGTTCTCGAGATATTTCTCGGAAATCCCCTGTCGCGCCGCGATCTCTTTGAGCGGGATGCGACCGGCCGCCTGGTGCTCGGCCAGATCGACCATAACGCGCAGGGCGTACCTGCCCTTAGTAGAAACCAACATATATAGTGCTGCCTTTCGGTCTTTTAGTCCGTTGAAATTCTAGCCGAAAAATTAGCTTTGGAAATACCCGTTCCGGTCAAGATGGTTAATCGACTCGTAATAATCTTCTATTTCCTATTGCATTACTAGGCTTTAGTGTCTACTATGCTTGCCAACAGCTAAACGAACAACCTATAAGGTTTATGGGTTTAGCTGCTAGACACGCCGTAAAACCACACGGCAACCAGCAACTTGAACACTTTGGAGGTTCACCATGAGCAAGGTTTACACGTCCATCGATCAGCTTATCGGCCACACCCCGCTTCTGGAGCTCACCCACTTTGAGGCCGACGAGGACCTCAAGGCCCGCGTGCTCGTCAAACTGGAATACTTCAACCCCGCCGGATCCGTTAAAGACCGCGTCGCCAAGAACATGATTGACGAGGCCGAGAAGGCAGGCAAGCTCGTGCGCGGCGGCGACTACACCATCATCGAGCCCACGAGCGGCAACACCGGCGTCGGCATCGCCTCGGTGGCGGCGGCCCGCGGCTACAAGGTGATCATCACCATGCCCGAGACCATGTCCGTCGAGCGCCGCAAGCTTATGCAGGCATATGGCGCGCAGCTCGTGCTCACCGACGGTTCCAAGGGCATGAAGGGCGCTATCGCCAAGGCCGAGGAGCTGCAGAAGGAGACTCCCAACAGCATCATCGCCGGCCAGTTTGTGAACCCCGCCAACCCCGCCATCCACAAGGCCACGACCGGCCCCGAGATCTGGGACGACACCGACGGCCAGGTCGACATCTTCGTCGCCGGCGTGGGCACCGGTGGTACCGTGACCGGCGTGGGCGAGTTCCTCAAGGAGCAGAACCCCGAGATTCAGGTCGTCGCCGTCGAGCCCGCCACCTCCCCGGTGCTCTCCAAGGGCCAGGCCGGCCCGCACAAGATCCAGGGCATCGGCGCCGGCTTTGTGCCCGACGTCCTCGACACCCAGGTCTACGACGAGATCATCCCCGTCGAGAACGACGACGCCTTTGCGACCGGCCGCGCCGTGGGCCACAAGGAGGGCGTGCTCGTGGGCATTTCGTCCGGTGCCGCCGTGTGGGCCGCACTGCAACTGGCCAAGCGCCCCGAGAACGAGGGCAAGACCATCGTGGCCCTGCTTGCCGACACCGGCGAGCGCTACCTGTCCACGGCGCTCTTCCAGGACTAAGGGCCCGTCACTTGTCTATAGGCCCAAGGCACGCCGGTCTACCCTCTCTTCTGGCCGCCTGAGCCCATCTCGTTAGGGTGTCCCACGAGACGTCCGAACTTGCTACAATGTCTGCGGCGCGGAACCGGCCTCCCGCGCCGCTTTTCTTTTTTGGCCACATGCCACCAAGGAGAACCTCCCCATGCACAACAAGCGCGTGCTCGTCGCCATGAGCGGCGGCGTCGATTCCAGCGTGACCGCGTACCTGCTCAAAAGCCAGGGCTACGAATGCGTCGGCGCCACCATGCGCCTCACCTGCCCCGCACCCGACCCCGCCACGGGCATGAGTAAGGTCGACCGCGACATCGCCGACGCGAAGGCCGTCGCCGAGCGCCTGGGGATCCCCCATCATGTGCTCGACCTGCAGCAAACCTTCGACCACAGCGTTATCGAGCGTTTTGTGAACGCCTACCAGGAGGGGCTGACGCCCAATCCGTGCATTATCTGCAACCGCCACATTAAGTTTGGCGCGCTGCTCGATGCGGCGCTGGACATGGGCTGCGACTACATCGCAACGGGTCATTACGCCAAAACAAGCCAGACAGTAGACGGCACCTGGCAGCTGCATCGCGGCGAAGATCCCAAAAAGGACCAGAGCTACTTTTTATATTCGCTTACGCAGGAGCGCCTGGCGCACACGATCTTTCCGCTGGCAGGCCTAGACAAAGAGCGCGACGTGCGCCGCATAGCCGCCGAGCAAGGCTTTACCAACGCCCAGAAGGCCGAAAGCGAGGACATCTGCTTTATTCCAGACGGTGACTACGCGGGCTATATCGAGCGCCGCTGCGGACATCCCGCTGCACCGGGCGACATTGTGTGGCGCGACGGCAGCGTGGTCGG
>CAJLOU010000170.1 GCA_905208345.1 uncultured Collinsella sp.
CGATAGTCTACCACGGACCGACCCCCGCCCGCCCCACAAGCCACATCGCACCATAAAGCTGCAAGACCAGTAGATAGGCCCGATTCGTGGCAGACAGCCTCCCAACACGCTAATGCCGGGTGCGCGTCCTCACCAAACGTACCAATGTGAGCGCAAAGCCCACGGTAGCAACGGCCATCAGCACGTAGAATACCAAACGGAAGCCAAAGAGGAACACGTCCGGACGACCCGCCACATAGCTCGTGACCGTCTTGCCCATCGCCGCGCTCGTCTGTCCATACAGGATGCGCGACGCCGCCGTAATACCCAGCGCTATGCCCGCATAGCGCGCCAAGCTGCTCAAGCTGCCCGCAAAGCCAAGCGCCTCACGCGGAGCCGAACCCATATACAGCGAATTATTGGGACTCTGGAAGATCGACGTGCCGCACGACATAAACGCGACGCAGCACACAATCATCAAGATGGAAGAGTGCTCGTCAAGCGTGCTCACCGCAAAGAGACCGCACACGTACACGCCCAGGCCAACGGCCGTGGGCGCTTCACAACCAACACGGTCGGACACCGAGCCCGAAAGCGGGCCCACAAAGGCATTCACGACCGGCATCGCCAAAAACAACAGGCCGGAGATATCGGAGCTAAAGCCGTGGGCATCCTGAAAGTAGAACGGCAGCACAAACTCGGAGGCACCGATACCCACGAACACGATAAGCATGCAAGCCAGGTTAATCGTGAAAGCCGAGCTCGCAAAGCAGCGACGCGCCGCCTCTGTCAACGGCATAGGGCGTTCGCCAGCCTCCGGCTTCACATGCGGCAGCGTATAGAGTCCCACGATAAACGAGATTACGCCAATGGGCAGATTGATAAGGAAGATGCTCTCCCAGGGAAAGCTCGCCACCAGCACGCCGCCGAGCACGGGGCCGCACATCATGCCAAGAGCCACAAAGGTCGCCAGAATGCCCATGGCACGGCCGCGCTCACGCGCCGGAAACGACTCGGTGATGATGCCCATATTGTTGGCCATCGCGGCGGCACAGCCAATGCCCTGCACGGAACGCGCCAAGATAAGCACCTCGAGCGAAGCCGAAAGCCCGCAAAGCAACGAGCCACCCGTAAAGACGATTACACCAAGCTGGAACACATTCACCTTGCCGCGCACATCGCCCAGGCGGCCAAACGGCAGCATGGCGACGCACGTCGCGAGCAGATACACCGAGCTCACGAGCTGAATGCGGTCGAGACCCACCCCCAGCTCCTTTTGCATCACTGGGAGCGCCACCGTCACGATGCTCGCATCCAGACACGCCATAAAGGTCATGACGAGCACGGTGAACAGAATCGCCCATTTATTCTTACCGTGGGTGTCGCCCTCTAGGGCAATGTGTTCGCGGCGCAGCTGCTCGGCAGTTTTCTCCATGTATATCCTTTCTATCGTGCAACGCAAAAACGGGACCCCAATCGCCTACAAACGGACACGATCGGGGTCCCGCCTACGGAATCGGAACTATGAGGACGTCGTCAGCCGAAAAGCCGTCCCACGCCTCGCACGCACGCTAGCCTAGCACTGCTCGAGTGCCTGCTCAAGGTCGGCAATCAAATCGGCCGTATCCTCAAGGCCGCACGACAGGCGCACCATATCGGCGGAGATGCCGCAGGCGATGAGCTCCTCGTCGTTCATCTGGCGATGGGTGGCGTTTGCCGGGTGCAGGCAGCAGGTGCGGGCATCGGCCACGTGCGTGGCAATCTGGGCGAGCTTAAGACTCTTCATAAAGGTCTCGGCCGCCGCACGACCACCGGTAAAGCCAAAGCTCACGACGCCGCAGGTACCGTTGGGCATGTACTTCTGAGCCATGTCGTAGTACTTGTCGCCCTCCAGGCCCGGATAGCTCACGAAGCGCACCTTGGGATGGCTCTGCAGGAACTTGGCAACGGCCAGGCCGTTCTCGCAATGACGCGGCATGCGCACGTGCAGGCTCTCGAGCGAGCTGTTCAGGAAGAACGCCGCCTGCGGGTTCTGCATGGGGCCGAGGTCGCGCATGAGCTGCGCGGTAGCCTTGGTAATAAAGGCGCCCTCGCGGCCGAACTTCTCGGCATACGTCACGCCGTGGTAGCTCTCGTCGGGCGTGGTGAGACCCGGGAACTTGTCCGCATGGGCCATCCAGTCAAACTGACCGTGATCGACGATCACGCCGCCCAGGTAGGCCGCGTGACCATCCATGTACTTGGTGGTGGAATGCGTGACGATGTCGGCGCCCCACTCAAAGGGACGGCACATCACGGGCGTCGGGAAGGTGTTGTCGACCATCAGCGGCACGCCGTGGTCGTGCGCGGCCTTGGCAAAGCGCTCAATATCGAGCACGGCAAGCGCGGGGTTAGCGATGGTCTCGCCAAAGACGAGCTTGGTGTTGGGCTGGAAAGCGGCCTCCAGCTCCTCATCGGTGCAGTCGGGTGCGACGAACGTGCAGGTCAGGCCCATGCGGCCCATAGTGTGAGCCAGCAGGTTGTAGGTGCCGCCGTAGATGGCAGAGCACGCAACCACGTGATCACCGGCACCGGCGACGTTAAAGATGGCGAGGAAGTTCGCAGCCATGCCCGAGCTCGTGAGCATCGCAGCAGTGCCGCCCTCCATCTCGCAGATCTTGGCAGCAACCAGATCGCACGTGGGGTTCTGCAGGCGGCTGTAGAAGTAACCGGACTCCTCCAGGTCAAACAGCTTGCCCATATGCTCGGACGTATCATACTTCCACGTGGTGGACTGGTAGATAGGCACCTGGCGCGGCTCCGCGTCACCCGGGCGGTAGCCGCCCTGAACACATGTGGTACCGATAGTCTGCTCGCTCATATCTTGCTCCCTTGCCTGGGTTTTAGTTTTATTCGGTTCACGATACCGCTACCCTGCACCCCTCTCAACCCATCCCAAAGGTAGGTTATGGGACTAATTAATCAAGGGTTTTATCTCAAGCCTTGGGCATTTGCTCGATAGATAAAAATGAGGCATACATGAAGCTCTCGATGATTACATGCACCGTCACGGGTACCATAGGCGAGTACACCGTAACCAAGGAGACAACGATGAAGCAAATCGATACGGCCCAGCTCGACATCAACGCCTGTCAGGCTCAGGCTGCCGAATACCACGCCCGCGGCTTTAACTGCGCCCAGGCCGTCGCCTGCACCCTCGCGCCTGCCGTCGGACTCGACCCCCAGATCGCCTTTACCCTCACCGAGGGCTTTGGTGCCGGCATGGGCGGCATGACCGAAACCTGCGGCGCCATCTCGGGCGCCGTGGCCATCATGGGCTTCGTGATGAGCGACGGCATGGAAAACCCCAAGACCAAGGGCCAGACCTACAAGCTGT
>CAJLOU010000171.1 GCA_905208345.1 uncultured Collinsella sp.
ATGTCGTGTAGGAAATACGTAGACAAAAAGGAGGTTATGTGATGGTAAGTATTGTTCTTGCTAGCCACGGGGACTTGGCTGCTGGAATCAAGCAGACGGGCTCGATGGTCTTTGGCGATCAGCCGTCTGTAGCCGTGGTCTCGCTCGAGCCGAGCATGGGCCCCGACGACTTCCGTGCCAAGGTCGAGGAAGCAATCGCTTCCTTCGAGGACCAGGAGCAGGTGCTCTTCCTCGTTGATCTGTGGGGCGGCACGCCGTTCAACCAGATCAGCGGGCTCATCGAGGGCCACGATTCCTGGGCTATCGTCACCGGTGTCAACCTGCCTATGCTCATCGAGGCATATTCGCAGCGCTTTGACGCAAAGAACACTGCACATGCGATCGCAAAACATCTCGTGACTGAGGCTAAGGCTGGCGTGCGCGTCAAGCCCGAGTCTCTGGAGCCCGAGGAGAAGAAGCCGGCTGCGGCCGCTGCTGCTCCTGCAGGCGCCATCCCTCCGGGAACGGTCATCGGCGACGGGCACATCAAGATTGCCCACGTCCGTATCGACACCCGTCTGCTGCATGGTCAGGTGGCCACCACGTGGACCAAGCAGATCAACCCCAACCGCATCATTGTGGTTTCCGACGGCGTTGCTCACGACGAGCTCCGCAAGACCATGATCGAGCAGGCTGCCCCTCCGGGAGTCCATGCCAACGTCGTGCCCATCAAGAAGATGGCCGAGGTCGTCAAGGACACGCGCTTTGGTGACACCAAGGCCATGCTGCTCTTTGAGAACCCGCAGGATCTGCTCAAGGCCATCGAGGCCGGCGTCGACATCAAGGAAGTCAACATCGGCTCCATGGCTCACTCCAAGGGCAAGGTCGTCGTCACCAACGCCGTCGCTATGGGCGATGACGACGTCAAGACTCTCGAGGCCCTCAAGGCCAAGGGCGTCAAGTTCGAGGTCCGCAAGGTTCCTTCGGATTCCTCCGAGGATCTCGACGCCATGTTGAAGAAAGCTAAGGCCGAACTGGCCGCTCAAGCATAGTAAAGGAGGGTCCGATACATGTCTGCAATCACTATTCTGCTTGTTGCGATTGTCGCGTTGCTTGCCGGTATGGAAGGCATTCTGGATGAGTTCCAGTTCCATCAGCCGCTCGTGGCATGCACGCTTATCGGTCTCGTAACCGGTCACCTTCAGGAGGGCATCCTCCTGGGCGGTTCGCTCCAGATGATGGCCCTTGGCTGGGCTAACGTTGGCGCCGCTGTCGCGCCTGACGCCGCTCTGGCCTCGGTCGCTTCTTCGATCATCATGGTGCTCGCCCTCAACGGTGGCGCCACCGATTCGGCAAAGGCCGTTACCGCCGCCATCGCCGTCGCCGTCCCGCTGTCGGTCGCTGGCCTGTTCCTGACCATGATCTGCCGTACCCTGGCCACCGCTATCGCTCACGCCATGGACGGTTGCGCCGAGAAGGGCGACTTCTCCGGCATCGAGCGCTGGCAGTACGCTGCCATCCTCATGCAGGGCCTTCGTATCGCCATCCCGGCAGTACTTCTGTGCATCATCCCGGCCGAGGCTGTTACCAACGCGCTTAACGCTATGCCCGACTGGCTGTCCGGCGGCATGGCTGTCGGCGGCGGCATGGTCGCTTCCGTCGGTTACGCCATGGTCATCAACATGATGGCCACCAAGGAGACCTGGCCGTTCTTCATCCTCGGCTTTGTCCTTGCTGCCATCCCTCAGCTCACGCTGATCGCCCTTGGCCTCATCGGCATCTCCCTTGCCCTCATCTACCTTGGCCTTAAGGATCTGGCCAAGCAGGGTGGCGGCATGGGCGGCGGCTCCGGTGACCCGCTCGGTGACATTCTGAACGATTACGAGTAGGAGGGGAGTGATACATATGGCAGAGAACAAGATTCAGCTCACCAAGGCTGACCGCAAGAAGGTTTGCTTCCGTCATCAGTTCCTTCAGGGCTCGTGGAACTACGAGCGTATGCAGAACGGCGGCTGGTGCTTCGCAATGATCCCTGCGATCAAGAAGCTCTACACCAACAAGGATGACCAGATTGCCGCTCTTAAGCGCCACCTGGAGTTCTATAACACCCATCCCTATGTTTCCGCCCCCGTCATTGGCGTCACCCTCGCTCTCGAGGAGGAGCGCGCCAACGGTGCTCCGATCGACGACGTCGCCATTCAGGGCGTCAAGGTCGGTATGATGGGCCCGCTCGCCGGCGTCGGCGACCCCGCCTTCTGGTTCACCCTTCGCCCGATTCTGGGCGCTCTGGGCGCTTCCCTGGCCCTGTCCGGCAGCATCGCCGGTCCGCTGCTGTTCTTCTTCGCGTGGAACATCATCCGTTACGCCTTCCTGTGGTACACGCAGGAGTTTGGCTACAAGGTCGGCTCCTCCATCGCCAAGGACCTCTCCGGCGGTCTGATGGGCAAGGTCACCGAGGGCGCTTCCATCCTGGGTATGTTCATCATCGGCGCCCTGGTCGAGCGCTGGGTGTCCATCTCCTTCACCCCGGTCGTCTCCAAGGTCACGCAGTCTGCTGGCGCCTTTATCGACTGGGCTAACCTGCCCTCTGGTTCTGAGGGTGTCAAGGAAGCACTGACGATGTATAACTCCATCGGTGCTAACGCCCTTGATCAGGTGAAGGTCACCACGCTTCAGGCCAACCTCGATCAGCTCATCCCCGGCCTTGCCGCCGTGTGCCTGACCCTGCTGGTCTGCAAGCTCCTCAAGAAGAAGGTCAGCCCGATCGTCATCATCCTGGCTCTCTTCGCCATCGGCATCATCGGTCGCGTCTGCGGCTTCATGTAAGCACGTTTCGGCTTAAGACCGAGAATTGCTAGGCAAGGGCTTTTGAGCCATTGAAACGGACCGCACCCGGTGGGTACACTGGATGCGGTCCGATTGTTTTATTTGGAGGGCGAGGTGCGCATGGCGCAATCTCAGAACAGCACGGTCGATCTGGCAACGCCGGCAACCTGCCTGATGGGGCTTACCAGCCACGGTAACGTGATGGTGGGCAATAAGGCGTTCGAGTATTACAACGAGCGCAATCCCGAGGATTATATTCAAATCCCGTGGGACGAGGTCGACTATATTGCCGCCGAGGTTTTACGCGGCACCAAGAAGATCACGCGTTTTGCCATCTTCACCAAGGACAACGGTCACTTTACGTTTTCGACGCGCGACGACAAAGAGACGCT
>CAJLOU010000172.1 GCA_905208345.1 uncultured Collinsella sp.
CGTTCTCGTCAACCTCGGGCGCGGGCATGTCGTCGATGATCATATCGAGCAGCGGGTACATGTCCATATTGCCGTCGTTGGGATCGAGACGGGCAAAGCCATTCATGGCGCTGGCGTAGACCACGTGCTCCATGGCGAACTCAAGCTGGTCGTCGGTGGCACCCAGGTCGGCCATAAGGTCCAGACAGTCGTTGTAGGCCTTCTCGGGGTTGGCGCCCGGACGGTCGATCTTGTTGATGACGATCATGATCTTAAGGCCGGTGTCGATAGCGTGGCGCAGCACGAAGCGGGTCTGGGGCATGGGGCCCTCAAAGGCGTCGACCAGCAGCAGGGCGCCGTCGGCCATACGCAGCACGCGCTCGACCTCGCCGCCAAAGTCGGCGTGGCCCGGGGTGTCGATGACGTTGATCTTGACGTCCTTGTACTCGATAGAGATGTTCTTGGCGAGAATCGTGATGCCGCGCTCGCGCTCCTGGTCGTTAGAATCCAGGACGCGGTCCTCGACCTGCTGGTTGGCACGGAAGGCGTCCGTGGCACGCAGGAGCTTGTCGACCATCGTCGTCTTGCCGTGGTCGACGTGGGCGATGATGGCGATGTTCCTCAGATTGTCTACGCGCATGTAGTTCCCCTATCTTCTATCCATATACAAACGGCACGCGTATGCGGCCCGCCCAGCGATACAACGCTCAGCGGGAATATTGAGCCTTTTACCGAAAACTCGTTTATTTTAGCGATTTTAGATGAGAGGGGTTTCCTCACCTGCAGGTTCAGGGTCGCTCCACATAAAACCATCGCCGGCACCCATGCCCTCATACAGCACATATGCCGAAAAACCGCTCTCGAGCGTCGTCTCGAAAAAGCTCACGAGCAGAGCGTCGTGGTAGCCACCGTCAATCTCGACGCAGCCGGTATAGCCGATGGCATAGCGGACGATACGGCCCAGGCCCTCGTCCTTAAGACCCATCTTGTGCTCGGAGATAAAGTTGGTGGCCGCCTCGAGGCACGCCTCTTCGCCATCCTCATCGAGCGCCGCCAGATAACGGTTGGAAGCGGAGTCCTCAATTGCCACGACCACGCCGGGGTTTTCACCGGCGGCAAGGTCGTCCAAGAACGCACCGATCAGATCGCACACCATGGCGTCGAGCTCGGCGGAGACGTTACCGGCGTCCTGCATATCCTGTGCCATCTTTAGACCTTCCCATCGAGTCTGGCGTCGTTACAGTTCTTGCGCCTCGGCGGCGATCTTAGCGGCGGCATCGCGGGCGCGCATCATGTCCGACGCGCGCTTGTCGAGCACCTTGATCTGGCTGGTCAGCATGACCGCATCGATCACGCCCCAAATCACCAGGCCCGTAGAGATCGAAAACCCAAGCGCACCAACTGTACCACGAAGGCGCGAGCAGATTGCCGCGACAAGGGCGGAGATGACAACCATCTTGATAAACGAGCCGCGGCGTTCACGAAGCGTGCGGGCCTGCGTCACATAGGCAATGCGAGCCGCCTCAGAAGCCTCCGAGCGCATCTGGGCCTCACGCGCAATGGTCGCCGCCTCAGCCGACATACCGCCGGCCATCAGCGAACGCTCCGCAACCTGGACGCCACGCATTTAGAAGTCATCGGGGGAGAGCGTATGGACGAACTCGTCGAACTTCTCGAACTCCTGCTCGTCGTCAACTTCCTCGGCATGGGCAGAAACGGTGCCCAGGCGATTCATGATGTCGTCCTCCACGAACATGGGGGCATTGCTGCGCACGGCAAGGGCAATGGCATCACTGGGACGGGCATCGATCTTGCGCTCGTCACCATCGACCAGTACGACGATCGTCGCGTAGAACACCGGCGGCTCGGCGCGAACGATCTCGATGCGCTCGAGCTTGGCGCCCAGGGCGTCAACGGTATCGAGCAACAGGTCATGGGTAATCGGGCGCTCGGCGCGGCCGCTATCGATGCCACGGCTAATGGCAGCAGCTTCAAACGAACCAGTCTGAATGGAAAGGGAACGCAGCGGCGCGGGCGAGTCCGATTTGCTGCTGCGCTCACGAAGCACAATAAGCGATGGCACGGGACCGGCGGCCATGACGATGGTCTCTATGTCGACACGAACCATGGAACACCTCCGGTACGTAGCGGTTAACACGCGGCAGCCCGCCGCATTGAATAGCTATACTACCCAATCTTTCGCACAGCACACAAAATCAAAGTAGTTAATTTGGGACGGGGCTATTTTGACTGCTTTCGTTGGATAAGAAAAAAGCCCCGAGGCAATGCCCCGAGGCTCTTCACGTTTTTGATGGTGGACCTGACAAGATTCGAACTTGTGACCTCCCGGTTATCAGCCGGACGCTCTAACCAACTGAGCTACAGGTCCATCATGGTGGAGGTTAGGGGGATCGAACCCCTGACCTCAGGCTTGCAAAGCCCGCGCTCTCCCAGCTGAGCTAAACCCCCACGGAGACAGTAATAAACACCCCAGCGGCGACTCGGCTCTCGCTGGGGTGTTTATTGCGAAAGAAAGTGGTGGACCTGACAAGATTCGAACTTGTGACCTCCCGGTTATCAGCCGGACGCTCTAACCAACTGAGCTACAGGTCCATCGCGCAAGGGATATATTAGACGAGTCGTTACGCGCGCGTCAACAACTTTTTTGAAAATCTTTGGAGGGTGCCTGCCGAGCGGTCGAGATGGGTTAGGTTTGCTGCTCGGACAGTCCTGCGCAAGACGAAGGCCACATTAAGTGGCCTTCTTTGCGTGCGGAAC
>CAJLOU010000173.1 GCA_905208345.1 uncultured Collinsella sp.
TGCCTGATACCTGGACGCCTGTTTTCGACCTGTCTGACCCTCAAAAGGTTGAGGGTATCAATAGGGCTGCTGAGGCGCAGATTGATGCTGTGATCGAGGCGGTGCGGGAGCGGCGCACGGGCAATATGATGCGCCATCGCGTGCCCCTGTTTGCATCGTGCGCGTATCATGCGTTTGGGCTGCCGCGTATGCAGCAGACGAGCAAGTTTGCCGTCGATGCTAGCCGCTGCGTCGGGTGTAGCCTCTGCGCTAAGCGCTGCCCCATGGCGGCGATTGAGATGCGCGACGGCCTTCCCGTCTGGACAAAGCCGGAGTGCGCAGCCTGCCTTCGTTGCCTGCACTGTTGTCCCAAATTTGCCATCTCGCACGGTAAGCGCACGCCCGCCCATGGTCAGTACAGGCATCCCAAACCTGGCGTGAGGATGTAGCGCCTGCTGGCCGCGCTACTTCCAAACTGCGAGCGCGGCGGTGCCCAGTACGATGAGGGCGAGACCGATGGCGCTGCGTCGTGAGAGTTTTTCGTTGAATGCCAGGCGCGCAAATAGTACCGATACGACAATCGATAGTTTGTCGATCTGCACCACGACGCTCACCTGGCCTGTGGCGATGGCGTAGTAATAGAGCAGCCACGATGCGCCAGTCGCAATGCCCGATGCCGCGAGAAATACGAGTTCGTAGCGGTCTACGTGCACGGCTTGGCCCATCTTGCCTTTAGCTGCCACGGTTGCCCATGACATAACCAGTACCACGCAGGTGCGGATTGCCGTGGCCAGGTTGGATTCGACGCCTTCGATGCCAGCCTTGGCAAGGATGGACGTGAGCGCTGCGAACACGGCAGCGCCGAGGGCGTAAGCGAGCCAGGTCCGGTCTTGCTGCCGCTCGGGTCCGGCAGACTGCTTCTTCTCGATCATTAAAAACGTGCCGAGGGTGATGACAGCGGTTCCCACGAACTTAACCGCAAGGTTGCTCGTCTCGCCAAAAAGCACGATGGCGATCAGTGCAGCGAGTACGGTGCTCATCTTGTCGACCGGTACGACCTTATTGACGTCTCCGATGCCCAACGCCTTAAAGTAACAGATCCACGAAGCACCGGTAGCGAGTCCCGAGAGGACGAGAAAGAGCCAGGATCTGGGTTCGATGCTGCCGATGGTTCCAATGGATCCAGAAATGCCCGCCATTGCCCAGGCGAAAACGAGCACCACGCAGGTGCGAATGGCCGTCGCGACATCGGAGTCTGTCTGCTTGATGCCGCATTTGGCCAGGACAGATGTGACGCCGGCAAAGAAAGCCGACACAAATGCTGCTGCGACCCATGACACGGGTGAAATGCCTCCCCAAAGAACAACCGCGCCAGATTTACGGCGCTCGTCCGATGATACCGTCCCGCCATGAAGCTTTGATATCGCTGTGGTGAGACAGGGGCCATAGTTCGAGAGGGCATTTGGTTAAGGCTCGAATCGAAGGTGAATGGTTTTCCGCGAAGTGAACGAGTAAATCTGGACCCCTGGAACATGCACACTTTTTTCGAACAAAACTGCAGGATTCTTAGACAAAAACCGCAGGAATTGAGTCCTTAAAATGTCGATGCTACAGGGCACTGTTTTTACTCGTTCACTTCTCGGAAAAGTATTCACCTTCGATATGCTGACGGTGTCTTTTTGGTTGCCAAGAACTAGACGGCCTGCTGTGAGGGGCGGTGGTGACGCTATGCCGCCTTGTTTCATTGGAAAAATAAGCGGGGTACCACCTAAGCTATTTTAGCTGTCGATTACAGATCGCGTACTCGATAAACCTTGGTGCTGACAGCGCAGCTGATTGCACATAGTGCGAGCGCCAGTACTGCAATTCCTGCACACAGACAGCCAAGGACGGCGGGATCGGGATTCGCTCCGGCAATCGACATGAGCCAGTTGCTGATGGGGTTGGAGGAGCTCAGCGTGGCCATGGCAAGGCATCCGAGCATGGCAAACAGGCCAACGGATAGGCGCAGCGCCTCCATGTGTCCAAATCGAAAGAACAGTGGCTGCGCCAAAAACACCATCATGAGGGAGATGAGCATCGATGCTGCCGAGGCGATTGCGATTTCAAAGACCGTCTGTCCTGTCGAAGGAATGCCCGCGCTGTTGAAGAGCGGGATGGCGACGACACTCAAAAGCGTAGCTGCACATGCCATGACGGCGGAGAAGACAATAACGCTCAGGTAGCGTGCGCAGATGATGTCTTTGCGCGAGAAGGGCAGCGTTGCCCGGTAGCGCTCCCAACCGTTTTGATTGTCGAAACCGGCCAGTGAGTTCATGACCATGATGGGCGACATGGCGCTAACGGCGCAAGCGCCGGCGCTCATGCCGGAATCGCCATCCGACGCGTTGGCGAGCGTCAGCACGACGAAGATGAACAAGCCGACGCCCGCGATGCTCGGGATGAGCGTGCGAACGATGACGAGCTCGGACATAAAGGCGCGTTTCATTTCGAAGCCCCTTTCAGCATGAGGCGAAGATAGTCATCAATGGTTGTCCGATCGCAGGGAATCTCTGGGAAGGCCTCGAGCGTTTCACGACGGTTGGGCACGAGTACGTCCACGCTGTAGGCGTCGCGGGCGGCGGCATCCACAAGCTCGGCGCTTTTGCCGCCGGTCTTTTTGCGGGCGAACATCCAGCTGACGATGCCCGCGGCACGCTCGGCGTCGACCTGAATCGTGACCTTCAAAAAGCCCTCGCGCTCGCCGCGGTCCAGTGCCAGCACGCGGTG
>CAJLOU010000174.1 GCA_905208345.1 uncultured Collinsella sp.
CTTTGCTCGCTGCAAGTTCCGCACGAGCCGAAGGCCACTTAATGTGGCCTTCGAGCGAGCCCAGGACCTGACCGAACGAAAAACTTACCCGCCTCGCCCGGCCAGGCCCGATGGGATAGCTTAACGAGCCGCCAAGATAGCGTCGATGAGCGTCAGTACGCCCCCGTCGTTGTTGCTCGGAATGCGCCACTTGGCGTGCGCGTTCATGTGCTCCTCGGCATTGTCCACGATAAAGCTATGCCCGACGCGCTCCAGCATGGGGATGTCGTTGTAGGTATCGCCCACGGCGGCAGCATCGGCAATATCGATGCCCAGGTGCTCGCACAGGTGAGCGACGCCGGCGCCCTTGTCGACGCCCAGGTTCATAAAGTCGATCCACTCGCGCCCAGCGTTGGTGACGTAGAGCTTGTCCGAGAACTCGGGGCTATAGGTCTCGCGGAAAGCGGGCTCGGCGTCGTAGCCGGGGAAGAAGACCGAAATCTTGTTGGACTCGAAATCAATGCCCTCAAAGCTGTCTACGTAGTTGATTGTGTTGTAGTAGACGCTGATCTCGTCGTGGTATTGATGGTCGCGGGCAAGCACGTAGAACTCGTCGAAGCAGCACAGGACGGGGACAGCGCGAGGATCCTCCGAGGCACGGTTCAAGACCTGCTGATACAGCTCCACGTCAATATTGCTTTTATAGATATAGCTGCCGCGATAGATCACGCAAGCTCCGTTGTCGGGACAAAAGGCGAGGCGGTTCTTGATGCCCTCGAACATCTCCTCGAGCTTGGGGGCGGGACGTCCGCTGGCGGGGCAGAATACGATGCCGGCGTCGGCGAGCTTGTCCAGGCGCTCATCAAGACCCTGGGGCAGCACACGCTCGTCGGTCAGCAGCGTCTTGTCCATATCGACGGCGAGAATCTTAATGTTGCCGATGTTGGCGTCCGATTCGTAAGTTTGCATAAAAATGCGCCTTTCGTTTCGAGATTGTTTCAGACGTTATAACCATCAACTAGTAGTCGAGCGTATTTTCGCAGGAATGGTGCGTATTTGCACCACGCTTCACAAAGTAATGAAAAAACTTTTCAGAAATTTGAATTTGTCGCTTGTGCTGCGGGCGCTTTAGCGTAATATAGCGACCATCGAAAACGGAGACGGAAAAACAACCGCTTACCGAGTAAAAGGTACCGTTTACGATATTTGAATTGCGCCCGGCGATACGTGAAAGGAGAGGCAGATGCAGTTCGTAAAGATCATCACCACTGCAGACAATGCCATCCGACGCCAGCGCGCAATTTCCCGACGACGATAACAATCGTCTCTGTCCGCATGGGGCGAATTGCCTCAACAGAGTCATTTTGAGGTCGTTGGGTTTTAGCACGACATTGCTGCATGTTTCTAGGGCATGTATGTGCTGATTTTTGCTATTTAACCTGATATTGCACGGTATATGACCTTGAAATGACTTGCAACTGACCGATGTTCTAACTAGCTACCAAGGGCGAAAGGAAACAGCCATGAGCAAGGAAAAAGTCGTTCTCGCATATTCCGGTGGTCTTGATACATCCGTATGTGTCAAGTGGCTCCAGGACGAGAAGAATCTCGATGTCGTTTGCGTCTGCGGCAACGTGGGCCAGGAAGAGACCGGACTGGATGCCAAGAAGCAGAAGGCGCTCGACCTGGGCGTTCTCGATTGCCAGGTGCTCGACCTGCGCGACGAGTTCTCCGATGAGTTCCTGACCAAAGCCATCGCCGCAAACTCCATGTACGAGAATAAGTATCCGCTGCTCTCCGCCCTGTCTCGCCCGCTGCTTGCCAAGAAGCTTGTTGAGGTCGCCCACGAGTTTGGCGCGACCTACGTCGCCCACGGCTGCACTGGCAAAGGTAACGATCAGGTCCGTTTTGAGGCCGCCGTCAAGGCCCTCGACCCCGAGCTCAAGGTTATCGCCCCGGTTCGCGAGTGGGACCTGAAGTGCCGTCCCGACGAGGTCGCCTATGCCCACGCCCACAACGTGCCGGTTCCCGAGGGTGCCAACGACAACCCCTACTCCATCGACGACAACCTGTGGGGTCGCGCCATCGAGTGCGGTCACCTGGAGGACCCTTGGAATGAGCCGCTCGATGACGCTTGGGTTATGACCAAGAACCCCGAGGACACGCCTGACACCCCGACCTATACCGAGATCGAGTTTGAGGCCGGCAAGCCTGTCGCCGTCGACGGCAAGAAGATGAAGCTCTCCGAGATCGTCATCGCCCTCAACAAGATTTCGGGCGACAACGGCTTTGGCCGTCTTGACCTGGTCGAGGATCGTCTGGTGGGCCTCAAGAGCCGCGAGTGCTATGAGGTTCCCGGCGCCCTGACGCTCATCACCGCCCACAAGGCGCTCGAGGACATCTGCGTCGAGGGCGACCTGCTCAAGACCAAGATCAAGCTCGAGCAGGATTGGGCCACCGCCGTGTACAACGGCCAGTGGTACAGCCCGCTCAAGAACGCGCTCGACGCCTTTATGGCCGATACCCAGAAGTTCGTGACCGGCACTGTCCGTCTGAAGTTCTTTAAGGGCAACTGCCATGTCGTCGGCCGCAAGAGTCCCTTCAGCCTCTACGACTACGGCCTGGCTACCTACGACCGCGACACCACGTTTGACGAGAAGGCCAGCGCCGGCTTTATCGAGATCGATACGCTGTCGCTCAAGACGTGGGCAAAGGTCCAGGGCCCCA
>CAJLOU010000175.1 GCA_905208345.1 uncultured Collinsella sp.
CCGAGGCCAAGCGCGTCACCTCCATCGCCCGCGCCATCAACTGGGGCTATATGTGGCGCCGCTTGATGAGCTACGTCTGGCTCGATCTGCTGCTGATGGTGATTGCGGCAGCGATCCTCGTCTATGGATACAACCAGACGCTGCCCGACAGCGCGTTTACCGCAGGCTGGATTCCCGGCGCCACCGTTCACGGCATGTCGCTGACGCCCGCGCGCGGCTGGGACCTGACAACGCTCACCTATACCGTCGAGCTTGCGCGCACCAGCAAGACCTTCCCCCTCGCGCAGGACCTCGTCACGCTATGGCCTCTCTACCTTGTCGTTGTGGGTTGGCAGGTCATCAGCGTGCTCAACATGCTCGGCGGCGCGAGGCGCGTGCGCCGCACCATGGCGCCGCTCAACGACCTGGCCTTGCGCGTGGACGAGCTCGGCCGCATGCAGCTCTCCGGCGGCAAGATGGAAACGCTGGAGCAGGCCATCGAGCGCGCAAGCGTCGACTCGCCGAGCGTCACCACCGGCGACGCCGACCTGGCAAGCATCGAGGTCGCACTCAACCGCCTGCTGCGCCAGATGCAAGAGGCCAAGCTGCAGCAGATGCGCTTTGTCAACGATGCAAGCCACGAGCTGCGCACGCCCATCGCGGTGATTCAGGGCTACGTAAACATGCTCGACCGCTGGGGCAAAGACGACCCGGACGTGCTGGCGGAATCCATCGCGTCCCTCAAGGCCGAAAGCGAGCACATGCAGGAGCTCGTGGAGCAGCTGCTGTTTTTGGCGCGCGGCGATGCCGGGCGCACGGTCCTGCGGCGCGCGAATACCAACCTGGCCGCATTGGTCGGCGAGGTATGCGAGGAATCGCAGATGATCGATACCGAGCACACGTATCGGCTGGCGTACGACACCACGCTTGCCAACGACCCGCGCTGCGACGCATCTGTCGACGTGGCGCTCGTGAAGCAGGCTCTGCGCGTGATCGTGCAAAACGCTGCCAAGTACTCGGGTGCGGGAACGACCGTCACGTTTGGCATAACGCCCGATGCGGGCACGGGTGCGATCGACATAAGTGTTGAGGACGAGGGCATCGGCATGAACCAGGAATCCGCAGCTCACGCGTTTGAACGGTTCTACCGCGCCGACAACGCACGCGATGCCGGCGCGCAGGGCTCGGGTCTGGGGCTCGCCATCGCCAAGTGGATCGTCGATAGCCATGGCGGCGTCATTGGCCTGACCTCAGTCGAGGGCGTCGGCAGCCGCTTTACGATTCGCCTGCCGCGGTAGGGGCGTCTCTCACGAATCGAAGGTGAATGGTTTTCCGCGAAGTGAACGACCTATTTTGGACCCTCGAAGCATCCGCACTTTTTGGCGCCAAAACCGCAGGAAATACCTGACAAAACCGCAGGAAACGGCGTCTCCAAAGTGTCGATGCTTCGGGGATCCGATTTCACTCGTTCACTTCGCGGGAAACCATTCACCTTCGTTTTACGACAGCCCGTCAGTCACCCTCTCGGCATTAAAAATGGGGTAAGGCCACGTGGCCTTACCCCATTTTTCGCTAGCTATAGCAGCTTGTGCGCTACTCGCGGCACAGGTGCACGGCGAAGCCGGCGAACTCGCGCTTAAAGTACACGAGTTTGGTGCCGCCGTCGGGCAGCAGCACGCGCGACTCCTCGTTAACCTCGAGCCCGCGCTCGGCAAACCACTTCTCGGCCGCATCGATGTCGTTGACGGCAAAGCCAATGTGGCCCTTGGCGCCACGACCGTTCTGCTTCATGATCTCGACCAGCGAATCGTTAAAGTACGAAACGGGGGTCTCGATGACAGGCAGGCCCATCATCGTCGAGAACAGCTCCGCGATCTCCAGGGCGTCTGCCGGGTCGGTGGCGTTAATGCCCACATGGGCAACGCGCATGCCAAAGAGCTCGACCGGATTGGCGTTCTGCTCACTCATACAGGCAGCGCCTACTGAGCCATAACGTCGAGGACGGCCTTCTCGGCAGCGACGCGGTTCATGCCGGTCATGAAGGGCACGCCGCTCACGTACGGGCAGGTGAGGCCCTCGGGGGCAACGGTGGTGGCGATCAGCAGGTCAGCGCCCTCGTCGCAGTAATCCTTGGCCTCGGAGATGGCGCACTGCACGATCTCATACTTGCCGGCATAACCGTTGGCGTCGAGCAGGGTGGCGACCTTCTGGGCAACGAGCGTGGAAGTAGCAGCGCCAGCACCGCAAGCCAAAACGATCTTCTTCATAGGTAATGTCTCCCTTCATGGTTTACTTTAGGTAAGTGTACCGCAGCGAGCGATGTCACTCGGCCTCGATGAGCTTTTATGCCAGTTTGCTTGCGCGCTGCGTATAATACATCCAGTACGTGTTGTCATACCGCTCGCTTTATGAGCGACTAAGGACCCTAATATGCCCGATTCCCGCACACTCTGGACCGCCGTCGTTATCATCTGCATCGCCGTGTCGGTGTTCTTTAGCGTCAAAAAACGCACCACGTTTAAGCGCCTGCAGCAGCTCATGGCCGCCAAGCAGTGGGACGAGTTCGATCGTTTGCTCGACGGCAAACTCACCAGCATGCTGTACCCGCGCTACAACCGCGACTACCTGCGCCTGAACTCCTATCTGCTGCGCGAGGACCACGAGCACGCCAGCGAGATGTTCGACCTGCTGCTGGGACTCAACCT
>CAJLOU010000176.1 GCA_905208345.1 uncultured Collinsella sp.
CTGATGTACGACACGATGATCCTCAAGCGCCACAACGACATTCCCGAGCTGGAGCGCATGCTCGAGGAGGCCGGCGACGATAAGGTTAAGAGTTGCCGCTTGGAGTACCTGTTGGCCCTGCAGTACAAGAACAAGGGCGACGAGGCCAAGTTCCAAGAGTTCCTTGAGAAGTCGGGCCAACACTCGATGGCCGTCAACGCGTAACGGACGGCTTGTGCTAGACTTCTAGTCTCACGGGGGCGTGGCGGAATTGGCATACGCAGGAGACTTAAAATCTCTCGCCGCAAGGATTGTGGGTTCGAGTCCCACCGCCCCTACCACGTATTGTTTACGAGCCCGTGTCCCCCAGGGATGCGGGCTCGTTTCTTTTAGATGCCGTCAACTGCAGAACAGTTAATTTGAGACGTAGCTTTTGCGACCGCTCATATCAACCCAAGGACCGTCCCCAGGTGCCGGCAGAACAGGAACATCCCCAAGTGCCGGCTGTTGAGTTGCGGTGGAATAGTTCCTGTTTTGGCCGTTTACCAGCTTATTTAGGAACTATTTCACCGCAACTCAGAGGGAGACGGTTAAAGGGCGCTCAGGCTCGGGGTCCAGCCAATGGTGGGGGTCGCGCCGTCGAGAACCTCGTTGATGGTGGCGGCCATGCCGGCGAGCAGGCTGTTCTCGCTTACGGTGAGCGTCTTGTAGCCGCCGGCTCGCATGAGCTCGCGAATCACCGCGGCACCTGCCAAGATCACGCCCGCGCGCTTGGGTTGCACGCCCGGTAACGCGGCAATGCCCGCAACATCCAGCGCGGACATGCGCTCGATAGCGGCCGAAACCTGGTCCAACGAAAGCTCGCGCAGGTGCACAAAGCTCGAATCATACGGCTCCAGCTCGTGAACGAGTGCCACGAGCGTGGTGACGGTACCACCCACCGCGACCAGGCGCTCGGCGCGCTCAAAGTCGACAGGCAGGCTCTCAAAATAGCCCGCAAACTGCTCGTTTGCCCAGCCGGCAGCAGCCGCAAGCTCGTCCGTTGACGGCGGCAGCGCCGAGAAAAACCGCTCGGTCACGCGGCGGCAACCGATATCCAGCGAGCGCGTTCCCTCCAGGGCGAAGATGCCGCGCTCCGGTGCATAGACGCCCGTCGCGAGCTCCGTGGATCCGCCGCCCGAATCGGCAACGATGATGCGTTCGCCCGCAAAGTCGTGTGCCACGCCAAAAAACGTCAGGCGCGCCTCGACCTCGCCCGGAATCACCTGCGGCTCGAGCCCCAGCTCGCGCAGGCCGTCCAGCAGTAGCGCGGCATTGGACGCATCACGCGCGGCACTCGTGCACGTGGTGCAGATGCACGCGGCCCCAAAGGCACGGGCCTCGTCCACAAACATTCGGCACGCAGCGAGCACGCGCTCAACGGCCGCCTCGCAAAAGCGCCCCGTCGCATCCACGCCCTCGCCCAAGTCTGTAATCTCGGTATGCTTGGACGATTCCACGATCGCCCCGCCCTCGACCTGGGCCAGCACTAGGCGCGACGACACCGTTCCCAGGTCGATCGCCGCCACCTTATATCGTTTGCAATCTGCCATTGCGGGCTCCCCTCCGGGCGCTATTTGCCGTTGGACACGACCGTCTGGCCCTCGACGCCGTTAAATCCAAACAGCATATCGAGCGTCTGGATGTACCACGGCGCGTCCTTGCCGACCTCTTCGATCTCTTTGGCGACTTCGCTGGCCTTCTTGGCGTTCGAGGACTTTTTGCTCGACGACGAGTCCGAATCATCGTCCAGGCCCAGCACGTCAATCTTGGTCTCGCCGGGCATCACCAGGCCCAGGTCCTCGGTCGCCGCGTCCTTAATGCCCTCCTCCGAGAGCAGTTTGTCGACGCTTTTCTGCAAGTCGTCGTTGTACTGCTGGCGAATCTCGACCTGCTTGGCCAAGATATCGCTCGAGCGCTTGGCAACGTAGAGGTCGCGCACGGGAAAGTACAGGCTCACGAGCACCAGGACGACGACAATGCCAATAAACAGCCCGCGCTGGGGTCCATGGGTAAAGTCGTAGATCGCCTTGACCACCGCGTTGTCGTTGGCGTAGTGCATGAAGTCCGAGCCCGAAAGACGGCTCGAGGGCCTGGTCGACTTTTCGTGCGTTTGAGCCGAGGGACGCTGAGCATGCGTCGGGCGCGCCGAACGTGGCGGGCGGTCCGTCGACGTATTCATTTGAGCACGGGGGTGTGAGGCGCTTGCCGGACGCTGTGCGCGGCGATCGACGCCGGCGTAGTCGGACCCGCCGAGCTGCACGGTACCCGCGCGGCGAGGCGACGGCTCGCGCGAACCGGCGGAATAATACCTGTTGTCGTAAATCTGATCCATGTGCGCCTTGTGCGGTTGAAGTTTGTTTGCGCTAAGTCCTTTAGTTATAGCACGAGCGCCCGCACCACCTTCGTCAGCCTTTGCTCGACATAAAAAAGGCGCTGAGCCGTATGGCCCAGCGCCCAATAGCGGCCATCAGAAGTGGAGCGGGGCCGAGTCAACCCTCGCCCCCGCGAGCACCACTTGTTTAGCGAATGTTGTAGAACGCGGCCTTGCCGGCGTAGCGCGCGCTGCCCTCGAGCTCGTCCTCGATGCGGATGAGCTGGTTGTACTTGGCGATACGGTCGCTACGGCACGGGGCGCCCGACTTGATCTGGCCGGCGTT
>CAJLOU010000177.1 GCA_905208345.1 uncultured Collinsella sp.
GGGGAAAGGTGTTGAAAAATGGGGCGGTTCCCCATATTATTAATCACGTCGACAGGCGGGGTGGTTCCCCGCGTACGTGCCATCTGAGTAACCGAGGGGAGGGCGCACATGGGAATGACTGGTGCATACGAGCGCAATCTCGATGCAAAAGGTCGTCTGTCCCTGCCTGCACCCCTTCGTGAGGAGCTTGGAGAGCATGTTCGCGTGTTCAAAGCCCTGGATGTCGATGCTCTGTACGTGTTCTCTGCCGAGGCCTTCGATAAGTGGGTCGAAGGACTCTTCGCGGGTCGTGAGGGCCACGAGGGTTTTAACCCGCGTGACATCAACGACCAGAAGCTCATGAGGGCGATCAACAAGCGCACCACGTCGATGGACGTGGACAGCGCCGGTCGTATCGGTCTTTCCGAGTCTCTCCGCAAGCAGGCGAACCTCGACCGCGAGGTCACGGTTGTGGGCAACTACGACCACCTTGAGGTTTGGGATCGCGCCGCGGCCGATGAGGACGATGACGATGAGGCCCTGCTGGACCTCTTCTTCTCGTAAGGGCAAGGCACGGGTAACGGATGGAGCGTGGGATCTTGACACAAGAATATCGGCATGAACCTGTCATGCTCGGCGAAGTGCTTGAGTCGCTGCGGCTAAAGAGCGGCTCCGTTGTCTGCGATTGCACCCTTGGCGGTGCCGGCCATTCGGTAAAGATGGCCGCGCAGGTGGGGGAGACGGGCCTTTTGCTCGGCGTCGATCAGGACGACATGGCCCTCGAGGCCGCTGGTGCCCGTCTGGACCGCGAGGTTCCCGGCGTTCCGCACCAGCTGCTGAAGGGCAACTTCGGCGACTTGGACGAGCTGCTTTGCTCGGCCGAGGTGCCCGGAATCGATGGCTTCCTGTTCGATTTGGGCGTTTCGTCACCGCAACTCGATATCCCTGGCAGGGGCTTTTCGTATAACGAGGACGCCCCATTGGACATGCGGATGGATCCGGGTAATAACACCTTAAACGCAGCTGAGGTCATCAACACCTATAACGAACACGACCTCGCCCGGATTCTACGCGTCTACGGAGAAGAGAAGTTCGCCTCGCAGATCGCGCGCGAGATCGTGCGCCGCCGCGAGCAAGAACCGATCGAAACCACCGGCCAATTTGTCGAGATCATCAAGGCGGGTATCCCGGCTGCCGCTCGTCGGCATGGCGGACACCCGGCCAAGAAAAGTTTCCAGGCCATTCGCATCGAGGTCAATCACGAGCTCGATGTGCTCGAACGAGGGCTTGATGCCGCCACCAGGTGGCTCAACCCGGGCGGACGTATCTGCGTCATCTCGTATCACTCGCTCGAGGACCGTATCGTAAAGAACCACTTTAAGGAGATGAGCCAGGGGTGCACGTGTCCGCCGGAGATTCCGGTGTGCGTGTGCGGCAACGTGCCGATACTCAAGGTCATCACCCGCAAACCCTTGGTTGCCCAGCCTGATGAGGTTGAGCGCAACCCTCGGGCGAGATCAGCCAAAATCCGCGTGGCGCAGCGTCTGTAGGCGCGACCGCGCGATATTGGACCTCCCGCTCGCACCATAAACGAAGCTTAAACACACTACCAACGTACTCGGGATGGGAGGCGGCATATCATGGGCTACAACACTTCAAGCGCAGCACTTGCCTATGATATGAACGCCATGCCCGCCTATCGTGAGACGCCGCAGGCCCCCGTTGCTCCCCGTGAGCAGCGCACGCCGCGCTTTGATGTCTACACGGGCGCGGGCCGTCAGGCAAACCAGGCGGTAAGCCCGGTTTTCATGAGCGTTCTTAAAACGTTTTGCATCATTGCGGCTATCTTCATGACGATCGGCGTCGCCCGCGTGGCACTCGCCGGCGTTACGGCCCAGGTGCTCAACAGCAACGCCGAGCTTACCAACACGCTCGAAAAGGCGACCGATGAGAGCTCCGACCTGGAGGTCATGCATTCGGTCTATGGCGCCGACACGCGCATTCGCGACCTTGCGGGCGCTTATGGCATGGTGGAGCCTAGCGAGAGCGTTACACTTGACTTTTCGCAGGATGCAGCCGCGGGCGCCAACGCGACCGCGACCGCTCAGTAGCAAGACGGTAGCTGAGTATGACAAATGACTATCGCCGCGGTTCCGATGGGGGCCGCGGTTCTGGACGTCCCTCGTCGCGGGGACGTTCTGGTTATCAAGGAACGGGTCGGCAATCTTACAACGCCGGGCAGTCCCGTGGCAACGACCCGGCGTCGCGACTTCGCGGCTCGGACGGCCCTCAAATGCATAACACCAGGTCGCGCAAGAGTTCGTCGACCGAATGGCTCACAGGCACGCCTCTGCCTCGCCGCAAAGCCATCATGGGCTTCATCGGGCTTGGTTTGGGCTTGGGCGTCTTTCGCCTTGCCGACTATCAAATTGTCGAAGCCGATAAACTGCGCGAGCGTGCCGATGCGCGCCGCCTGCTTGCACAGACCCTCTATGCCAAACGCGGCACCATCTACGACCGCAACGGTAACGTGCTGGCGTCGTCGGTCGAATGTCGCAACATCGCCGTGAACCCGCAGCTTGTCGAGGATGTTGACAAGACGGTGTCGGCGCTGGTCAAGGCAACTGGAATCGATAAAAAGACCTGCCGCAAGCTCGTCGAGT
>CAJLOU010000178.1 GCA_905208345.1 uncultured Collinsella sp.
AAGGTCGACTGGGTCCCGACGCAGCACGCCGTCAACGTTACCCTCGACGAGGTCATGCAAGGCGCCAAATAACCACCACCAAAACCACCACAAAGGGGACAGGCACCTTTGTGGTGGTTTTTGCTTTCGAGTAGCTGCCCAAGGAGGTGCACGATGCCCTACATCCCATTTTGGATTTGCATCTTTGCCGGTGCGTTGGTTGATGCCCGTGAGCGACGGTTTCCCAATGAGCTTGCCGGCGTGTGTGCGGTGGCGGCGTTGGCAGGCGTCTGGCTCGACAAGGGCGTTACCACGGCGCTTGACCACGCCGGTCTTGCGGTCATCGTCTACCTTGCCCTTGTGCTCACTGAGTCGCTCTGGCGGCGCCTTCGCCACGCCCCCGGCATCGGCATGGGGGACGTCAAGGCGCTCTTCGCGCTTTGCACGCTTGACCCTCTGGGCGGCATCGTGGCATTTGCCGTCGCGCTCCTGGTCCTTGCCCTCTCCTGCCTCTTCACAAAATCGCGCTCCCTGCCATTGCTCCCGTTTTTGGTGCCGATTTTTGCCATAATCGAGGTCGTGGGCTGCACATTGTAACCGATTGCGCATCCTTCTTAAGGAGCATGCCATGGCAACTAATCAAGAAACGGCCGTCATTAAGGCGCGCATGGACCGGATTCCGTCGGCGTTGTCGCCCGAGCTTGTCGAGCGCATTTCCGCCGATCGTGCTTCGGGTTCTGTCAACCCGTATCGTTGCAACGACAACCAGGTCATTCGTCGTATTGATCGCGCTGCCGACAAAGGCACGCTTATGCGACCGGCATTTATGCGCGATACCGAAAAGATTCTTCATCTTCCGGTGTACGCCCGTTATGCAGGCAAAACGCAGGTTTTTAGCTTCCGTAGCAATGATGATCTGTCGCGCCGCGGTTTGCATGTGCAGCTTGTCTCGCGTATCGCACGCGATATCGGTCGCGCCCTGGGGCTCAACTGCGATCTGATCGAGGCGATTGGCTTAGGCCACGACTTGGGCCACACGCCCTTCGGCCATGCCGGTGAGCGATTCCTCAACGATATCTATCACGAGCGTACCGGCCGCTTCTTTTTTCATAACGTGCAGTCGGTTCGCGTGCTCGATGCGCTGTACGGTCGTAACGTGTCGCTCCAGACGCTCGACGGCGTCTTGTGCCATAACGGCGAGTACGAGCAACGCGTGTTTGAGCTTTCGGACATGGGTTCCTTTGACCAGTTCGACCGAACCGTCGAGGAATGCATTGCCAAGGGCTATAGCGCAATTGAGCACCTGCGTCCCATGACGCTCGAAGGCTGCGTGGTCCGCATCTCGGATATCCTTGCCTACGTTGGGCGCGATCGCCAAGACGCCATTGCGGCGGGCCTACTGGCACCCGATGCTTTTGACGATGGCCTGGGTGGGGCATACAACAGCTGGATCCTTACGCATGCCTCCATCGATATCGTTGAGCACAGCTATGGCAAGCCGCGCATCGAGATGAGCGAGGACCTGTTTGAGGAGATCCGCCGAGCCAAGCGCGAGAACTACGTAAAGATCTATAGCAAGGGCGGCATCGAAGGCGACTCCGAAGCGGAGCTGCGCGAGGCGTTCGAAAAGCTCTACGACCGTTGCCTGCAGGATATAAACGAAGGCGACGAGTTCTCGTACATCTTTAAGCATCATATTTCGCGCATTGAACAGCAGCTTTCCTACTACGATCGCACCTATGCCTGGCAGGACGATAAGGATCAGACCGTAGTGGATTACATTTCGAGCATGACGGACGGCTATTTCTGCGAGCTCACGAGCAAGTTGTTCCCGGGATTAAAGTTTCCGCACCGTACCTATATTAACGAACGGTAGTTCGTATATATTCGGTATACTGTTAGAGGAAAACGTTTTTGATTGATGCACGGGATGGCTATGGACGACCTTTTTTCTGCTTCGACGCGCGAGCGTTCCTTTCAGAATGCGCCGCTCGCGGTGCGCATGCGCCCCAATTCGCTCGACGAGTACGTGGGTCAGCAAAAGGCCGTCGGTAAGGGCTCGTGGCTGCGCGCCGCGATTGAGCATGACGTTCTGTCGAGTGTGATTCTGTATGGGCCGGCCGGTACGGGCAAGACGACGCTGGCGCATATCATCGCCAACCATACCAAGAGCGAGTTTGTTGAGGTCAGCGCCGTGACGGGTACCGTGAAGGACCTGCGTCGCGTGATTGACGAGGCCAAGACGCGCTTGAATACGTACGACCGACGCACCATTCTATTTATCGACGAGATCCACCGCTTCTCCAAGTCGCAGCAGGATGCGCTTTTGCATGCGGTTGAGAACCGCACCGTCATTATGATTGGCGCTACGACGGAGAATCCGTACTTCGAGGTCAACTCGGCGTTGCTCTCGCGTGGTCGCGTGGTGGAGCTTGAGCACTTAAAGGACGAGGATATTGCGACGCTCATCGAGCGTGCACTCGAGGCGCCGCAGGGTCTGAACGGCAAGTTCTCGGCCGATGAGGATACGGTTAAGACCATCTGCACGCTGGCCGCGGGTGATGCTCGCTCGGCGCTCACGACGCTCGAGCTTGCAAGCGAGATTGCCGTAACGCGTCCCGATACTGAGGGAACGCCAGCGCCGGCGGCGGGGGAGCG
>CAJLOU010000179.1 GCA_905208345.1 uncultured Collinsella sp.
TCGAGCTCGGCGGCGGGCACGATGGGGAAGTGGTCGCTGTCGACGTCCGTGGCTGCGAAGGCCCGCGTAGGGTGGGCGATAAACGGGGCCTCGGACGCATCGCCGGCAGAGACTGCCCGCATGCACATGCGCTGGCCGCATGCGGCGGCGTCGCTTGCCGAGAGCATGCACGGATAGGCTACGCGCCAGCCACGCGCGACGGCCGCGGCGGCAAACGCGGCTGGGTCGACCTCGGAACCCATCGCGGCATAGACGGCAACGGTGCGTTGGCCCGCAGCGCCGCTGGGCTCCATCAGCTCAACAAGCCGCGCGCAGATAGCGGCGGACTTTGCCGCCCGAACATCCAAATCAATAGCATCGCGCCGAGCAATCACTGCCCGCCGCAACTCAGCCTTATCCATCCCAGTCTCATCTCCCAAACCTACCAAAAAGGGACAGGTTTATTTTGGCAGGTTTTATCTGGGCAAACGCGATATGGGCAGTAAAGTCACCGCAAATATGCCTGTGAACTGCGCCCTTTGTGGTTGTTTGGGCCTGTGCGTTAATGCTATAACGCCGCAGCAATCGCCTCAGTCACAAACTTATTGAGTGACTCACCCTTCTTTGCCGCTGCCAGCGCTGCTTGCTTGTGGAGCTCAGAGCCCGTTCTTACGTTGAACGAGCCCTTAAAAGCCCGCTCGGGTTCCTTGCCCTTCTCGGCGCAAAACTCAAGGTAATCGTCGACGGCGTCGTGGAAGCATTGCTCCACTTCTTCAGCCGTGGAGCCTTCAAATACGATTGCGTCCCTAATGCCGGCGACCATACCTGTTAGCACATGCTGTTCGGCATCGAACTCGACCGGGGCGAAATAACCCTTGTATGCCAAAACGTTACTCATGACTACCTCCGACATCTTGCAGAAAGCGAACGATGTTTCGAATGGTCCCCGCTGTCAATTCGTCAGATGGATGAGGCGCGTGCATTACGAACATCCTGCCATCTGATGGCCTGTAGAAGCGAACGCGCGATCCGGACGTCTTGCCTTTGCTGTCCATTTCAAAGCCATATGAAGACATAACTTTAAGAAAGTCAGCAAATCTATACGTTGAAGGACAGCTAAGCAGCTGGGCGATGAGTTTATCGGATCGAGTCATCCCGCCTCACATTCTGCAACTATATTCTAGTTGCAATTTCAGTTCGATGCAAGCACCTCTACTATAGAACATGTGTGCGTATAGAACAAGTGTTCGAACTACCACGAAGGGCGCCTGTGAACTGCGCCCTTCGTGGTAGTTTTGCTTGCCGCGCCTTAGCCCAGCAGGTCGACTACGTTAAAGCCGGCGTTGCTCTTGGCGATGACGTCGCGGCCGCCAAAGACGCAGGTGGGCGACTCGGCCGCAATGCGCGTCACGTCGGCGCCGAGCGAGCGAAGCTCACCGGGCGTGGCGGCGAGCATCTGGGCGCGGCGCTCCTCGCGTGCGTGCGGATCGAGTCCGGCCAGGTAGGTCGTGTTGCGGCGCTTGGTGAGCGCGTACGGCTTCACCGGCGCGTCCATGCCGCTCACGCAGCTCACGATAAAGCCCTCAAAGGCGGCCTCGTCGGGCTCAAAGCTGCCGAGCCATTCGCCTGCGCGCGCCACGCGCTCAATCGAGGGGTCGATTGCCGGGTCGCGGTAGGTGTAGAACGCCGCCTGACGCTCGCCGGCCGCGCGGAATCCGCAGCCGTACGCACCGCCCTTCACGCGGATCTCGTTCCACAGGTAGTCGTAGGAGAGCGCGTTGGCGGCAACCGCCCAGGCGCCCGTCACGTCAATGCCCAGGCGACGCGGATCGCACGCACGCGCGGCAAAACAGATGTCGCTGGGGATGACAAAAGCCTCGTGGCGGTCGCACGGCGCCGGCACCACGAGCGCGTCGCGGCCGGCATCGGCGCCGTCGCCAGCGTCCAGCCCCAGGTCGCCCGCGGCATCCCAGTACGCGTCAAAGTCCTCGTCGCTGCCGGTAAAGCTCGCCATGCAGCCGTCGGCCACAAAGATGCGGCCCGCCAGCTCGGTAAGCTTGGTGCGCAGGCCGTCCAGGCGCTCGTCAAAGTGGTCGAGCAGATCGCGCAGGAACAGGTAGAAGTCCACGCCCGAAAGCTGCTCGCGCACCACGGCCGAAGGCGAGCTGTAGCTCATCGCGCGACCGAGCGCCGCCGAGTGTCCGTTGTTGATAAAGCCCTGCTCAAGCCCAATGCGAATCTGCGTGAGCACGTCGCGCATGCGGTCGGCATCGGCATCGAGCAAAAGCGTGCTCGACCACACCTCGCGCGGCAGACTCGCCAGCGCATCGATCTTCTCGGACAGGGCGCCGGCGCTCACCAGCAGGTAGGGACGCACGCCGTCCACGTCGGGCTGGGTCATGACCTCGGTCGTAAAGCTTAAAAAGCCCAGCTTGCCGGCGAGCAAGTTGTCGAGCTCCTCGGCCGAGTGCTCGCGCGTGGGCAGCTGCTTGAGCAGGCGGCAGAGCAGCGTCACGTAGGGCAGGTCCTCAAATGCGACGCAGCTCAGGTCGAAATACTGCATGGCGTAGGCCAGGCGGTTGGTGGGGATGCCGTGGCGCAGGCAGGGGATGGGCACCGTCGTGTCCACGACGAGCGGCTGCTCGGG
>CAJLOU010000180.1 GCA_905208345.1 uncultured Collinsella sp.
TTGGGCGTGCGCTTCTGGGTTTCAAAGTCAACGTAGAAGAAGCCGTAACGCTTGTTGTAGCCATTGGTCCAGGAGAACTGATCCTGCAGGCTCCACAGGAAGTAACCGCCCACGTTGACACCCACCTCCATGGCCTTAAGCAGCCAGCGCAGGTGCTGCTCGATGTAGTCGATGCGCGGCTGGTCGTCCACAAAGCCGTCTTTGTAGGGATCCTTGTAGCCCATGCCGTTTTCGGTAATGAAGATCTGCTTGTAGTTGGGGTAGCGCTGCTTAATGTAGACGAGCAGATCGAACAGACCCTCGGGATAGATGATCCAGTCCCAGTCGGTGGTGGGGATGCCGGGCTTGTTCACATGCTCGCCAATACCCTTGACGCGCCAGCGGCCGGTGCCCTTCTCGCCTGTACCGTTGTGGTGCAGGTCGTTCTCGCCGTCGTAAGCCTTGAGGAAGCGGCACTGGTAGTTGTTAACGCCCAGGTAGTCGTTGTAGAGCGCGGCCTCGCGCATGATTTTCAGATCCTCGTCTAGGATCTGGATGGTGCCGCCCGAGACGGCAGCCAGGCGGTTGGCGCACTCGAGGGTGTCGGGGGCATACTCGCCGCGGAACGTCGCGTCGAGCAAAAACTGGTTTTGCAGCACGTGCTCGTTGTTGGCGGCTTTGATGTCGGCGGGGTCGTTCTCGTTGAGCGGGTACTTAAACTCCAGCGACTGGATGACGCCGATTTTGCCCTTAAAGCCGCCGTTGTGGAAGGCCAGCACGGCCTTGGCGTGGGCGAGCATCATGTTGTGCTCGCACTGGAAGGCCTCGGCCAGATGCGCCTTGACGCCACCGGGGAAGGTGCCCTCGATGTAGGTGTTGGAGGCGTCGGCCCAGATCTCGTTAAAGGTGAACCAGTAGGTCACCTGGTCGGCGTACTCCTTAAAGCAGAAGGTGGCAAAGTCCACAAAGGCGTCGATGGTCTCGCGGTTGAGGAAGTCGCCCTTCTCAAAGAGGGGCAGCGGCGTGTCAAAGTGATGCAGCGTGACAAACGGCTCAACGTGGTGCTTGTGGCACTCGGCGAAAAGATCGTGGTAGAACTGGACACCCTCGGGGTTGATTTCGCCGGTACCGTTGGGGAAGATGCGGCTCCAGGCGATGGAGAGGCGAATGCCGTTGATGCCAAACTCCTCGCACAGCTCCAGATCGACGGGGTACTGGTTGTAGAAGTCCGAAGCGGGATCGGGGGAGAAGCGCCCCTGGGCCTCCAGGAAGTCGTCCCAGGCGACTTTGCCTTTACCGTGGGTGCGGGTCTCGCCCTCTACCTGGTAGGCAGCGGTAGCGCCGCCAAAGACAAAGTCCTCGGGAAACTGCGCAGGCGGGTTGGTGACGCTAGCAGGGTTAACGGACATGATGATCCAATCGTCTAAATCGAAGGGCCAGCCGGTCTTGGATGGTCGGCTGGCCCTGAGCGTTACTTACTTCGAAAGCTGTTCACTCACGAAGGCGAGAGACTTGTCGCCGTTCTGGGAGAGCTCGATGTACTGCTTACCGCGGCAGGCGACGCACTTGTTGCCCACGCGCTCGCAGTCCTTCTGCAGGTCGGCCAGGTAGCTGGCGGCCTGCGGGGCCAGGACGACCAGATCAAAGTCGGGGAGCATGTCGACGTGATTGCCATATGCCTCGGCAGCGGTCTCAAGATCAATGCCGCGCTCCTTGGCGGCCTTGGCCAGCGCGTTGGCGAGCAGGCCCGAGGTACCGCCGCCTTGGCAGAGCACGAGCACGCGCTTGCCGTTGAGGTCGCTGGTGGCCGTGGCCTCGGTGGCGGCGGGGGCATCGGCCTTCACGGCCTCGGCAGCAGCGCCGGCGGCAACGCTCTTGGCGTCAGCCTTGCCCTGGAAGGCATCGTTGAGCTTGGCAGCCTTCTCGGCGTTCTTGGCGGCGAGCTCCTCCTGGGAGATCTCGGCCTCCTCGGCGCACTTCTGGGCGTCATAGGCACGGAAGAACGGATAGTACAGGACGAAGTCGACGACCAGGATAAGGGCGAGCACCACAAAGGCGAGCGGCTGGAAGTCCAGGCCCATGATGGTGCCGATGGGGCCGGGGACGGTCCAGGGCAGGGTGTACATAAAGCCGTTCATGCCCAAGAAGTCGATAAAGATCTTGAGGATCCAGATGTTGGCGATCGGGGCAAAGACAAACGGGACAAAGAAGACGGGGTTGAGCACGATGGGTGCGGCGAACAGCAGCGGCTCGTTGACGGCAAAGCACACGGGAACGATAGCGGCCTTACCGACGGCGCGCATCTCCTGGGACTTGGCCAGGAAGCAGAACATAAAGACCAGGACGAGCGTGGCGCCGGTGCCGCCCATGCAGACGACGAAGTACTGGGCACCCTGGGTCAGGACAGCGGAAGCGTGCTGGCCAGCCTGGAACGCAGCCAGGTTGTCGGTCATGTTGGCAACGAGGGCGGCGGCGATGGCGGGCTCGACGATCGAGGGGCCGTGGACGCCCACGAACCAGAACAGGCTCATGGCGCCGTAGATCACAGCGAGGCCGATGTAGCCATCGGCAGCGGTGAACAGGGGCTGGAACACCTGGATGACGCCCTGGGCAAAGCAGAAGCCAAAAGCAGCGCGGAAG
>CAJLOU010000181.1 GCA_905208345.1 uncultured Collinsella sp.
ATAAACTCTCCCGTCTCCAGGTCTACGAAGTCCGCGAGCTTTATCTTTCCGTAGAAGCCGCTCCCCTTGTACTTTCCTGCGTAGGTCTCAGTGTCGAACTTGAACGAAATGTTATACAGCTTTCCAGTCTTTGTCTTCCT
Organism: uncultured Collinsella sp.; assembly: GCA_905208345.1. GTDB lineage: Bacteria > Actinomycetota > Coriobacteriia > Coriobacteriales > Coriobacteriaceae > Collinsella. Next base: position 141 of record CAJLOU010000181.1, read on the forward strand.
GATTAGCCCGTTTTCCAGCATGTAGCTCAGTACCCTCTTATGGCTTTCTCTATCGTTACCGTTTAGGTAAAAGCAGCAGACACCTTGTTTCGAGCCCGCCGCGATGAGCGTTTCGGGGTTCGAGTATTTGGCCTCTACGACGACGCCATCTAGAACCGCCGTTCCGACAATGTCGTCCATGAGGGCGGTTTTGAATGGAGAGAAGAAGAACATCCATTTGCCGCATTGAACGGGATCTATGTCGTGGATTCGCTTTTTATTGATAAACCAAATCCATGAGAACGACTTGACCCTGGCAATCGAGCCGGATTCGTTAAGAAGCGTTTCTTCTACGGACGGCGTTAATTCCTCGTCGTTGCCCGTGTTATTTGAGCTTGCCATTTCATTTATCCTAACAGTCGCCCTTAATAAAGCTCCTCGCCAGCAGCCTCGAGCGCTTGTATCGCTGCGCGTTTTAGCTCATTGAGACTTTCGTAGCCGCTTTCCGACAGCGGGATTATTCGCACGTTGAATGAGTCACCGTACTTGTAATCGGCATACACATCGCAATTGCCCCTACCGAGAAACTATATGGCCGTTCGATCAATTGCCTTTGCGCTTTGGCCTACGTAGTACAAATCTTTGGTTGCATTATGGACAATGAAGATACCAGTAATTTCACCTTGCTGTGTCAGGGCCTTTCGCTGAGCGATAAACTCTTCGGCGCTTGCGACGATTTGCGGATCATCTTCTAGGAGCGATTGGCGTATCCCCAGTAGTTTCTCTTGTTGCTTTGATGCCGTAATAACAAGAAGGAACCCGTCCACAAAAAAGAACAAGCCAAGGAGCAAGAAAGGAAAAGAAAGCGAACCAAATATGTTGGCACTCGATGACAGAGCGGAAAAGAGACCGACAATTGCCAATACAAGACCAGTAGTGCTGAAGACTTTTCCGATCGGGATGAGCCTCCTTGGAGGGGCCGATGCGATGGTTTTGATTTGATAGTAGTTCCTCATGGTATGACTCCAGTGATATAGGCAATTGGATCCAAATGGAGCTTTATAAACGGCAGCATTTGGATTGCAATTATCTTATCGCTCTGGCAGATGAGGTGTAAGGCTCAACAGAGGTAACGGGTTGTGAAGCTGTCGAGCAAAACTAAATGGTGCCGTCTCAGCGATAGCCGATACGGCACCAATCTCTAATAAATTGATTTAGTAGAAGGCTAAAGACTTCTGCAATGGCTGCAATCACTTCTCCCCTGGTCTCACTTAAACGAGGCCTTAGCAACGATATACGGCTGCCAGGAGCACTGTCCCCAGAATGAAAAGCGCCAAAGAAGCGGCTATTCAGTTGTTGTCGGCGGTCTTGGGGAGCATCGCGACGGTCATAGTGGTGCTCTTGGACTTGGGCGGCGTGGACACCGTGGTCTTGGTTACTGTCGTTGTTGTTTTGGTTGTCTCGGCCGCGGGTTTCAGTGCGGGATTTGCCGTGGGCCCTGTGGTGGGCTCTCCGGCAGCGGGGCCAGCATCGGCGGAAGACTTGCCCGCGCTATCTCCCGGCACGTCTCCGCCATCCGTCTCCCCTGCCGGATCCGTGGCACCCTCGGGCTCAACCACCACATGCGGTGCCACGGCCCCGGCAGCATCCACCACGCCACCAGCACCAAAGGCCCCGCCCGCAGGCGCCACGAACCGCGCGGACACAAGCGACCCGCCCGTGCACGCAACACCGCCATCGGCACCGGTCGCATCGAGCCACGAGGCATCGACGGAAAGCCGGCAGCCAGCCGCGCCATCGCCAAGGCCCGCGTCCTGCAGATACACGCCGTAGGCGCGCACGCCCGCCCCGGACCCGGCGCCCGCGGCAACGACGCGTCCGCCGCCGCGCACGGCCATGTCGCCTGCGATCACGCCGGCGACCGCCTCGTCCGTAATATCGGCCCCGTCCGCCCGGGCGTCGACGGTGCAGCCGTCCACCACGAGCGCCTGCGAGACGTGGATCCCGCACTGCGAGCCCGTCGCCGTCAGGGTCCCGGCACCGCGAAGCGTCAGGTTGCCCCACACCTCCATGCCGCACAGCGTGATGTCTGCATCGGGCGCATGCGACTCCGTCACGGAGTTTTGCCCGGCAAGCGTCAGCACCAGGTTGCCGTCGGCGCCGATGGCCTCGCCCGCGTAGCCGTTAAGCTCCAGGTGGTCGGCATCGGTCCAGGCCCAGCCGGGGCCCGACACGCCCGGCTCGTAGAACGTCGCGCCCGCGATGATGAGGCTCTCCGCGCCCGCGGCATAAGAAGGCCCGCCCAGCAAAACGCATAGGCAGACCATGGCAACAATCGCAATGTAATGACGGCTGGTGTGGGACTTGGCAGCAAACATACCCGCTCCGATCTCCGCAGAGCCAATAGAATGTGCACCAGAAAATGCCCTGGTAGCAGCAGTTATTAGTTTAGCGAGATCAAG
>CAJLOU010000182.1 GCA_905208345.1 uncultured Collinsella sp.
CGCTTTTTGCTATAGAGATAAAACCGCAGGAAAACCCGCCAAAATAAACCTGTCCCTAAATGGAAGGTTTTACTGAAGGGTGGCGTCGATGGCCTTGACCAGGGCGCTGCGCATGCCGGCATCCTCGAGCGCGATGACGCCCTTGATGGTGGCACCGCCGGGCGAGCATACGGCATCCTTCATCGCCGCAGGATGCTGGCCAGTTGCAAGCTGCAGCTTTGCCGTACCCAACACCATCTGGCTCACAATGCGATAGGCATCGGCACGCGGGATACCGTGCTTGACCGCTGCATCGCCCAGGGCCTCGATTGCCATGGCGACAAATGCCGGAGCGCAACCACCCACCGTGCCGCCCACAAACAGCAGGCTCGTATCGAGTTCGACCACCGCACCGAGCTTGCCAAGCAGATCAAGCACCACTGCGCTCTGCTCATCACTAAGCGTGGAAGCCTTCTCGCAAGCGATGACGCCCTCGCCCACCGAAACCGGTGTGTTGGGCACCGTCGAGATATGCGCGACGCCCGGCAGGACCTGCTCCCACTTGGCACTGTCCCAGGTCCAGGCAACCGACAGAACGACCTTTTTGGCAAGAGCATCCTTGAGCGGGGCGAATACCTTCTCGATCATGTACGGTTTGACCGCAGCGACCACGATATCGGATGCGGCGACAACCTCGGCGGCATCGTGGCAGGCGACCATACCGCGCGCCTCGCAGCGCTCAACCAGTGCGTCGTAGCGACCCGCGCAGGCGCACATGTCGCTCGCAGCTACACCGGCAGCGATCCAGCCATCGGCCATAGCGCTCGCCATATTGCCAAAACCGACAAATCCAATCTTCATATCTCATAGTCCTTTCAGACACATTCCTCAAAACGAAAGGTATTGTCCCACGCCATTGTTTCGTATTGCCGACCTATTTGTGATACGGCTCGCCACGGCTGATCTTGCAGGCACGGTAAATCTGCTCTAGCAGCACCACACGCGCCAGGTTATGCGGCAAGGTAATGCGTCCAAAGCTGAGCATCTCGTCGGCGCGGGCGCGCACCTCATCACTCACGCCGTCCGAACCGCCGATTACAAAGGCAATGTCGCTGCTGCCTCGCAGCATAAGATCGTCGAGCCTCGCCGAAAACTCCTCGCTCGAGCGCTCCTTGCCCTCGATAGCCAGCAGGATCAAATGCGCTCGAGATGGCAAGGCGGCAAGAATCGCCGCCCCCTCCTTGTCGCGCGCGGCATCCACGCCGCCCGCCTTAGCCGGGTCGATATCGGCCACCTCGCGGATATCCACCTTGGCATAGGCACCTAGGCGCTTGGTGTACTCAGCGCACGCGTCCTTCCAAAAGCGCTCCTTGAGCTTACCGACGCAAACGACGGTGTATTTCACGCGCGTCTACTCCTTCGAATCGTTTTGAACTTTGCCGGCGGCCAGCATCTGCTCGAACATCGAGGCCGACTGCGAAAAGTCGCTCGGCAGCACGACCGTCGAGGTTTTACCCGTGCGAGCGAACTCCGTCATCATCTCGGACCACTGCGTAAACATGAACAGTTGGTTGGCCTCGTCATTGCCGACACCCGTCTCCTGGATGATCTCGAGCGAATCTTTGATACCCAGTGCGATGGCCTTGCGCTGGTTGGCGATGCCCTCGCCCGCCTTTTCCATTGCCTCGGCCTCGGCGGTCGCCTCGGTGACGCGCTTGATGCGGTCTGCCTCGGCGAGCTCCTGTGCCGCAGCGCGCTTGCGCTGGGCAGCGTTGATGTCGTTCATGGAGTTCTCAACCTCGGTCGGCAGTGCGATTTTGGTGATGAGCGTCGACACGAGGGTGAAGCCGTAGGCGGCCATCTGCTCGGAAACGGTAGCGTTGACATCCTTGGCGATGTCATCCTTCTTGGCAAAGACCTCATCGAGTGTGTAGACAGGAATCGAAGAGCGCAGGGCGTCGGTGATGAAGTCACGCATCTGGTCGACGGGCTCCTGCAGCATGTAGTAGCTCTTGTAGATGCCCGAATCTGCCGGGCCGGCGCCCATGTCGTAGCTCACGTGGTACTGAGCGGAGACCTCAAGACCGATGGTCACGTTGTCCTGGGTCTTAACGTCGATGCCAAAACCGTTTTTCATGGTGCGCAGGCTCACCGTGGCGGCCTTACGGTCGATCACGGGCACCTTCACGTGGAAGCCCGCGTTGACGATACGATTGAACTTACCCAAGCGCTCGATGATCACAGCGTGCTGCTGCTCAACGACGTAGCAGGCGTTGGGAAGCAACAGCAGCAGGATGATGATGGGAATCAAAAGGCTCGTAAGGGCAGCGATGATACCGGAAAACAGCATGGTCTCTCCTCTGATAGGCACACGTTGGCACTAGGATACCCGCACGGAGCGGCCGCGTGACATCAACAAGAGGCCCATAACAAAAAAGCTCCCATTGCTGGGAGCTCTTTCATTCAATGGTGCGGGCGAAAGGACGTCCGCGTATCCGCTTCGCGGATCCGCACCGGCTTCGGCCG
>CAJLOU010000183.1 GCA_905208345.1 uncultured Collinsella sp.
GTGGCGGCAGAAAGGATATTGCCGCCCGCATCGCCAATGGCAATGGTGACATCCTTGAGCAGGCCCATGCGGTCCAGGCACTCGACCACGATCTCGACCTGGAAGAGGGTGTCGGCAGCGCCGTCCCACTCCACTTCGATCATGCGCTCGGGATGCTCCATAAGACCCTTGACGTTGGGGCAGTTGGCGCGATGCACCGAAACGCCACGACCGCGCGTGATGAAGCCGACGATATCGTCGCCCGTCACCGGATTGCAGCAATGCGCCAGACGGACCAGCAGGCCGCTGTTGCTCTCGCCCTTGACGATAATGCCGTTGCTGGCGCTCTTGCCGCGCTTTTGCGGCTTGCGGTTGGAGCCGCGAGCGGGCTGCTTGACGACCTCGGCGATAGCCTCGGCCTTGGTGAGCTGTTCCTCGGGCTTGGGGTCCAAGATTTGCTCGACCTTGTTACCCACAGCGCGTGGGGCAACCTTGCCGGCGCCGACGGCGGCAAACAGGTCCTCGAGCTGCTTGTAGTTAAACTGCTCCGCCACGGCGTTGAGCGCACGCGTCGAGCGCGGCGTAGAGATGCCATACCCGCGTTTGCGCAGGTCCTTGGCCAGTATATCGCGGCCGGCAGCAGCGTCATCGTCTTTGGTCGCGGCGGCGAAGTAACGGCGAATCTTTGACTTGGCCGAAGGTGTCTTGACGATCTTGAGCCAATCACGCGACGGCTTAGAACTCTTGTTGGTCAGGATTTCAACGCGGTCGCCCGTCTTGATCTCGTGCGTGAGCGGGGCCACCGCACCGTTGATCTTAGCGCCGACGCAGTGGTTGCCCACCTCGGTGTGAACGGCGTAGGCAAAGTCGAGCGGCGTGGAGCCGGCGCGAAGCGCCATGACCTCGCCCTTGGGCGTAAAGACGAAGATCTCTTGATCGAAGAGATCGACCTTCAGCGAATGCAGGTATTCCTTGGCGTCGGTAATCTCGTCAGACGCAGCCCAATCGAGCGAATGTTTGAGCCAGTTAATCTGGTCGTCCAGACGCTGGGCATCATTGGTCTTAGACGCAGATGATCCGCCCGACTTCTTATAGAGCCAGTGGGCGGCAATGCCGTACTCGGCCTGCTCATGCATCTCGTAGGTTCGAATCTGAATCTCGAGCGGGCGGGCCGTGGGGCCGATAACCGTCGTATGGAGCGACTGGTAGTTATTGACCTTGGGCATGGCGATATAGTCTTTAAAGCGACCGGGCATGGGGTGCCACAGTGTATGCACCGCGCCGAGTGTGGAGTAGCAATCGCGCACCGAATGCGTGATGACGCGCAGTGCCACCAGGTCGTAGATCTCGGAGAATTCCTTGCCCTTACGCTTCATCTTTTGGTAGATGGACCAATAGTGCTTGGAGCGGCCATTAATCTGGAAGCCCTCCAGGCCAATGCGGTTGAGCTCGTCGGTGAGCGTTTTGATGGTCTCGGCCAGATAGCGCTCGCGAACCTCGCGCGACTCAGCCACCATGCGTGCGATGCGCTGGTAGGCATCGGGCTCCAGGTAGAAGAAGGACAGGTCCTCGAGCTCCCACTTAATAGAGCTCATGCCCAGGCGGTCAGCCAGGGGCGCATACACGTCCATGGTCTCGCGAGCCTTAAACAGGCGGCGGTCCTCACGCAGGGCTGCAAGGGTGCGCATGTTGTGCAGACGGTCGGCAAGCTTAACGATAATGACGCGGATGTCCTTAGACATGGCGAGGAACATCTTGCGCAGCGTAAGCGCCTGCTTCTCGTCCATGCTATCGACTTCGATGTTGGTGAGCTTGGTCACGCCATCGACGAGCTCGGCCACCGTATCGCCAAACAGGCCGGAAACATCGGCAAGCGAGGTCTCGGTATCCTCGACGGTATCGTGCAGCAGCGCGGCGCACACCACATCGCAGTCCATTTTGAGATCGGCCAAAATGATGGCCACCTCGACGGGGTGGTTGATGTACATCTCGCCCGAGCGGCGCTTTTGGTTGCAGTGCTTCTCGGCGGCAAAGCAGTAGGCCTGCTCCACCTTGGAGAAGTCCTCCTCATTCATATATTTGAGGCACAGGCGCTCCAGCTTGTCGTAGCTGTCCGCCATAATCTCGGGCGGCAGCTCATCGGCATGCTTATAGTGCTCCATCTCCGAGAACGGCTGGAGGGTGGAATCATGGGCGGTACGGGCTGCGGCATCCATCGAGGTCCCCTTCCCCTAGGCCCGCGGTACGATCGGGCGGTTAACTTTGGCTAGCATATCAGAAGCGCACGAATCGAGCGCCCAGCTCCGGAAAGCCGAAAACTCCATGCGCGAGCGCAAGCCCTCCAAATAGCGAATTGACCTGCTCAATTGCACGCGGCCGGGGTTTTCGGCCATCGCGATACGACGAGTGTCGTCAAACCCCGAAACGCGACAGAAACCAAGCTCTTCGAAGATTCCCAGGCCGCTTTCCACCGAGCGCTCGTCGACCGGCGTGCG
>CAJLOU010000184.1 GCA_905208345.1 uncultured Collinsella sp.
ACGAGGCTCTGAGGGGATGCCATGTCTCAAGAAACCATCCGCGCGGCCGAGCGTGCCGCGGGACAGGTGAAGACCATGTCGACGTATGATCCGGACTCCGACCAGCTGCATGAGGAATGCGGCATTTTTGGTGTGTGGGCACCCGATCGCGATGTGGCTCGACTGACGTACTTTGGTCTGCGCGCGCTGCAGCATCGCGGCCAGGAATCGGCGGGAATCGCCGTGGGTGATGGCGGCACGGTTATGGTCCGCAAGGATCTGGGCCTGCTCGACCGCGTGTTCTCCAACGCCGACTTGTCGACACTCTCCGGCCAGCTGGCCGTGGGCCACGTGCGCTATGGCACTGCCGGTGCCAAGAGCTGGGAAGCCTCGCAGCCGCATCTCTCTACCATCAACAGCGTCATTATCGCGCTTGCTCACAACGGCACTCTGGTCAACACCGACGAGCTGCGCCGCCAGCTGATTGAGCTGGGCGTGCCGTTCCTCTCCAATTCGGATTCCGAGGTCGCGACTAAGCTTATCGGCTACTTTACTCAGCGTACAGGCCATCTGCGCGAGGGCATTCGCAAGACCATGGAGCTCGTGCGCGGCGGCTACGCCATGACGCTCATCAACGAGCAGGCGCTCTACGCATTCCGCGATCCGCACGGCATTCGCCCGCTCGTGCTGGGCAAGCTGGTGGATGAGGGCCTGGACCAGGCCGATGCCGCATCCGTTTCGCAGCTGCCGTCGCAGGACGGCGCCGCGACGGTCGACGCCACCACCCATGTCACGCGCGCCGGCGGCTGGGTCGTTGCCTCCGAGACCTGCGCGCTCGATATCGTGGGCGCCGAGTACGTCCGCGACGTCCGTCCCGGTGAGATTTTGCGCATCAGCGCCGAGGGCCTTGTGTCCGAGCAGGGCGTGCCTGCCGCCGAAGAGCCTGCTAACTGCATTTTTGAGCAGGTCTACTTTGCTCGCCCCGATTCCATCATGAACGGCAAGAGCGTCTACGCCTGCCGTTATGACATGGGTCGTCAGCTGGCACATGAGGAGCCCGTCGAGGCCGACCTGGTCATCGGCGTGCCCGACTCCGGCCTGCCGCCCGCGGAGGGCTATTCGCACGAGAGTGGCATTCCCTTTGGCGAGGGCCTCATCAAGAACCGCTATGTGGGCCGTACGTTTATCGAGCCTACGCAGGAGCTGCGCGCCATGGGCGTGCGCATGAAACTCAACCCGCTGCGCGACAACATCGAGGGCAAGCGCCTGGTCGTCATCGACGACTCCATCGTGCGCGGCACCACCATGGTGCAGCTCGTCAAGATGCTGCGCAACGCTGGCGCCAAGGAGATTCATATCCGCATCAACTCGCCCGAGGTCATCTGGCCGTGCTTCTACGGCATCGATACCGACGTGCAGTCGCAGCTTATCAGCGCCAACAAGACGGTCGATGAGATTTGTGAGTACATTGGCGCCGATTCGCTGGCCTTCCTTTCGGTCGAGGGCCTGCTGAAGGTCATGCCCAAGGGCGGTTACTGCGATGCGTGCTTTACCGGCCGCTACCCCGTGGCGATTCCCGAGAGTTTTGGCCGCGACAAGTTCATGGAGGGCTTTAAGCCCCGCAACCTGGATAAGCCGCTGCACTTTGACGACGACGCCGTGGTCGAGAAATACGACGATCGCAGCTGGGAAGAGGAACACGGCGAGGCCTAAAACCTGCCATGTAGGGACAGGTTTATTTTGGTAGGTTTTACCTGCTGTTTTGTTGATATGACGGCGCGCGTTGTTATGGCGCGCGCCGAAATGAACGCAACTATGAGCACCGTTTGGCGCCCGCGCGGCGCCACGGTAGTGGGAGAGGAAGGCTCAGATGAGCGACAGCAAGCATGTGACGTATGAGGATGCCGGCGTCGATACCGCCGAGGGCGGCCGCGCCGTTGACGCTATTAAGCAGATGGTTAAGGACACCAACCGTCCCGAGGTCATCGGCGGCATCGGTGGCTTTGGTGGCCTGTTCTCGGCTGCCGCGCTTAAGGATATGGAAGACCCGATTCTGATTAGCGGTACCGACGGCGTGGGCACCAAGCTCGTGCTCGCCCAGATCATGGACCGTCACGAGACGGTGGGCCAGGACCTGGTTGCTATGTGCGTCAACGACATTCTGGCTTCGGGTGCCGAGCCGCTGTTCTTCTTGGACTACGTTGCCATCGGCCACATCGAGGCCGAGCACATGGCAAAGATCATCAAGGGTGTGGCCGACGGCTGCAAGCTCTCGGGCTGCGCGCTCGTGGGCGGCGAGATGGCCGAGCACCCCGGCGTCATGGCTCCTGCCGACTACGACCTTGCCGGATTTACCGTGGGCGTCGTCGACCGTCCCAAGATGCTCGATCCCGCGAACGTCCGCCCCGGCGACGTGATCCTTGGCTTGCCTTCCACCGGCGTGCACTCCAACGGCTACTCGCTCGTGCGCAAGGTCATCGGCGTCGACGG
>CAJLOU010000185.1 GCA_905208345.1 uncultured Collinsella sp.
CCTCGACGATGTTGACGAAGTTCTTAAGGATGCGCTGACCCAGCGCGGAGGATTTCTCGGGATGGAACTGGCAGCCCCACACGTTGCCGTGGCGCACGATGCACGGGAAGCTCCGCGTATAGTGCGTGCGCGCCAGTACATCGGCGGCATCGGCATCGTCGGCCACCGCGTAGCTGTGGGTGAAGTACATGTTGGCACCCTCGGCAAAACCAGTAAGCAGCGGATCGGCCGCACCGGCGGGCGTCATGTGCACCTGGTCCCAGCCCACGTGCGGCACCTTCAGGCGACTCGATTTCAAGCGCGTGCACGAGCCACGCATAATACCCAGGCCATCGACCCAGGGACCGCCAGCCTGCTCGGAGACGTCGCCGTCCGTGGCAACACCCTCGTCCGCCGGCACACCCTCGTCGCCGCGCTCAAAAAACAGCTGAAGGCCCAGGCAGATACCGAGCAGTGGAGTTCCGGCGGCGACGGCATCGAGCACCGCGTCCGCCTCGCCGCTCTGGCGCATAAAGGCGATTGCGTCATAGAACGCGCCCACGCCCGGGATGACCAGGCCGTCGGCATTGCGGATCTGCTCCGGATCGTCCGATGTGCAGGCGGCGGCACCGGCGCGCGCAAGCCCGCGCGCAACGCTCGACAAGTTGCCCTTGTGGTAGTCAACCACCACGATCTTCGGTTCGCCCACGCGACCCTCCTTTTCCCCATTCAAAACCTGCCAAAAAGGGACAGGTTTATTTTGGTCGGTTAAACGTTCACCCACCGTATGAAACAGCATTTCCGCAGATAAAACCTGCCAAAATAAACCTGTCCCTTTTTGGCAGGTTACAGTGAACCCTTGGTGCTGGGGATGCCCTGCACGCGGGGATCGAGCTCGCAGGCGTGGCGCATCGTGCGACCCACGGCCTTAAAGGCGGCCTCGATAATGTGATGCGAGTTGCCGCCCGCCAGCTCGCGCACGTGCAGCGTGAGCTTGGCATCGCGCGCAAAGGCGTAGAAGAACTCGACGGCCAGCTCGGTATCGAAGCTGCCCACGCGCTCGGTCGGCACGGGCAGCTCGCAGTAGGCCTGCCCGCGCCCCGAAATATCAACAGCAGCCATCACGAGTGTCTCGTCCATGGCGATCGCCGCGTCGGCAAAGCGTGTAATGCCCGCCTTGTCGCCCAGCGCCTGGCAAAACGCCTCGCCCAGCACAATGCCCGTGTCCTCGACGGTATGATGCGCATCGACCTCCACGTCGCCCACCGCGTGCACCGTCAGATCGAACAGGCCATGGCGGCCAAAAGCGTTGAGCATGTGGTCGAAAAACGGCACACCGGTCGAGATATCGCACACGCCGCTTCCATCCAGGTCGAGCTTTACGACAATGTCGGTCTCGCCCGTCTTGCGGGTCACCTCGGCATAGCGGTCCATCTACATCTCCTCCTTCACCAGCGCGGCAAACGCAGCCAGCACCTCGTCGTTTTCCTGCGGGGTGCCCACGGTAATGCGCAGGCAGTCCGCGAGCCCCGGCGCGTAGCTAAAGTCGCGCACCAAAATCGAATACTCGTCGCGCAGACGCTCGCGCACGCGCGTGGCATGCGACGTGCGCACGAGCACAAAGTTCGCCGCGCTCGGCCATGCCTCCACGGGCATGCCCTCGGCAGCCATTGCACGCAGGGCGCACAACTCGCGCTCGCGCTCGGATGCGACCTGTGCCACCACAGGCGCATACGCATCGCGGGCACGCACGCAGGCAAGCGCGGCGGCCTGGCTCAGCACGTTAACCGAGTAGATTTGGCGAATCGCCGCAAACACATCGATGGCCTCGGGCGCCGCGATCACATAGCCCAGACGCGTGCCGGCGGCGCCGAACGCCTTGGACAGCGTATGCAGAATCACCAGGTTGGGATGCTCGGCGATAAGCCCCTGCGCCGTAGTAGCCGCGCCAAACGAATCGTCGGCAAACTCAACGTAGGCCTCGTCGACCATGACCATGCCGGGGCACGCATCGCACAGGGCCGCGACAAAGTCGAGCGGCGTCACATCGCCCGTGGGGTTATTGGGCGAGGTCACGATCGCCAGATTGCACTCGGGCGCCGCCGCGAGCACAGCCGCTTGGTCGAGCTCAAAGGTCGCCGGGTCGCGCCACACATCGCGCACCTCGGTCTGACAAAGCGACGCAAAGAACGCATACTCACTAAAGCACGGCGGGCAGTTGAGCAGGGTCCGTCCCGCGCCGCCAAACGCCAGCAGGTAGTTATAGAGCAGCTCGTCGCCGCCGTTACCCACGCAGATATTCTCACGCGTCACGCCATGCCAGGCGGCTAGCTCGTCGCGCAGGTCGTTCGACATGGGATCGGGATAGCGGTTGAGTGGCGTGGCAGCCAAGGCCGCGTCGATCGCCTCGCGCACGCCGGCCGGCACGGGATAGGTGTTCTCGTTGGCCGAAAGGTTGATGCGCGT
>CAJLOU010000186.1 GCA_905208345.1 uncultured Collinsella sp.
TAGAGCAGGGCGACCAGGACGATGCGGCCTGCAAAAAGGACGATATCGATGTTCATAAGCGACTATCCCCTAAATTCAAAGGTGCTCAGGCCAAACGTCAGCAGGTCGCCGTTGCGCAGCGGGCAGCGCGTGATGCGGCGGTTGTTGACGAGCGTGCCGTTGGTGGAATTGAGGTCCTCGATCGACCAGTCCGAACCGGTGAAGGTGAGCTGGGCGTGACGGCGCGAAACGTTGGGGTCGCGCAGGGCGATGTCCGAAACCGAACGCTCGCGACCGATGGTCACCTGCGCGGAAGTGATGCTGTGGCTCTCGCCGCTCACGACGTCGACGAGCTGGGCGAGCGGGCGCTGCGGGGCGCGGGCGCTCGCCATGTTGGAGGCAATACCGGCTGCGGCGCCAAGGCCCACGGCGGCGCCGGTCGCGGCGGCTCCGCCCATACCGGCGAGGGCGTCACGAGAGACGGTCTGCGGCACGGGGATGGGCGCGGCGGCGGGGTCGGGGACGTTGGGCGCAAAGGGATCGGCCGCGGCGAGCGGGTCAGGAGCGGCGGCGCGGGGCGTCGGCTGCTGGGGCATGGCGGCGGGGTGCTGTTGCTGCGGAGCGGCGAATTGCTGCTTGCCGGCGCGGGGAGCGCTGGCGGCGCGGCTTGCGGCCGAGTTGTTCTGGCCCAGGCCATTCTGGTAAGCGCGCTCTTCCTCGTACAGACGACCGAGCGTGGGGGCATCGACGTTCTCGGCAAAGACCGAGAACTTACCGGCACGCAGCTGCGGGTCGATCATAAAGCGAACGAGGGGTTCGCCGACAAACACATAGTGGCGCTTTTCGGCCTGTGCCTTCACGAACTCGCGGACCTCGCGCGAAAGCTCGGGGTAGAACGGGGCGAGCATGGGATCGTCGTCGGCGGCGATCAGGATGGTATAGAGTGCCGGCGCGGTGTTGACGCCGTTGATCACCAGAGTCTGATCCTCCATGTCGCGAGCGGCCTGCTTGGCAAGCTTCTTAAAGGAGAACGGGGCACGGGTGGCACCGAAGATGCCGGCCACGTGGTCCTCGAAGATGTTCAGGAAGTTCACGAAAGATCACTCTCCGTATAGGTTCTTTGGTATCCGAGCAAATATAGGCATATCCCAACGATTATAGAGGATAGGGTTCCCGCAACCGCCGCCTTGGCGACGACCGCGGCTGCAAGGCTGGCAATTTCCATATGGTGTGCAAGACAGGACGCCGCTGCGCAGCCGATGCCGGTGACAGCGATTGCGGCGATTGCGGCAAGGTTTGAGCCCTGATTGGCACGCTTGGCATGGACATTGAGCAGCGCAGATGACGCCGCGGCAGTTGCCGCGACCAGCACAAAGGCAGCCCAAAGGAGCGGGTCTCCCAGCGCTGCAGCAACGTTACCGAGTCCCAGCACGCCTCCGGCTGAAAGCGCGACCGTGGCCAGACGGGCAAAAAGCGCGCCCATGCCCGTTGCCGCGGCGGCGCTTGCCGGGCCGAGCCAAAATGACGCGACGCCGGCGGCGACCCCAGCTGCCAGGAAGGTATTGCCGGTCAGACAGCCAAGCGCGAGTGCACAGGTGAGCGTGGCGCTCGCGGCAGTCTCGGTGCGACCCCAGGCGATCCACCAACCGGACATGGCGGCGGCAAAGATCACCGCGACGGGCAGCATCGACAGGATGCCCTGTGCCTGCATGGTGGCGTTGGCCATGAGCACCAAAAAGCCCACAGCCGAGATGGCCGAGCCAATCTGGGGGGCCAGGCCAGCCGCCGCTCCGATCGCGATGGCCGCAATGACCAGGCCGGGAAGCGCCGCGACCCCGGCCGTTTGCATCAGCAAAAAGCTAAAGGTGCCGCACGTTAGCGCCGAGATAGTGCGCATGGTGTAGTCGCGCGTATGGCTCCAGCGCGTGCCCGCCCAGCCGAGTGCGGGGTCGACCTCGATGGCGTCGTCCTCGTAGTGCGACGGCTCGATATCGTCGAGCTCCTGCTCGTCATCCGAAAGTTCGCCAACCATTTGCTCCAGGCTGCGACGGCCCTCGCGCACGCTGCCCAGACCGGCAAGGAGCTGGTCGCAAAATGCCTCGATGCTGTTGGGGCGGTCCTGCGGCATGGGGGAGAGCGCGCTCATGAGCGCGGCCTCGGCTCCCGGGGGGAAGTGTGGTATCAGCTCGCTGGGATAGGTGGCGCCGCCGATGATGCGGCCGAGCGAGTCGGCGGGCGTGGCCGCCATAAAGGGAGCGCTGCCGCACAGGCCCTCGTAGATCACACAGGCGAGGGCAAAGACATCGGCGCGCTCGTCGACCGTGCCGGTCTCGATATCGAGCTGCTCGGGCGGCATGTAGCCGATGGTGCCGCCGCGTGAGCCGCCAAAGCCACCGGCAGACGACAGTCGCGCCATGCCAAAGTCGGTGAGCTTTACATTGCCCGA
>CAJLOU010000187.1 GCA_905208345.1 uncultured Collinsella sp.
CCCTCGAGCCATTCACGCGCATCATCCAGGTATTCCTCGCGCCCAGCATGATTCAACAGAGCCTGGACCTCGGCATCCGAAAAGCCGAACCAACGGTCACACCACGTCGAAAGCGGCGTCGACAGACAATACGAGCAGCCGCGCGAAGAAAGCGCCGCTTCGGCAGGACCGGGACACTCCCCCATCAGACACGTCAGCCGCAACGAATCGCGCGCAGTGGCAATGGCGTCGAACAGCACGCGATCGAATAGCCCTGCCGGATCGGCGTCGGAAGCGTCCCTCGCGCTCGCACGGCGAGACCACGCCGCATCGTACCCATCAACGAGCAATACAACCTGCTCATCGCAGGCCATCTCCAGCAGCTCAATGAGCACACCGAGCACCGAGTCAACCTCGTCCGCGCTCGCCACGCCACGCGCAACACGTTCGATGTGACGCACCTTATCTCGAGCTAAATCAGGAGCCTCCAAGAGCGCCAACAAGCGAGCGCACTCGCCCGAAAGGGCATCGCGCACGACGTCGGCAATAGCGGCACCACGCCTCGCAGCGCCAGAAAAGTCCAGCGATATCACCGGATAGCAAGCATATTCATCCCGATAGCGTCCACCGTCTGCATCCCAAATCTGAGCATTGGCAAACAAACGCTGACCAGAGCGACCGGCCGCTGGACGCTCCAGAAAAGCCCTGAGCGTCGACAAGTTCATGCTTTTGCCAAAACCCTCGGGTCGACAGCACACCACAACGGACGCGTCGCAGTCCAACACATCGGCAATAAACATGGTCTTGTCGACCAGCGTGCAGCAACCAAGAGCCTCCGCATAGTCGTGCATGCCAATGGGCAAAGCCGCATCGTCGGCACAGCCGATCAAACGCACGCCAAAGCCAGCAGCACAATCAACATTTGCCTGTTCAGACACCAAAACGTTCCCCCTAAATCGCTGCACGATGCCAATTGTAATGACCGCCTCGCGCGTACCGACGACGCCGCGCGAACATATCGGGCAACGGTAGCAACAAGAGGTGTGAGGGGGCATAACTAATCGTTGCACAACAAAACGGGACCCGATGCATTCGCACCGGACCCCGTCCCAACTCTTTAGTTATCTGGCAACCGAGAGGCTACTCCTCCGAGCCATCCTCCCCAGAAGCCTTCTTCTGCTGATCGAGCTTATGCTTACCGCTTACGATAGACGTAGCGCCCAGTGTGGCCAAGCTTGCACTGGCAAGGCTCGCCATAACGATAAGGTCGCCCGTCTTGGGCATGTTACCGCCAGATGACTTGGTCGTTGTAGTCGTCGTGGTGGTCACCTTTTTGGAGTCATTTTGCTCCTGGTTCCGGTTGTCAGTGTTGCCTTTACCGTTGTCCTCGCCCTGCTGCTTTCCGTCCTTGGTCTTGCCCTTGCTCTCGTCCTTCTCCTCAGATTCAGACTTCTTATCCTCGTCCTTCTCCTGTTCGGACTTGTCGCCCTTCTCCTCAGAGCTAGAACCCTTATCGGATTCGGTCTTCTCGGAAGCCTTGTCCTTGGAGTCGTCCCTTGCGGCCTCGGTCTTTTCCGTGGAACCCTGATCAGAGTTGTCCTTGTTCTGGGCCGAGCCCTTATTGACGCCAGCCATCAGCGAAGAACCCAGCGTAGAACCAAGCTGCTCGGAGAAAGAAGGCTTCTTGTCCGGCGAAGCAACGGGAGCGTCCGGCGCCTTATTCGAGTCGTCCTTGGAAGCATCGGAATCAGGGGTTGCGTCAGAGCCGGAGCCGTTGTTAGAGCCGGTGTCAACGGACGAATCGCTCGAGCCGGTAGATGAGTTAGAGGTGTCAGCGTCGGTCGAACCAGAGGCGGCGCTGCCCGTATTGCCGGCAGAGCTTGAAGACGAATCGCCCGCAGCAGAGCCGTTCGAATCGGAGCCGTTCGAGGTGGAACCGTCGTTGATAGCGCCACCAGCAGAGCCATTACCGTCAGCATCGGTCGAGGGCGCATCCATCCTGTCATCGTTGGCATCGTCACTCGAGTCGTCATTCGAATCAGGTGTCGGCGAGGGCGCCGGTGTGGGCTCGGGCTGCACGGGCGTCGCGGCGGCAGCCTCGTCCTCGGCGATATAAGCCAAGCAGTCCTTTAGCTCGTTGCGGTAGCGGTTCTTCCAGCCCTCGTGGTACTGGGGTTGGCTCGAATACTTGGTCGCCACGTTATTGACCACACTGTTGGAAAGCGCCGTCACAAACTCGCGATCGGACATATCGTTGGAAAGATTCGCCCAGCGGAAAAAGTCCCTGCAGCCACCAGTGCCGCACATGTTGGTAATGCTCCACACCATGCCCTTGACGCAGTCGGCGCGGCCCGAAATATCAATACCCAGGCCGCTCTTGAGCCACGCCTCGGTCACCGCATAGTACGAGTTGTACGCATAAGCGTC
>CAJLOU010000188.1 GCA_905208345.1 uncultured Collinsella sp.
TCGGTCTGCCGCCTGCTGATCAAAGAGAAGAGCAAAAGCCATGAGGTGGACTTTGTGGCTGGGGACGCACTTCTCATGCGGGCTTATAGCCTGATTCAGGTGAGTGTGGATATGGCAAGTGAGAAAACGCGCGAGCGCGAAATCGCCGCGCTTGATGCCTCGATGGCCCAGTTCGATCTTGGCGAGTCGGCAATCGTTACCATGGATGAGCAGGCCGATATTCCATGCGAGCACGGTGCGGTACACGTTGTGCCCGCATGGAAGTGGCTCCTTGCCTAATCATCTACGGATCTGTGGGGCCAGGACCTCCTGGCCCCTTCATTACGGTTGGGGAGCACCGTGATGCGCCCGGCTAGTCCTGGGCCTTGATGCTCGGCATCAGAATCTGGGCGAGGTAGTCGGTCTCGAGTTTGGTCGCGGAGTCTGCGTTGCCGTCTTTGCCGACCAGCACGTTCTTGATCTGGCTATAGGTATAGCGGTTGCCGGTCGTTAGCTCGACAAGCTCAACTGCAGTGTCCATGGGGTAGGTCGACACGGGGTCTTGCGTGCGTCCGTTGATGGTCTGGGGCACCACATACGGATAAACGGGGCCGCTGGCGTAGACGGTGTAGCCGTTGCCGAGGTTTGCCGCACCCAAAACTGCGTCGCCCTCATCGGGCGTAAAGCTCTCGCCGTCGCGCACCGTGACAAGCGTCACAAGCGGCGTGTTCGTGTCGCCGGCAAGATAGATGCACAGCGTGCTGCCGTTTTGCCAAGTCGCGACTTTGCCGTACCACTCAACGGGAATATCGAGCTGATACAGGTCCGTTGCCTTATGTCGAGCATCGGCGTCTCGGGCGGACTGTGCCTCGCTTGCGCTTACGGCGTTGGCGGCGGCATCGCGGCGCGTAATTGCCGCCTGCTGGAGTATCTTTGCCGCGGCGGCAGAGCTCGCGCCGCCTTCTTCGGCATACTTGGCGGCGGCATCGATCTGGTCGTCAGTCACCGTGTCGGCCGAAGGCACCTTGAGCTTAAAGGTGGCCTGGGAACTCAAATCCTGCCCATCGCTCTTGACCGTAACTTGGGCCTTGGTGGTCGGGACGGTGTAGATGGTGCCGTCCGCCGCGATGGGGGAGGCGGCGATGGAGAACGTGTAATCGCCGGGCAGCAGCTTGATGCCGCGACCGTGCTCGTCAACGTAGAGCGTTTCGCTCACAGAAGAGCCGTCGGAGTCCTGGCCACTCACCTGCACGGGAATCTTGGAGCCAGTTGAGCAGTCGAGGCCCGCGGCATGCACGCCAATTTGCACCGACATCATCGTGTGCGCACTGGCGGCGACAGCGGTAGTCTGCTCTTGCTGATATCCGTTCCAGGCAGCATAGCCTGCGCCGCCGGCGACGAGCGCGACGGCCACAACGCCGGCGACCATCAGGTTGCGTCGCTTGGGCGACATCTTGCGGTGGCGAACCTCGGCCTCGCGTGCCGAGGGAACGGACGGCAGGGGAATATCGCCCATGGCGATGGTCTCGTCCACGGCAGGCGCGGAGCCCAGGCCGGGAAGCTTGCGGGTCAGCGAATCTTCGGCCGGTAAGCTGTCGAGCAAGATGGTTTCCTCGCTCGTGTCGGATTCGGGCTGGTCGTCGGCCTCGCATTCGGATTCCTCGCGCTCCGTCTCGTCTTCGGTGGGCGCGGCGCCATCGGCTTTTGCATCCCGATCATCGGGCTGCGCCTCGATTTCCGGCTCATCCTGCACATCAACGCTCGAATCGTCAAACGCAATCTCGGCCAGCGCGATCTGGTCTAGGCTCTCCAGGGCCTCGGCACACGCTTCTGCATCCTGGGCCGCGTCCTCTTGGCCCATCGTCTCATCTTTCATATATCCCCCAAGCTCAATATCGGGACAACACTGTACCCAAAAACGGGACCCCATAGAGCCGCCGCATGATTTGAAATCCGATTTTATATATGCGTATGTTTTTGAATAGATGAATAGAGACGCAACGACAAAAGCCCCCGAAAAGCGAGCGAAACGCTTTCCGGGGGCTCTGCGAGACATTGGATGAAAATCCTGACGGGCGGGCCTATGCCCAACTGCCAACAGCGACCAACACGTTACTCGGCGTGCGCGTAATCCACCTTGGCGCGGCGAGCGGTAGCCTTCTCCCAATCGCTGGTGCCCTCAAAGACATCCTGCTTGTAGGGATTGCGGCCGAGCTTCTTGGCGCGGTAGGCGATGTAGATGATCGCGGCGACGTTGGCGACCAGAGCGGCGATCGAGACCGCGGTAGCGGCGCCGGGGTCGAGCGTGGAGTGGGTCACAAAGATGGACTCCTCCTGGAAGTACGGGAACACCTGGGCAAACATGCACCAAATGGCCAGCGTAAAGGCGCGGTTCTGGATCCAGCCGCCCTTGTTCCAGAT
>CAJLOU010000189.1 GCA_905208345.1 uncultured Collinsella sp.
GGCCCGTGGGTTATACCCTAAGAGCAAACCACCCTTTTTAAGGGTGGTTCTGATTGTCTACCGGTTTGTCTACGTCTGTAACAACTGGACCGTTAAAAGTGGGTTAGATGTTACAGAGTGAGATACTTCCGAACCGCACCGTCCCTTTGTCTCAATCTGTAACATCTTGGGCCGATTTTGCCGAGTTGTTGTTACAGATTGAGATTTTCCCTTAAGGGGGATTCGAATGTCTCGATCTGTAACAGATAGGCCGGAAAATGAGCTCTAACTGTTACAGATCGAGACGTTTTGGGACCGCGGCTGAGCCATTGCGGCAAAACTACCACAAAGGTGCCTGTCCCCATTGTGGTGGTTTAGGGCTCCCAGGGGCAGGGGGCTTCGATATAGATATGCTCGCCGGTTACGGGATGCGTGAAGGACACGCTGTGGGCGTGGAGCATCAGGCCGCAGGGGCGCGGCGTTCCGTACAGGTCGTCGCCAACCAGGGGATGATGCTCGCTTGCCAGGTGCACACGGATTTGGTGCTTGCGGCCGGTGAGCAACTCGACATCGATATACGAGCGCGTGGGCAGGCCACGACGGCTCTTAAGGCGTTTGAGCACCTTCACGCGCGTTTGAGACGGCTTGCCGCTGGCGCCGACGCGCATCTTTCGGCTGTCGTGACGGTCGCGGGCGATGGGCTTGTCGATGAGCTTTTCGTTCCAGTCGATCTTGCCCTCGGCGAGCGCTAGGTAGTGCTTTTCGAAAGCGTGGTCGATAATCATCTGGTCAAAGGCGGGCTGCGTCTGCTTGTCGAGCGAGAACAGCACCACGCCGGTGGTGTCACGGTCCAGGCGATTGAGCGGCTGCATGTCGGTCGCGGCAAAGCCGTCGCCCATCGCCAGCAGCAGGTCGCTGGCGTAGTCGGTGAGCGTGCGCTCGCCGGTGCCGTCGCCGTGGACGATCATGCCGGCGGGCTTGTCGATGGCCATAAGCCAGGCGTCGCAGTAGAGGACTTGAGGTTCTTCGTTCACGTGTAAGCCTTTCGGTTAGCTAATTCCCACAAACATGCAGCCCGAAGTCGCCCCGCGCAGGCGGGCGGCGGGCTTGCGGCCGGCTTGAGCTGCCTCGACGGCGCGACGGACGCGAGCGACGGCACGGGCGATCTCATCCGTCTCGAGCAGCGTTCCGTCCACCATGAGACGACGCACGCCGGCATCGAGCAGCTGAGGAACCTGAGGCGTGAGGTCGATGGGGTAGGCGTCGTACAGGCGTGAGCGGCCGTGGATGTCGGTACGCACCGGCATGACCTTTCCGTCGATATTCTTGAGCGAGAGCTTGCGGGCACGCAGGCGGCAGTTGGCGCAATCGTGGATGCAGCCGTTGGCAACCTGCAGAATGCAATGCTCGCTTGTCATGACGCGCGGGCGGCCAAAGACGGTGATGCCCAGGGCCGCAGGAGCGTCAGCACCCAGCGAGACAATCTCGTCGAGCGTGATCTCGGGCGAGAGCCAAAACGCACTGGCGCCGCGCTCGGCAAGTGCCTCCATGCAGGGCGTGTTGTGCACGGGCAGGCAGGAGCGAATCTCGGCCGTGGCGCCGGCCTGGGCGGCAACGGCGAGCTCAGAGATATTGCCGACGGCGACGGTGGCCCCGGCATTGATCCAGGGGTCGACGCGCACGTGGTCGACGGCGCGGCAGACCTCGTCGAGCACGGGCACGATGCCCTGCTCAGATGCGTCAGCGGGGAAGAGCCCGGCGGCCTCGAGCGCGTCGGTAGTCATGTAGATGCGCGTGGCGCCCTCGGCACGGGCGGCCTCAGCAGCCTCAATCGAGGTGACGGTGGCGCAGATTTGCGGCTCATCGCGGTAATGCTCGGGCGTGGGGCGTGTACATTTGTCGAGTACCGGCAACTCGAGCGTTTTCGCGCGCTCCTCATACGGTGCCAGAATGGCCTCCTCCAGCGCTTTGCAGGCGGCGGCGCGCACCTTGTGCACAGCGGAGAAGCCCATGCCGCAGCCCTCATCGAGCGCCACATCAAAGCTCGCAGCCTCAAAGGGAGAGGAGCCCATGCGCCCGACGTGCTCTACCAGATCGGATGCCTCGACGGCGCGGGTCTTGGCAGCCTCGACGGTAAAGCCGGTGGCGGTGGCAGTGAGCGCGGGGTCGTCGCAGCAGGTGAGCGTAACGGTAAACGGCTTGCCCAGACGCGCCACGACGGACACATCTACGGCGCGGCGGCGCAGCACGTCGCGCTTGAGCGCGGCGCCGGCGGCGTCGATGGCGCGCTGGCTGCGGATGACGCGCACGCGGCAGCCCTCGGGCATGCTGCGGGGCACGCGGCACTCGATGATGTCGCCGGCAGCGGCATCATCGGCGGCAATGGTGGTCAGGAACTGGTCAAACTCGTTATCGTGGC
>CAJLOU010000190.1 GCA_905208345.1 uncultured Collinsella sp.
AATCCCCGGCGCGGCCCGCTTTTTTGACTCACGCAGTGCCCTTGCGAATCGAAGGTGAATACTTTTCCCGTTACCTAGTACTGCTCGATGCCCATGTAGCGACGAACCTCGGGGCTGTGGTCGAACACCTTGCCGCGAGCAGCACGCAGTTCGCAGCTCATCGCATAGAAGAAGATCGGCTCCAAGTACGAACGCACGCTGGTGGGCACGTCGCCCACGCCGTACTCGAGCGCGTCGAGCACCATGATCGTGTCGGTGTGCGTGTTGAGGAACGCCAGCGCGCGCTCCTCCATGGGGCGGCACTCGCCCGATCCGAGCTGCACAAAGTAGAACACGCCGGGCTCGGTTGCCTCGAACGGGCCGTGGAAGTACTCGCCGGAGTGGATGTAGCAGCAGTGCTGCCACTGCATCTCCATGAGCGAGCAGATGGCCATGGCGTAGGTCTGGCTAAAGTTGGGTCCGGAGCCCAGGATATAGAAGAACTTGTGCTGCTGGCAGAGCTCGGCAAAGCGGGCGCCCAGCTCGGCGTTGACCTTCTCGCGAGCAGCGGGCAGCAGGGCATCCATCTGCTTAAGGCCGGCGTACATGTCGGCAAGCGCCTCGTAACCCTCCTGCTGGTCGAGCAGCTCGGCAGCCATCAGGGCGCCGATGCCCTGCGGGACCTCGGCCTGCGGCACGCCCTCGCCCCAGGGATAGACCCAGGTAGTCCACTTGCCGTTGTCGATCTTGGAGCCCTCGCAGTCGGTGAGGGCAACGACCTCGGCACCGGCGGCCAACGCCATCTCGCAGCCGTCGACGACCTCCTGCGTGTTGCCGCTGTGGCTGCATGCAATAACGAGAGACTTCGGCCCTAGGCTCTTGGGGGCCATCAGGCAAAACTCGCGTGCCGTGTAGACCGTCGAGGAAAGCGTGGTGGCCTCGCGCTTGAGCAGCTCGTTGGCCGGCATCAGGTCGATCATCGAACCGCCACAAGCGATCCAAAAGACGTTCTCAATCTTGCCCTTGCGCTCGATGATTTCCTGAACCAGATCATGTGCGTTCATGGTGATGCCCCTCCTTGTGCGGCGGTTTTGAACAGCGACAGCTTGTACCTTCGGTCGTTCTATGTTGTCCTATTTATAACACGTGCAACAACGCCCGTGAAGTCATCTCGGCAAATTTGTTCTATATTGTTCTATCTGTGGACGTTAGATGTCGAAGACGTAGCGCGAGCCCACGATCTTTTGGCGGCCGAGCAGCAAGGGGCGCTCGTCCTCATCGGTAAAGTACGCCTCCATATAAAAGAGCGGCTCACCGACCGGCACCTCCAACAGCGGGGCCGCCTGAGCATCGGCAAGCGCAATCTCCACGGTGCAGGGGTCGGACTTGAGCGGCGCACGGCCCGAATGCTCGGCAACGAGTGCAAAGATGGAATTGTCCGTGAGGTCCCTGTCGGCAAGCGTCTGCAGGTAGGGATGGTCGGCGAGCACAAAGGCGTTGTTCTCAAGCATGACAGGGATGCCGTCGGCTGTGCGCACGCGCTCGACCACGATAAGCTCGCAGCCGGGCTCCACGCCAAAGAACGCCGCATCCTCGTGCGTCGCCGCGACCACCGTGCGCGACACCAGACGCGCACCCGGCACCATGTCGTTGGCGGCACAACCCTCAGTAAAGCTCTGGACGTCACCCTTCTGGCGAATCTTGCGCTTGAGCTTGGGAGTGCACACAAAGGTGCCCCTCCCCTGCTGGCGGTTGAGATACCCCGCACGCGACAGCTCCTCGATGGCGCGACGCACGGTGACGCGCCCCACGCCGTAGGACTTCGCGAGCTCCATCTCGGAAGGAATGCGCGAGCCGGCAGCGTACACGCCGCGCGCGATCTCGCCCTTTAGGTCGTCCATGACCTGCTGGTACAGCGGCACGGCGGATGCCTCGGCTCGCTCGGAACGTTCGGTCTTGCTATCGGCTACCATCGTTACGCTCCATCCCGTGCATGCTCGGACTCAAACTCTTCAATCGCCGCCATAAACTGCTCGCCAAAGGCGTCGGCCTTTTTCTCGCCAATGCCGTTGACCTGAATGAGCTCGTCGCGCGTCCGCGGACGCAGGCGGCACAGGCCGCGCAGGGCCTTGTCGGAAAAGACCATATACGGCGCCATCTCCAACTCGGTCGAGATCTCCTTGCGCAGGGCACGCAGGCACTCGAACAGCTCAGCATCGTCACCCACGCGTGGGCGCTGATCCAGCTCGGCCTCCTCGCGCAGCAGATCCACCGCACGGCGGGCGCGGGCCGAGGCCTTGCGCTTGGACGCGCGACGTTTAACGGTAAAGGCGAACGCCTCGTCCTCGACCTCGATGGCACGCGGGCCCAGCCCCACGACCGGGTACTGCCCCTGCGAGGTGGCCAGATA
>CAJLOU010000191.1 GCA_905208345.1 uncultured Collinsella sp.
GGGCTTCCCTGTCATCGCTGTGGCCACCAAGAGTGCCACCTACGACAAGACCGTGTCGAACCTTATGGAGTGCAAGGCGCGCGGTGCCAAGGTCATCGTCGTTGCCACCGAGGGCGACGAGGAGATCAACAAGATTGCCGACTGCATCATCCGCGTGCCGGCAGTCCGCGACGTGTTCAGCCCCATCACGGCGAGTGTCCCGCTGCAGCTGCTCGCCCGCGAGGTCGCCATCCTGCGCGGCTGCGACGTCGACCAGCCCCGTAACCTGGCCAAGAGCGTCACGGTAGAGTAGTTGGTTCCGCCGTTCTAGCGACTAAGGCCCGGCTCCGCGTCATTAGACGGAGCCGGGCCCTTTTTTGCATTTGACCAGATAAAACCTGCCAAAATGAACCTGTCCCTTTTTGGCAGGTTAGCGGAGCTTGCTGGTCTCGAAGTACTCGGGGAACTGGTCCAGAACCTCGGTTTGGTTGCGGAACATCATGTGCAGGTGCTTGCTGACCAAAAAGCTCGCTTCGATGGGGTCGCGACCGGCGATGGCGCGGCGAATCTGCTTGTGCTCGTTCACGATGTCCTGATTGTCGAGAACCTGCGTGGCGGCGCGCAGCCAGCGGAAGCGCTCCAGGTCGGCATTGGTCTCTTCGAGCCACGACCACACGGTGCTGCGACATGCGATGCTAAAAATCATGTGATGCATGAGGTTGTCGCTCAAAAAGAAGCCGATGCGATCCTCTTCGGCCATGGCTTTTTCCTGCAGCACGATGGCGCGGTCGAGCTGCTCGATGCCGGCCGACGTGGCTCGCGCACAGCACTCCACGATCACCTGCTTTTCCAGATGCTCGCGGATGTAACAGGCACTCTCGGCAAGGGTGAGGTTGATGGGTGAGACGTAGGTGCCGCTCTGGGGCACGGTGCGCACCAGGCCCTCTTGCGCCAGACGCACCAGTGCCTCGCGCACGGGCGTGCGACCCATATCTAGGTCGTCGCAAAGCTGCTTGACGCCCAGCTTTTCGCCCGGCTTGTAGTCCAGGTAGACGATTTTGCGTCGAATGGTGTGATAGGACTGGTCCTGTAGGCTCGTTTCCTGCTCGCCGACGTGCATCGATTCTTCCATAGCGCCTCGCAACTGTTCTATCAAACTCATATGTCAGTTGTTAATTATGCCGCGAATCAGCTCTCCGCGGTGGGTAATTCGGCTGTTGCCTGAGAACTATTGCGGCATCTTAGTCTGTGTTTGCGCAAGGCTGCGCTCAATGTTGCCGTATCATAAGCCGTCGCAAACGTGAAATAGAAAGAAGGAATCCCATATGCAACTGGCAAACATCGTACGCGAGCGCTGGAAAGGCGTCTTGTTCTGCCTGATCATCGCCATTCCCGCGACGTTGCTCGGCAAACAAATTGAGGTGGTCGGCGGTCCGGTATTTGCCATCCTCTTTGGCATGGTCCTGGCGCTCGTCTTTCCCAAGAATCGTCGCGAACAGCTCACCGCCGGCGTTACCTATACGTCCAAAAAAGTCTTGCAGTACGCGGTTATCCTGCTTGGCTTTGGCATGAACCTCTCCCAGATTCTGTCCAAGGGCGCCCAGTCGCTACCGATTATCGTGGCAACAATCTCGACCTCGCTTGTCATCGCCTTTGTGCTCTGCCGCGTTATGAACGTGCCGGGCAAGATCGCGACGCTTGTGGGTGTGGGTTCGTCGATTTGCGGCGGTTCTGCCATCGCTGCGACCGCACCCGTCATCGATGCCGACGATCGCGAGATTGCCCAGGCTATTTCGGTCATCTTCCTGTTTAACGTTATCGCGGCGCTCGTGTTTCCAACGCTCGGCGGCATGCTCGGGCTGACCAACGAGGGCTTTGGCCTGTTTGCCGGTACCGCCATCAACGACACCTCGTCCGTAACGGCTGCGGCGAGCGCCTGGGACAGCATGCATCCCGGCGCCAATGTGCTCGAGAGCGCCACAGTGGTCAAGCTCACCAGGACGCTGGCCATTATTCCCATCACGTTGGTCCTCGCATGCTGGCAGATGCATCTGGCACGCAAGGCCGGTGGCGACGCTAAGAGCACGTTCTCGCTTAAACGCGCGTTTCCCATGTTTGTGCTGTTCTTTGTGCTGGCGAGCGTGATCACCACGGTGTTTCAGCTTCCTGTGTCCATCACGGCGCCCATCAAGGAGCTGTCGAAGTTCTTTATTGTGATGGCCATGGCGGCTATTGGTTTTAATACCGATATCGTCGAGCTGGTCAAAAAGGGCGGCAAGCCCATCGCGCTGGGCTTTTGCTGCTGGATTGGCATTGCGTGCATGAGTTTGGGAATGCAGCACGTGCTGGGAATCTGGTAGAGAAGTAGCTTGTTTGCGTGCTG
>CAJLOU010000192.1 GCA_905208345.1 uncultured Collinsella sp.
ACCTATGACGTTCTGATTCGTAGTCAGACCCTCTATCCAGCTGAGGTAACGCCGCAGCGCAAGACATATAAAACCACTTTAGTTCATTAGAGTCAAGCAAAATCTCAAACTTTTTTCGCGCGGGCCGCAATTTGTCACGCTGCACCACGAGCATCAGCGCTTTTCGTACGATCGATTGGCTTTTCGATCACATCGAACCCGACGCCAAGCTCCCCCAGAAGCGACCGCACCCGTTGGGCACAGTCGTAGTCGGCAAACGAAATGCTCAGCATTCGGGCCACCTGATTAGAAGATCCAACGCCATAGAAGTGCTCAAGGACAACAAGCGCCTCATGCGCCACAAACGTCTCGACCACATGCGGCGACTCCTCATAGCACCATTGCGTCAATGGTCCCTCACTCGTCTGCCGAACCACCAAGCCACCCATACCCGACGGCTCGCACGTTACCAGCAGGTGCTCCCCGCCCTCATCACTCTGGAACAACACAACCCGCTCGTCGAACAGCTCCATCACATCCCCTTTCTCTTGCTCTTAGTTAGCAAAAGCATAGCAGGTAAATGCATGTATACAGAACGTTTGTTCGTGTGTTTTCTATCGAGCTGTCCGCACGGCATGGTATGGACCTGCGCACGAAATAGGGCGCCCCCGAAGGAGCGCCCTTGCATATCCCCTATGCAGCCAAGTTACGCGACCGGCTCGATCTTCTCGAGACCACCCATGTAAGGACGCAGGACCTCGGGGATCGTGATGGTGCCGTCGGAGTTCTGGTAGTTCTCCAGAATGGCGGCCATGGTGCGGCCAGCCGGCAGGCCAGAACCGTTGAGAGTGTGCAGGTAGCGCGAACCCTTGAAGTTCTCGGGGTCGCGATACTTGATGTTGGCGCGGCGAGCCTGGAAGTCACCGCAGTTGGAGCAGGAGCTGATCTCCTTGTAGGCGTTGTAGCTCGGCAGCCAGACCTCGACGTCGTAGGTCTGACGGGCAGAGAAGCCCAAGTCACCGGTGCACAGGCTAATCACGCGATACGGAAGGCCCAGCTGCTGCAGCAGGTACTCGGCCTCGGCGGTCATACTCTCGAGCTCCTCGTCAGACTCCTCCGGCTTAGCGAACTTGACCATCTCGACCTTGTCGAACTCGTGCTGACGGATGATGCCGCGGGTGTCGCGACCGGCGGAACCGGCCTCCTCGCGGAAGCAGGGGGTGAAGGCGGTGTAGCGGCGCGGCAGAGTGTCGGCATCGAGGACCTCGCCGGCGTGCAGGTTGGTAAGCACGACCTCGGCGGTGGGGATCAGGAAGTTGTCGCCCGAGACGTGATAGGCGTCGTCCTCGAACTTGGGCAGCTGACCCGTGCCAAACATGGTCTGACGCTTGACGACGATGGGCGGCCACCACTCCTTAAAACCACGGCTGGTGTGCGTATCGAGGAAGAAGTTGATGAGGGCGCGCTCCAGGCGGGCGCCAGCGCCACCGAGAACGGTAAAACGGCTGCCGGAGAGCTTGTTGCCGCGCTCGAAGTCGAGGATGTCCAAATCGGTGCCCAGATCCCAGTGCGGCTTAAAGTCGAAGTCGAACTCGCGCGGAGTGCCCCAACGACGGCGCTCGATGTTCTCGTCCTCGTCCTTACCGTACGGGGTGGCATCGCACGGAATGTTGGGCAGGTGAGCCATGAAGTCGTACTGCTCCTGCTCGAGAGCGGTGCGGCGCTCGGCCAGACCGTCAATCTTCTCGTTGACGGCGCGCACGGCCTCCTTGGCGGCCTCGGCCTCGTCCTTCTTGCCCTCCTTCATCAGGGCGCCGATCTTCTTGGACTCGGCATTGCGCGTAGCCTGGAGCTCCTCGACCTCGGTGATGACGGCACGACGCTCGTCGTCGAGCTCAAAGAACTTCTCGCGATCCCAAGACGTCTGGCGGTTAGCCATGGCGACATCGATGGCATCGGGGTTCTCGCGAACAAACTTGATATCAAGCATTAGATCCTCCGGCGATATACATTCCATTTAGGTTGCAACCTTGTACATGTATGGGCAAGTATATACTTATGAGCGTTTACGACCCAACTCAACTACGCAAGAAGGCACCCAATGGACGCAGTTTTTTCCTTTTTGTTTGGCACCCGCACCGGTTTTGCCATCCTTTTCGCCGGCGGCATCCTGTTATTTGCGATTCTTGCCTTTGTAATGGAGAAGCGTACCCATAAGATGTACGTCGACCGCGGACCCAAGTCCGAGGATGAGGAAGACAGCTTCTGGGACTAACCTGCCAAAAAGGGACGGGTTTATTTTGGTCGGTTTTATCTGGGCAAACGCAAGCGCCCCGCAACTGGAATTGAGCCAGTTGCGGGGG
>CAJLOU010000193.1 GCA_905208345.1 uncultured Collinsella sp.
GCGGATTCCCAAAGACCCGAATAACGATTGCTTGATACCGCATACCGAAGTCTCGCACTTTTCTGTGGCAAAGTGGGCTATGGGAGAGCAACGGCGACTTTGGTTTGGTACTTAAAAAATGTCTTTAACCTGCTGGTTTTACGGAAACGAAAAAGCCGGGCTCTCCTGTTGGGAAAGCCCGGCAGTGCGTGTTGAAACCGTGAAGAGGTGTCCTTTCCAACGTATAGGAGACGCCACCCCTAGCAATAACTAGCTATTGAGTTTGTTAATGTCGTCGTCGGTGATGGTGGCTTCCTGGCTGGACGATTTGTCCTCGGAGGATGCGGTCTCATTGTTGGAATCGGAGGACTCGCTGCCGGAGGACGTGGTCTCACTGGACTCAGAGTCGCCCGGTTGCACGTTAGCGCCCGAAACCGTCTTAGTGGTGAGGTCGTAGGGCGTCCTGCCATACCAGACGCAGTGGACTGCCTCGAGCGTACCGTCGACCGTGATGCCGTCGAGGGCATCGCTCACGGCACGGCACAGTTCGTCATTGGACGAGAGGCCCGCAACACCAAGCGTCGAGGGCGCCTCGAGCGCACCGACATAGGAGACCTCGCTCATCAGGCGTGCAAGGTAGCCGCCGGCCGTGGAGTCGCAGATCACATAGTCGACCTCGCCGGACTCGAGCGCCTCAAAGCACTCGTTGATGTTGGAGTAGGTCTTTTGGTTGGCGGTGATGCTCTGCTTGGCAAGCGCCTCCTGCGAGGCCGAGGACATCTGGACACCCAGGGTAGACGTGTTAAGGGTATCGGTGGAAACGCTTAGCGACCCACCATCGCTGGTTTTACCGAACACAGAAGCGGCATCGTACAGGCAGGTGCCGAGCGAGCTAACGTCCCCGTCTGTGGAGTTGATCTCGCCGATAAAGATATCAGCCTTTTTGTCGCCGAGCGCGGAACCTGCCGAGGACGCATCGACAAAGGCGACCTTAAGGCCCATGCGGCTTGCGAGGGCGCGGGCGGCGTCAACCGCATATCCCGTGAGCTCGCCGTCGGCGCCTTGCATGGCCTGCGGCGCATCGGAAGTATCGAGGGCGACCGTCAGGGTTCCGGGAGTGACCAGGGCATCGTCCGACACCGCCGGCGTGACGGTCTCGTACTCGATCTGGTCGATCGTGGGAGTCGTGAACGTAGACAGCGGGTTGAACGCGCATCCGCTCAGGCCCAAAACGGCAATGACCGCTGCGGTCCCAGCACCTAACCGAGCCGCGTGCATCAAGCTGCCCCTCACCATGTCCACTACCCTGCCTTCTGTGTCGTATACAATCCGTGCGTTGCGCGGAATATCAGATTGTTCCCACCAGCTGACCTGGTATTTGACCCCACACTTGCGCACCGGGGTGTTTGCTCGGGAGGCCGCAGCCACCTTCACGACTGGCCCGCTCGCCCGCGAGGCGGTATTGCCCCAAAGAAAGTAGAACGGACGGTGCGGCTTACATCTAGGACGCGCCATGATCGCGCCGCGCGCACGCGGTCGCTTACGTGGATCCCTTTGACCGCGTCTGTCTTGGACTAGGATGGACATTTCGTCCGTCCGCAACCACAGCCTGGCAGGAACGTAGCGCATTATAGCTAAGTTCAAGCTAAAGTTTAAGGTTAGGGGCGTCATTCGCACCGTGAGCACAGATTTTGCAGGTCGGAGCGGACCATTCGTGCCCCCATGAAGCCCGGAGCTCCCCTACGGGGAGCTCCGGGATACCCGTCTCAGGGTGCCGTGGCCAAAAAATAGCAAATATGAGTACTGTTACCAATTTAGTAGCAGGAGTTTTTGGCTCTGCAAGCTGTTTTCACGCTCTATAACGTCAGATTGATGCCAGGATATTCCACATTTGTTTAATAACTTTCTAATTTACGCCATCTTCCAGTCCCAAAATCCCTGATTTTGCTGTTACTGAATTTGTAGCAGTACTCATATTTGCTATATTTTGGCCAGAGCATATATCCAACCCCCTGTTTCAGAGCATTGTTAGGCGGGTTTAAGCCCAAAACACGCCCGCAGCGTGTTAAATAGCGCCTCTTGTTTCTTTCTGCGAGCGTCAACACGGTTGCGATATCGCTTACTCATGCGCTGGTGGATGCGCCATGCGAGCGCTTCCATCGCTTCCATGTCACAGAGCATTTCGTTGTTGACCGTCGCGACCTCGATTCCCATAGTAATCAAGCCCGTGTTGCGCTTTTCATCATGGATACGTCCCCTCCGGGAGGAATGGCCCAGCTCACCGTTGTATT
>CAJLOU010000194.1 GCA_905208345.1 uncultured Collinsella sp.
GCTGCGGGAACGGCCTGTCCGCCTAATGTGTTCGGCTGAGATCGGAAATCAACCGACGCTCTCGCGAGGGCATCAGTCGTCACGAAAGGCGCGAACAAACGCAGGCTCGCAGCGAGATGCCCCTACATCTCACCGAGCATGATCCAGGCAGAGCTGTCCTGCGCGAGCCTGCCGTCTGCAAGCGGTGATGAGGTGAGCAGGACCCTGCCCGCCGGCAACTCCACGGGTGCTGCACCGAAGTTCGTCACACACGCCCAGCCGTTGTCGCGGCGATAGGCGATGACGCCGCCCTCGGCGCCCTCGGCACCATCCGCAAGACCGGTGCGCCCGTCAAGATCGAGCCACGCAAGATCGTTGGCGCAACCGCGCAGCTTGCGCCGCAGCCAGAGGGCGTCACGATAGAGCGCAAGCATCGATGTCGGGTCCACTTCTTCCCTATCGGCAGCATAATCGGAAAACCATGCAGGCTGCGGCAGATGGGGCGCCGCATCGGCGTCTGCCGGCGAAAACCCAAACGATCCGCCATGCGCGGGATCGTCCGCCGCCACCCACGGCAGGGGCACACGACAGCCGTCGCGCCCCTTCTCACGCTTCGGTCCGTGCGTATTGGTCGCAGTAGGGTCTTCGAGTGCAGCCCACGGGATATCAGCCACCTCAAAAAGGCCGAGCTCCTCACCCTGATACACGTATGCCGAGCCCGGAAGCGCCAGCTCAAGCAAAAGGGCCGCCCGCGCGCGGCGCTCGCCGAGTTCACGGTCCTCGTCATAAGACGACCCGTCGCGCAAGAGCCAGTCGAGCGCAATCTGGTGGTAGCGCGTCGCCTTGATTTGCGGCAGGGCATAGCGTGTCGCCACGCGCGGCACGTCGTGGTTGGAGAGTACCCAGGTCGAGGCGGAATCGGATTCGACGGCTGCCTTCAAGCCCTTCTCGATTGCAGTGTGCATGTCATCATAGGTCCAAGTGGCCTTGGCAAACTCAGAGTTGAATGTCTGGCCAAGCTCGCTGGGACGC
Organism: uncultured Collinsella sp.; assembly: GCA_905208345.1. Taxonomy (GTDB): domain Bacteria; phylum Actinomycetota; class Coriobacteriia; order Coriobacteriales; family Coriobacteriaceae; genus Collinsella. The sequence continues at coordinate 1,012 of CAJLOU010000194.1, forward strand.
GCGTAGAGATACTGGCGCTCGGGCAGCACCCACGCCTCGGCAACGGCACTGCGCGGCGGATTATAGCGGTCGAACACGCGGCGCCACTCGCGATAGATCTCGTGGACCTCATTGCGGTCCCACAGCGGATGGGTGCCGTCGTCAACCATGTCATCGCCCTCGGCGAGATGCCACCGGTCGAGGTCATCGCGGTCGAGATCCTTGGCGAGACCCTGCGCCACATCAATGCGAAAGCCGTCGACGCCTCGATCGCTCCAAAACGCCAGGACGTCGCAAAAGAGCGCATGAACCTCGGGGCATGACCAGTCAAAGTCCGGCTGCTCGGGCGTAAACATGTGCAGATACCACTGACCGTCCGCAACACGCGTCCATGCGGGGCCGCCAAAGTTGGCATTCCAATTGGTGGGAGGCAGCTCGCCATGCTCGCCGCGACCATCGCGGAAGATATAACGGGCGCGCTCGGACGATCCGGGGCCGGCGGCAAGAGCGGCTTTGAACCAGGGGTGCTGGTTGGATGAATGGTTGGGCACGATATCGACGATAATCCTGATGCCGCGCGCGTGAGCCGCAGCGATCATGTCATCGAAGTCGTCAAGCGAGCCGAGACGTGGATCGACATCGCAGTAGTCCGCCACATCATAGCCACCATCGACAAGAGGCGATGGGTAAAACGGGCTCAGCCAGATGGCCTCGATACCCAGCCGCTCAAGATAGTCCATCTGCTGGGTAATGCCCGCGATATCACCCAGACCCGAACCAGTCGAATCCTTAAACGAGCGCGGGTAGATCTGATAGATCGCGGCATCAGACATCCATGAGCGCGAAGAAGACTTTTCTGTAGCCATGGGGCATATCTCCCTTGCAACAAGGTTATGCGAGATGCCCACGATGATACGCCCAAAGCGGACATTCGCGACAAACAACGCCACAGCCACGCCCCAAAACGATCGCCCCCTCTCGGGTTCAAGCCTCCTGGGACGAATCGACCGATTAGTGAAAAGAACGGAAGACCCACTTTCCCGGCCACGACAGCGAGCGGGCTCCGGGTGCCCCAGGTTGCCGCGAAAGAGGAGGGAAGCGTACTTTATGTACGCGACCGACGATTGAGGGGCAAGATGGGGTGCCCGGGGCTCGCGCAGCGTCAACAAAAAACGCGGTTCGTTAGAACCGCGTAAGATAGTTGGAGCGGACAACGGGGCGTCCGCGTATTTGCCGCGCAAATACGCACCGG
>CAJLOU010000195.1 GCA_905208345.1 uncultured Collinsella sp.
GAGTTAGGAGTATCCATGGCGGAATTTGAAGTAGAACGCGTTGGTGGTGAACTTAAGCGCTTTGGCGTTGAAGGCTCTGACGTGCCGTTTAAGGTCGTGTCTCCCTATGACCCTGCAGGCTCTCAGCCTAAAGCCATTGAGTCGCTTGTGCAGGGTGCGAGGGACGGAGACCGCTATCAGGTTTTGCTGGGCGTGACTGGTTCGGGCAAGACCTTCACGATGGCAAAGACTATTGAGGCCCTGGGAAAGCCGACGCTGGTCATGGCTCCGAATAAAACGCTCGCCGCTCAGCTTGCGAGCGAGCTCAAAGAGTTCTTTCCCAACAACGCTGTGGTCTACTTCGTCTCGTACTACGACTACTATCAGCCCGAGGCGTATGTGCCGCAAAGCGATACATATATCGAGAAAGACTCCTCGATTAACGAAGAGGTCGAGATGCTGCGCCATCAGGCGACCGCGTCACTGCTCTCTCGACGTGATGTGATCGTTGTCGCATCGGTCTCGTGTATCTATGGCATTGGCTCTCCTGAGGACTATGCGGGTCTGGCTCCAAACGTCGACAAGAAGGTGCCGCTCGAGCGCGATGACTTTATCCATGCACTTATCGACATTCAATATGATCGCAATGACTATGACCTGGCACGCGGCACGTTCCGCGTGCGCGGCGATGTTGTCGACGTGTATCCGCCTTATGCCGAGCATCCGTTGCGGTTTGAGTTCTTTGGCGACGAGGTCGAGCTGATTGCCGAGATCGATGAGGTCACCGGTGAGATGCTTCGTGAGTACGAGGCCATTCCCGTATGGCCGGCATCGCACTACGTGACCGAGAAGCCGAAGGTCAAGGCGGCTCTGAAATCGATCAGCGAAGAGTGCGAGAAGCGCGTGGCGGAGCTCAAGGCGACCGACAAGTTGCTCGAGGCGCAGCGTCTGCAGCAGCGCACCGATTATGATCTTGAGATGCTCGAGACGATGGGCTTTTGCAACGGCATCGAGAACTACTCGCGTCATCTGGACGGTCGCAAGCCGGGTGAGCCGCCGTTTACCCTAATCGATTACTTTCCCAAGGATATGCTCTGCATCATCGATGAGAGCCATGTGACGGTGCCGCAGATTCGCGGCATGCACGAAGGTGACCGCTCGCGTAAGGTGACGCTGGTGGAACACGGTTTTCGCCTGCCCTCGGCGCTCGATAACCGCCCGCTTCGTTTCGATGAGTTTGAGGCAAGGATACCCCAGTTTATCTATGTTTCGGCCACGCCGGGCGACTACGAGCTGCGGGTGAGCCAAAACGATGTGGAGCAGATTATTCGTCCGACTGGCCTGCTCGACCCCAAGATTGACGTGCGTCCAGTTCGCGGCCAGATTGACGATCTTGAGGACGAGATTCGCGAGCGCGTTGCCCGCAAGGAGCGCGTGCTGGTGACCACGTTGACCAAACGCATGGCCGAGGACCTGACCGACCATCTACTTGATGCGGGCATTAAGGTCAATTACATGCACTCTGATACGGCGACAATGGACCGTGTCGAGATCCTGCGAACGCTGCGCGAGGGCAAGATCGATGTTCTCGTTGGCATCAACCTGCTTCGCGAGGGCTTGGATCTCCCCGAGGTCTCACTGGTGGCAATTCTCGATGCCGATAAGGAAGGCTTCTTGCGCAACCGCCGTTCGCTGATTCAGACGATTGGCCGTGCGGCCCGTAACGCCGATGGTGAAGTCATCATGTATGCAGACGTTGTGACCGATTCGATGAAAGAGGCCATCGAGGAGACGCAGCGCCGTCGCGAGATTCAGATGGCATATAACGAAGAACATGGCATTGTGCCCAAGACAGTGCGCAAGGCCATCAACGACATCTCAAGTTTTATTGCCGAGGCCGAAAAAACTGTGGGCTCCAAGGGACGCTCGAAGGGCGACTCTCTTGGCCATGGCGCATTCTATACGCCCGATGAGTCGGGCGAGGGCGGTGTGCCGGAAACGGTGGCGCCCGAGCAGACACTTGCGGAGCAGTTGGAAGAACTGCCGCATGACGAGCTTGTGCGGATCGTCGAAACCATGGAAGAGGATATGCGTAACGCTTCTGCCGCTATGGACTTTGAGGAGGCGGCGCGCCTGCGCGATGCCGTCGTTCAGATTCGGGCGATGCTCGAGGGTGCGTCTGAGGACGAGACGATCGAGCGCTTACGCTCGCAGGCCCGCAAGGGTTCCAC
>CAJLOU010000196.1 GCA_905208345.1 uncultured Collinsella sp.
CTCGATCAGCCGCAGGGGCTCGATACCCCGGTGGCGCAGGGCGGCACGAACTTTTCAGGCGGCCAGCGCCAGCGCCTGGCCATTGCTCGCGCGCTCATGAAGCATGCCGATCTATATATCTTCGATGACAGTTTTTCGGCCCTGGACTTTAAGACCGATGCCGCCCTGCGTCATGCGTTGCAAGACGAGACGCGTGACGCTGCGGTGCTCATCATCGCGCAGCGCATCTCGACGATCTTGCACGCCGACCAGATCGTCGTGCTCAAGGATGGCGAGGTTGTGGGCTTGGGCACGCATGGCGAGCTTATGGAAACCTGCGAGGTGTACCGCGCCATCGCGGAATCGCAGATGAAGGGAGGTGAGTAGCATGACCGAGGAGCTCAAGAAGCAGGGCGGCGTTGATGACGCCGCTGCCGCGGTACTGGTCGAGGAAACGGCTGCCGTGGCACCCGAGCTGGATGACGCCGCCAAGGCTGCAGCCGAGCGCGAGGCTCGCCGCCAAGCGCTCTACGAGGAAAACGAACGTGCCGAGGACGAGCGCGCCCGCGCCGAGGCAGAGCGTATGCGCGACGTGGACGATGAAGACGAGGACGAGACGCCTCGAGATACCTGGGCGACGGTGCGCCGCCTGTGGAGCGAGGCTGCCGGCGACCATTGGCGCTTCTATATCGTGTTCGCGAGCATTGTGTTCTATGCCATCTTTAACACTGCTGCGCCGGCATATAGCGCCCGCGTGATCGATGAGCTGTGGAGCCACATTCAGGTGGCGTTTGCCAACGACACCACCTTCAACATCACCTGGGAGAACTGCGGCAGGACCATCTTCATCTACTTTATGATCTGGACGGCCGCTGCCTCGTTCTACGCGCTCCAGAGCTTTTTGATGTCGAGCGTTGCCGAACGCCTCAACCTGTGCCTACGCAACCGCATCGCACAAAAGCTCAACCGTCTGCCGCTCGCCTATTTTGACGCGCATCGTCCCGGCGAGGTCGTCAGCCGCGCGACCAACGACCTGGACAAGATGTCCGAGAGCATGCAGCGCGGATTGCTGCAGCTGCTCGTGTCGATCGGCACGGTTGTTGGTGCTGTGAGCGTGATGTTCGTGTTCAGCGTGCAGCTTACGCTCGTCTTTCTGTTCTTTACGGCACTGTCGCTGCTGGTGACGAAGGTCGTCTCGCGCCGCACACACGATGTGACGGGCGAGCGCCAGGAGTGGGTGTCCAGGATTACGAGTGCGGTCGAGGAAGGCTATTCGGGCCGTCTGGTGATCCGCGCGTTTAACCGCGAACGTCAGAGCTCCGCTGAGGTGCACGAGGCTTCGAAGGAACTGGCTCGTGTGAGCACCAAGGCCGACTTTATGATCAATGCCGTCGGCCCTGCGGTGCGCTTTATCGGCCGTTTGGCGCAGATTGTGATCGCGCTGGTGGGCTGCAGCATGCTGGTTGCCGGTCACATGACCGTCGGCGTGTTCCAGGCGTTCTTCCAGTTTATCTACGAGGCGTCCGAACCCATGACGCAGCTGTCGTTTACCTTCAACTCGCTGCAGAGCGCGCTGGCGAGTGCAGAGCGCGTGTTCGACCTGCTCGATGAGCCCGAGATGGAGGCCGATCCGCTGCCGGACAAGGCCGCCAAGCTGCCGGGTCGCGTGGAGGGCCGCGTCTCCTTTGAGCATGTGCGCTTTGGTTATTCGCCCGACAAGCCGCTTATGCGCGACGTGTCGTTTACCGCCGAGCCGGGCCAGAAGATTGCCGTGGTGGGAACCACGGGCGCAGGCAAGACGACGCTCATCAACCTGCTCATGCGCTTCTATGAGATTGACGGCGGGCGTATTACGCTCGACGGCGTGGATACGAGCCGCATGGACCGCGGCGAGCTACGGCAGCAGTTTGGCATGGTGCTGCAGGACGCCTGGCTGTTCGACGGCACGATTGCCGAGAATATCGCCTACGGCTGCCCCGAGGCGACGCGCGACGAAATTGTGGCCGCCGCTCGTGCCGCGCAGGTCGACTTCTTTGTGCGCACCATGCCGCAGGGCTACGACACGCGCGTGGCCAACGATGCCGAAAGCATCAGCCAGGGCCAGCGCCAGTTGCTGACCATTGCGCGCGTGCTGCTCAACAACCCGGCGATTCTCATCCTGGACGAGGCGACCTCAAGCGTGGA
>CAJLOU010000197.1 GCA_905208345.1 uncultured Collinsella sp.
TGGATTCGAACCTCGGTCGAGGCGCGAGCGCCAAGAAAACGCGGAGCGTTTTTAGCGAGCGGGCGAGCACACCGGCAGGCGGGCGAAGCCGGTGCGGATCCGCGCAGCGGATGCGCGGAATCCTATACGCCGCACCATTTGAGATTAAAGCTCCCGGCAACGGGGGCTTTTCTTTTACGTAAGCACTGCATGGATTCGAACCTCGGTCGAGGCGCGGGCGTGAAGCGGACGATTTCTTATCGACTCGTGTAAGATTCCGAGTAGGTATCGCGGCCTATCCGCGACCGCTCCTTCTCTAGACGACCGATCAGGGTGATATTTCGTGGCAGAGCGTCCGACATACAAGCTCAGGTTTCTCGATCCCAAGAAGCGCTTTCCGGCGATGCCCGAGCAGCCTGCGGGACGCTCATATGGCGTGGTCTGGAAACTCTTTGGCGAGGACCCGCATGAATCATGCTATGTCGTCGAATTCGTCGGCAAAAGCCATGTGTCGCTTTTGGGCTACGTGAGCGTTTCGGGTGAGGTCTATAAGGTGGACCGTCCCGTTAACGAAGTATCGCTGCCCGACGATCCCGACATGCAGCTGATTCTTGACGAGTCTGATTCCAACATCGGTGAGATTGCAGTCAGGGGTACCGATGGGACGATGCGCTCCCGGGCGCGAGTCATCGGCTCTCCCGAAGGCCCCATGCGCGAGCAGTCCGATCACGAGACATGGAATTCGGCCCGCTCCCTTCCTTACGGCGAGTTCATGGCGTCGATGTTCCTGCGCTACGTGATATTTGCCAACTCCGAAAGCGCTATTGCGAACACGGCGGGCGTCGACGGTCTCGATGCGGACATGCAAAACGTTGTCGACAAGATCAAGCTCGTAAAGTTGCCCGAGCCGGTCGAGGTGTTTTTGGGCTTTAACACGTCACCGCTCCCCGATGCTATCGAGACGCTGCTTTACCGCGTTGACCATGCCGAGAATCCGAGCGGTATCGAGCGCTATGCCGCCACCCTTATGAGCGAAATTGACTTGCCCCGTCTGCGCACCATTGCCGCCAAGTCCGAAATGAGCCTGGCGCGCATCGACCGGTCAAAGCTGTTTTATCTCAATTTTGATCGTAGCTTGCTGGACCAGGACGAGATTGACATGCTGCTTGCCATCGAGTGCCGTCTCAACCGCCTCTCCGGCATCCTTGAGCGCATCGGGGCCGGATTGGTCCCTGCGGCATCCTCGCCGAGCCTTGAGGGCTGCGCGCTCTTTGATTCGTGGCATATCGCCAGGACGACCAACGATGTTCCCCGACTGCTCGATACGGCCTCGAGCGATAACCCGTGGGGCAAACCGGGTACGGTGGCTTGCCAGCCGGGCGGTGAGTGGGATGTGCGTACCCGCTTCGCGCGTATCGTCGAGGCACTTAACGTTGTCACACGGCTCGACTATACCTATCGGGCAAACGTTGCCGAGGGGATTATGCTCGTTCGGTTTGGGCAGTCTGTCGTGGATGCCATGCCGCAACGTGAATACGACGCTCAAGATGACGCCTGGCGCGAGCTGGACGAGGACACGCGCGCGGTCTGGGCCGCGGAACACGATGCGCGCGTGGCACTCACGCTTGCGGCAGCGTGTTTTGCCGCGGGCACCTGCATCACGCGCTGCTATGTGCAGATTGCTGCTCCCGACAGTGAGCAGGGCGAGCGCGTTGTCGCAACGTATTTCTTTGGGCGCGCGGCCTATCTGGCCGATTGCGTGCCTGTCGCCAAGGATCTTGAGAGCATGGACATGGACGATATGCCGTGCAAGCGTGTACTTGAGGCGTATGAGTCAACTGCTCCGGAGACGATTGAACCTGCGGAGGTTCATGCTCGTCCGCGTGATGACCATCGCACGCTTCCGCCGGCGCTGCGCGATTTGCTGCTTGCCGATACGGCTGACGAGTTGGAGGTCATGGAAGAGGACGACGACCCATACGTGGCCCGTGTTGTTGAATTGCGCGAGCAGGCAAAAGTCGACCGTACAGGTGCTTTTGAAGGCTTTTCCCGTCTTGTTGAGGAGTTGGAGGCTAAGTGCGCCGTCGCCGAGCTTTTGGCGACAGGTCCGGTTCAAACGCAGTTTTGCGATAACCAGCTGGTGCGCATGGTGCTACCGGTGTTGGAAGAAGACCGCTCTG
>CAJLOU010000198.1 GCA_905208345.1 uncultured Collinsella sp.
TGAGCGTGAGGGTGCCGCAGTCCAGGTCGCTTGCCAGCGCCGAGATGCTGCCCAGACGGCGCTCAATGTCGGGCACGCCGCCACGGCTGAGCTCGCTGGCTTTAACGCCTGCGCGCTCCAGGACGGACGTGGCCACCTCGTAGCTTTCGGGGTGGACGCTCGTCGCGTCGAGCGGGTTCTTGCCACCGCTGATGCGCAGGAAGCCCGCGGCGTTGAGATATGCCTTGGGCCCCAGTTTGGGGACCTTCTTAAGCTGGCGGCGATCGGTAAAGGCACCGTTTTCCTCGCGGTAGGCCACGATGTTCTTGGCCACGCTCGGCGTAATGCCCGATACGTATCCCAGCAGGCTCGCGCTCGCGGTGTTCACGTCGACACCCACGCGGTTGACGACGTCCTCCACCACGTGGCCCAGGGTGCGCGAGAGCTCGGCCTGGTCAAGGTCGTGCTGGTACTGGCCCACGCCGATGGACTGGGGCGGAATCTTGACGAGCTCTGCCAGTGGGTCCTGCAGGCGGCGGCCCAGGCTCATGGCGCCGCGCACGGTGACGTCCAGGTCGGGATACTCCTGGCTCGCGAGCTCGGAGGCGGAGTACACCGACGCGCCGGCCTCGTTAACAATGGTGTATCGCAGCCCAGGCGCCTGCTCGGCAATGAACTCCGAGACGACTTCCTCGGTCTCGCGGCTGGCGGTGCCGTTGCCGATGACGACGGTGTTGACACCGTCCTTTTTGACGAGGCGGGCGAGCTCGCGTTTGGTGCCGGCGACGTCATGGCGCGGCTTGGTGGGGTAGACCACGCCGTGGTCGAGTAGCTTGCCGGTCTCGTCCATGACGGCGACCTTGCAGCCGGTGCGGTAGCCCGGGTCGAGCGCGAGCACGCGGGCGCCGCGCACGGGGCGTGCTGAGAGCAAGCCTTCGAGATTCTTGGCAAAGACGTTGATGGCCTCGGTCTGGGCGCGGACGGTGAGCTTGGCGCGGGCCTCGCGCTCCAGCGAGGGGGCCATGAGGCGCTTGTAACCGTCGGCGATGGCGGCATCGAAGATGGGAGCAAACACGCCCTGGCGGCGGGGCCAGCGGCTGCCGAGGCGTGCCGTGGCGGCGGCTCCGTCGACGTTCACGCGCACGCGGAGCTTGCCCTCGCGCTCACCGCGGTCGATAGCCAGCACGCGATGGTTGGGTATACGGCGCAGTGGCTCATCATAGCTGTAGTACGGCTCGTAGGGAGTTTTTTCGGCGGGGTCGGTGGCCTCGACGACGATATCGGCGGTGTTTTGCGTAAAGGCGCGCAGGTCGGCGACGTTCTCGGGGTCCTCGGCCACCGTTTCGGCCACGATGTCGGCGGCGCCGGCGAGCGCCTTCTCGGGCGTGTCGAAGCCGGCCTCCTCGTTGATGTATGCCGCGGCGGCGTCGAGTGCGCTGCCCTTGGCCGAGGCCTGCATGATGACCATGTTGGCGAGCGGCTCCAGGCCGGCCTCGCGGGCCTTTTGCGCGCGGGTCATGCGCTTTTTGCGGTAGGGCTTGTAGAGGTCCTCGACACGCTGGAGCTGCGTGGCCTCGCGAATCTGCTGCTCGAGTTCGGGCGTGAGTTTGCCCTGGGCGTCGATGAGCAGAATGACGTCCTCTTTACGCTGCTCAAGATTGCGCAGGTAGGACAGGCGCTCGTCGAGCGCACGCAGGGCGACGTCGTCCATGCCGCCCGTGGCTTCCTTGCGGTAGCGCGAGATAAAGGGAATGGTGTTGCCCTCGTCGATGAGCTTGACGGCCGCCTCGATGTTGGCGGCCTTAAGGTTGAGCTCGCGGGCGAGCTGGGCGATAAGATCCATGAAACTCCTTGCGGTAAAGGTGCGTTTGCAGCACAGAGCTACCAAGGATACCACCCGTCCCAAAAGACTGTTTTGGGGTTGCGCCACGAAAGGGGCCTATCTACTACGTTTGAACCGTATGGGTCGACCATCCCCCGGTTTTCCGAAAATCGGCAAGCCGTCTACCTGCACTGATAATTGTCCTTGGGGGAAGCGGGCACTGCGGGGCGCGGCAACGGCGCGCGATTTCCGCGTCGCAGCGCTACCCTGATGCTGAACGCCGGGGCGATGACCCACTGACCTGCTGACGCCTCTTCGGCCGTCCTCAAATCCGACCTGTC
>CAJLOU010000199.1 GCA_905208345.1 uncultured Collinsella sp.
TGGCGACCATCAGGCAGAAGGCGATGTTCATCTGCTTGTAGTAGGTCCAGGAGAACTCCATGCCCAGGGCGCCGACGTTGACGGCGCTCTTGACGAGGTCGGAGCGCGTGATCTTGTTCTCGGGACTAGAAGTCATCGTCCTCATCCCCTTCCGCGGAGAGCTGGGGCTGGGCTCCGCCCAGGCCGAGCAGGTCGAACTTGTCGATGCCGATGATGATGGCGATCAGGGCGACGCCCAGGACGGGCACGTTGGCGTAGGAGCACAGCAGGAAGCCCAGGAAGTAGAAGGGCACGAGCTGCTTGGTGAGCACCAGGCGGCCGAGCATGGCGAAGCCCATGGCAGGCAGGATGTTGGCGGCAACGCCAAAGCCAGCAAGGACAAAGGGCGGGATGAAGTCGAGCATGCCCTGGATGGCGTCAGCACCCAGATAGAACGACAGCGAGCACAGCAGGAACGCCATCATGATACCGGTCAAACCGATCAGGAAGTGCATCGCATAGACACCCTTAAGGTTGCCCTGGCCGGAGAAGACATCAGCGCGGTCAACTAGGATCGGCAGGGCGGCGTTGAGGATGTTCTTGATGGCAAGGCACAGCGTGGCGATGGGCATGGCAAGCGCGATGGCTGCCTCGGTGCTCTGGCCCAGCTGGATAGCGAAGGCGCAGGCGAGCACGCCGCCGATCGTCTCATCAGGCGGCACGTAGGCGCCGATGGAGATCGAGCCCATGAACAGCAGCTCCAGGCTGGCGCCGATCGCGAGGCCGGACTGCAGGTCCCCCAGCACCAGGCCCACGAGCGGGCACAGGACGATGGGGCGGAACGCATAGAGCGTACCGAGCTGGCAGTCGAACTTACCAAATGCGGCGATAAGTCCGATGAGGATTGCTTGGGTAAGCATATATCCCCCTTTCCTAATAGGACACTACGAAGAGCTCAGACTCTTCGAAATTGAACGCCTAGAGCACGCTGGCGCAGTCAACCTTGGGGTCATCGGCCAGGGGTCGAATCTCGACCTCAACGCCACGATCCAGCATCTCGCGCACATCGGCTTCCTCGGCCGCGGTCAGGAAGATCTGACGAGAGACCTGACGCGCATCGGGACGCTTCTCGTCCTTGGGCTTGGTGTTGCCCAGGTTGACCGACTTGATCTGCGGGCAGCCCTCAACAAGCTGCTTTGCCTCAGCAATAGTGGCGACACAGATGATCATCTTGTACTTGTCGGTCACGCCCGAGCTGATAGCTTCGATTGCATGCTCCATATCTTTGATGACGAGCTTGCAGCCGGCAGGCTTGCCCATCTTGAGCGTCGTCTTCCACACCGGGTCGTTAGCGACCTTATCGCCCACGCAGAAGATGCAGTTGGAGCCAAGGCCCTGAACCCAGGAAACTGCGACCTGGCCATGAAGCAGGCGATGGTCAACGCGAAGTAGCTGAATCATAATGTGACCCCCCAAAGGTCTTGTGCCGTCTTACGGCGTGTCAGTAGGTGCTGCGGATTAGAACTCTTCTTCCTCGTCGTCATCGACCAAAAGATCGTTGACAAACTTCACGCGCGTATCGTCCGCAGCGACGATGGCGCGAATCGTCTCCTCAACCGGCGCCGACTCGTCAGAGAACAGCAACTGGATGAGGAGAGGAAGGTTCATGTTGGTAACGAGGTACGTGCGGGGACGCGTCTGGACGATCTTGGTAAACTCGTTGTTGACGCTGCCGCCAAAGAGGTCGGTGCAGACAACGACATCATCGTCAGCAGACATGCCTGCCAGCAGTTTTTGGGCCTCCTCGGCCACGTCCATGCGGCCATCGACGAACATCGAAAGATCGTGGACGTTGTCGCGAGCGCCCGAGAGCAGCTCGACGCTCTCCTTGATGCCGGTAGCGAAGTGCGCATGGCTGGCGATGATGTACTGTCTCATTCTGTGTTCCTCTCAATAGCCCGGCACGTTCCCGCACCCGTTTTCTTTAGTAGTCGAACTGGTGATAGTAGCGACGATACTTGAGGTTGTGCTTGGTGACCGTCTCGTAGTAGCGAGCCAGGCGGTCGGTAACGAGCACCGTCAGAATCCACGGAGACACGATGACGCGGAACTCGTCGTCAAGGCCGGGGATCGCGAACT
>CAJLOU010000200.1 GCA_905208345.1 uncultured Collinsella sp.
TTTATCGAGATCGATACGCTGTCGCTCAAGACGTGGGCAAAGGTCCAGGGCCCCAGCTCTGCTGCTGCCCAGGCCTAGCGCCTCCTTCCCTTGGTATCCGCGCGGCCCATCCGCGTGATACATAACGGGCGCACGGGGTCCCTACCTTTCGTTATGCTTGCTGACACTTCTTAACATCGGTGGCCCCTACGTTCCGCCCGCATATATGATGCCGCGTCTGCGGCTGAGTCCGAGCCCCGCCGGGGTTGTCCGGCGGGGCTCCTTCTATCAATTTGGCGGCTCTGCGCCTATATATATGAGGAGTATCCATTATGTTCAATGCTATCGCGCATGCTTTGCTTGCCCTCGCGCCCGAGTTCGATGCTGTAAGGGTCGAGGACGTTCCTATGAGCCTGAAGGCCTGGATCGATGGTTCGCAGGGCAACATCCGGAGGGAGACGTTGGGCGCCAAGTGCATGGTGCGTCACTTCTTTGCAAATTAGCCACATGGCCCCGCGCGCGGCAGGGAGTGTGTAAAACTAGCGGTTGATAAATCGCTTTAGCGACAGGGCACATTGCTTTGGACGCTTGTTTTGGTATTTGGAGAAAGGAGACGGTTCCATGGCTCTTTGGGGCGGTCGTTTTGAGGCGGGCGTGGCCGAGGTCACGCAGGAGTTTGGCGCGTCGCTGCCGGTCGACAAACATCTCTATAAGCAGGATATCGCCGGCTCTAAGGCGCATGCCAAAATGCTGGCGGCCCAGGGCATCATCAGTGCCGAGGACGAGCAGGCGATTGCCAAGGGCCTGACCGGAATCGAACAGGATATCGATGCCGGCAACTTTACCTTCGACATCAACGATGAGGACATTCATATGTCCATCGAGAGCGAGCTGACGCGTCGCATCGGCGAGGCTGGCAAGCGCTTGCATACTGGGCGTTCGCGCAACGACCAGGTGGCGACCGATACGCGACTGGGCGTCAAGGCGCTGGCCAAGGAGCTCATGGAGGCCAATCTAGAGCTGCGCCATGTGCTGGCGGATGCGGCTAAGAAGTACGACAAGGTGATTTTGCCGGGCTACACGCACATGCAGCACGCTCAGCCCGTGCTGCTGTCGCATCATCTGCTGGCGTATTCCTGGATGTTCGCGCGCGACTTTACGCGCCTGAAGGCCGCCTTTGATGCCGCCGACAACTGCCCGCTGGGTGCTGCCGCGCTTGCCGGTACGAGCTATCCGCTCGATCGCCAGATGACGGCTGCCGAACTTGGCTTTGCGGGCGTGATCCCCAACTCGCTCGATGCCGTTTCCGACCGTGATTTTCTGCTCGATCTGCATTACGCCGGATCCGTCATGGCGATGCACCTGTCGCGTCTTTCCGAGGAGATCGTACTGTGGTCGAGCTCCGAATTTGGCTTTATCACGCTTTCCGACTCGTACTCCACTGGCTCGTCCATCATGCCGCAGAAGAAGAACCCCGACTTTGCCGAGCTTATCCGCGGCAAGAGCGGTCGCGTGTACGGCAACCTGGTGCAGCTGCTGGTAACCATGAAGGGCCTGCCGCTTGCTTATAACAAGGACTTGCAGGAGGACAAGGAGGGCGCGCTCGATACCGCCCATACGCTCATGCAGTGCCTGTCCGTTATGGCCGGAATGATTTCGACTTGGACCGTCAACGAGGATGCCATGGCGCGCGAGTGCGGCGTGGGGCACCTTGCCGCCACCGATGTTGCCGATTACCTGGCCAAGCGTGGCCTGCCGTTCCGCGAGGCACATGCCGTGGTGGGCCATCTGGTCCTGATGTGCGAGAAGCGCGGCTGCAATCTTGAGGACCTGCCGTTTGAGGTGTTCCAGGAGGCAAGCCCGCTCTTTGAGCGCGACATTACCGAGGCGCTCGATATCCCGTCGATTGTCGCCGCGCGCACGACCGAGGGCGGCACCGCTCCTGCCGCCGTTGCCGTGCAGTTGCAGCGTGCCGAGGCACAGCTCGTGGCTGACGAGGGCGTGTTTGGATCGCTGACCAAGGTCGTCGAGATGGGTCACGGGG
>CAJLOU010000201.1 GCA_905208345.1 uncultured Collinsella sp.
CGAATCGAACAAACGCCATTGTGTCACAACGCAGCCCCCGCGGCACACCTGGTGCGTGGGGGACAGGTTAATCTGCACCATTTTGGTGCAAAGGGGACAGATCTGGCAGCCGGCAGTTAGGGACGTTCCTTTTCTGCCGGCAGTTAGGGACAGTCCCCAAGTGCCGGCCCTAAAAGTGGCGGCGGATGGCGTCGACCATGCCTTGGCACGTGGTCTGGCCGAGCACATCGGCTGCAGCGTCGGTGTCCATAAAGATATTCATGAGCGCCTGAAGTGCCTCGACCTGGCCGCCCGGCTCGGCAATGCCCAGGTTGATGACGATCTGCGCCGGCACCGGGGCACCCATGCCCGCCATCGCGTTGAACGTCACAGGTGCGGCGGGCTTTACCACCGCAATATAGGGCTTGGCCACAAATCCCGGATCGGTATGCGGAATGGCGATGTTTGCCGCCGGCATGGCGAGACCCGTGGGATAGGCGTCCTCGCGCGTGCGGACGGCGTTGAGCCAACCCTCGGCAATGTAGCCGCGCGGGGCAAGCTCGCCCTCGAGCCGCGCAAACACCTCGCCCGGCGTCGCGCACTCCCAATCAAAAAACACCAGCTCAGGCGTAAACAATGCTTCGTTATCCGCCATGGGCCCACCTCTCTCACCTTGTCACCTGCGACGTTCTTTAACGACTAGTCATTGAAGAGCGTCGCAGGTGACTACCTAAAACAAAGGATGGCCACTTGCGCCTTGGCGCCAATGACCACCCTGACTACTCGGCTAAATTGTACTGTGTGCCACTAGCCGCGAGGCGCATCAATTGCGACCTTGCCGCTCTCCAGCACGTGAACGCGACCGTCGGCGAGCATCTGCACGACCTCGGGATACAGCACATGCTCGATCGCATGGATGTGCTCCTCGAGCGTGTCGACGTCCCAGCTCTCCTCAACAGCCAGCGCACGCTGGGCGATGATGGGGCCGTTGTCGTAGATCTCGTTGGCAAAGTGCACGGTCACGCCGGTCACCTTGACGCCGCGAGCAAACGCATCGTCGATCGCATGGGCGCCGGTAAAGCTCGGCAGCAGCGCCGGATGTAGGTTGACCACGCGATTGGAAAACGCTGCTAGCAGCGGCGTGTGCACCATGCGCATATAGCCGGCCATCACCACGTACTCGCAACCGCGTTCGAGCAGCTCATGCGCGATAATCTCGTCAGCTGCGATGGGGTCAGCATAGACATCCTTGGACAGCGTGAGCGTCTGGATGCCCGCACGCTCGGCACGCTGCAGGCCCTTGGCCGAAGGACGGCTCGACACCACAAGCTCAATCGAGGCGTTGAGCTTGCCGGCGGCGATCAGGTCGATCAGCGCCTGCAGGTTGGTACCCGAACCGCTGATGAGCACGCCGATCTTGAGCGGCTCGGCCGTATCGGTACCGGTCGGACGGGTGTAGGGCACAAAGCCCAGGCCCTCGGCGGCAGCCATCTGCTCGTTAGCGCTCATCGGAGTACACGACCTTACCGGAACCCTCGACGCACTCGCCCACGCGGAACGGCTTCTCGCCCAGCGCGACCAGAGCCTCGGTCACGGCAGCCTCGTCCTCGGGGGCGACGATCAGGCACAGGCCGACGCCCATGTTGAAGGTCTTGCATGCCTCATTGGGCGCGAGCTCGGCCTGGCGCGAGACGTAGGTGATGACGGGCGGAACGTCCCAACCCATCTCGGCGCCGTTACGGGTGACCACGGCGTCGACGTCGTCGGCGAGCGCGCGGTTGAGGTTCTCGGTAATACCGCCGCCAGTGATGTGGGCGATAGCGTGCACGTTGGCGCCACCGCGCAGCAGCTCCAGAATCGGCTTGACATAGATGCGCGTGGGGGCCAACAGGGCGTCTGCCAGCGATACGCCGCCGAGTTCCTCGAGCGGACGGCTCAGCTCCTCGGCCTTAGCGGCGGCCTCGGGCGTGCCCGGCTTAATACCGTCGACGCCGATGACCTTGCGCACGAGCGAGTAGCCGTTGGAGTGCACGCCGG
>CAJLOU010000202.1 GCA_905208345.1 uncultured Collinsella sp.
CCGGCATCCATGATGAGCTTGCCGGCAAAGTGGCCCTCGGGGCGCTTGAAGGTGGAGCCGGCACTCGGCATGTCGAGCGGCTGCTTGTCCTCGCGGCGCTGGCGGTAGTCGTCCATGTCGGCCTTGATCATCGCGGCGTTGCCCGGGGCGAGATTGAAAGTGGCCGAAAGCACGATAAAGCCGTCGTCGGCGATGCGGCTCTTGCGATAGCCCAGGTTGAGTTCGTCGGCATCGAATTCGATGATGTTGCCGCTGCCGCGGGTGCCGTCGTCGAGCTGGCGAGCGGGTTTGTAGACGCGCACGGACTCTAGCACATCGGCCATGCAGGCACCGTAGGCACCGGCGTTCATGTAACAGGCGCCGCCGACCGATCCGGGGATGCCCGAGATGGGCTCCATGCCGGTGAGGCCGGCCTCGGCTGCCGCCGCGGCGACATCGGAAAGCAAGGCGCCGGCTGCCGCCGTGACGTGCGTGCCGTCGACCGTAATGTCGGAGAGGCCTTCGCCCAGCGCCACGACGACGCCGCGGATGCCCTTGTCGCCGACAAGCAGGTCGGAGCCGTTGCCCACGATGGTAAGCGGCAGGTCGCAGCGATAGCAGGTATCGAGCGTGGCGACGAGGCCCTGCTCGGTATCGGGCGTGACAAAGACGTCGGCCGGACCGCCGATCTTAAACGTGGTGTGCTCGCGCATGGGCTCGCTCATCAACACGTTGTCCTCGCCGGCAACGCCAGCGAGCGCGCACAGCAGGTCCTCGTTAAAAAAGTCGTTCTCGTGCATATGAATATCCGCCTTTTGGTGGTCGTCGTCATCAATCGATTGCAATATACCCCACCCGGACGGATTTGGTGCGCTGACGGCGATAAAACAGCCGTCTACCGGATTGGTAAAGTGTTTATCACCGAGGTAGAGGGGTAGTCGCTATACTTTCAAGAGATTGCGCGTAAACCCGGAAGGAGCGAGATGGCCAACAAAGTCACCCTCAAGCAGATCGCCCAGGAGGTGGGGCTTTCCCCCTCGTCGGTCTCGCTTGTGCTCAATAATCGGCCCTGTCGCATCTCGGAAGAAAACCGCAAACTCATCAAGGAGGTCGCGGCGCGCAACCACTATGTTCCTAACCAGATTGCGCGTAGTTTGGTCATGCGCGAGTCGCGCACGCTGGGCCTTATCGTCCCTAACATCGAGAGCCGCTTTTTTGCCTCGCTCGCCGGTAGCCTGGAAAAGCGCTGCCGCGAGGATGGCTATGCACTCTTCATTACCAGCTCGGGTGGAAGCGCCGATGACGATCTGGAGCTGCTGCGCCAGCTGGTGACGCGCGGCGTTGATGGCGTCTTCCTGGTCGTGGGCGACGAGTTCTCCGACGACCGCGCCCTGCGCGAAGAAGTCAGCCACCTGCCCATCCCGGCCGTAATGGTCGACCGTGCCATTGAGGGGCTCGAGTGCGACAAGGTGATGTTCGACCACGAGATGGGTGGCTACATGGCCACTCGCTATCTGATCGAGCAGGGCCACCGTCGCATTGCCTGCTTGGTTAACGCGCGCCGTTCCAATACGGGGCGTAAGCGACTTGCCGGCTATGAGCGCGCGCTGCGCGAGGTTGGCCTGCCTATCGACGCACGTTTGGAGTTTGAGAGCGAGTACTACATTCCGAGTGCCTACGAGGCCTCGGAGGCGGTGCTCGCGACCGACGCCACCGCCGTATTTGCAAGCTCGGACAACATTGCCCTTGGTCTGCTCAAGCGCTTACACGAGATGGGGAAGAGCATTCCGGGCGACATTTCGGTGGTGAGTTACGACAACTCGGCCGCCGACGTTCTCTTTGAGCCGGCGCTGACCGCGATTGAGCAGGATCCTGGTATCCTCGCGGAGCATGCTTTTGGCTGCATGTCCAAGCGCCTTGCCGGTAGGGGCGGTAGACGTGCCGAAGAAGTCGTTCTGGAGCCGGCGCTTATCGT
>CAJLOU010000203.1 GCA_905208345.1 uncultured Collinsella sp.
ATTCCGGTGCCGATAAATGCGACGGAGAGCTTGTTTGCCATGAAACCTTTCCTTTTGGGTTGGGTGTTGTTACCAGGTTGAATACTCGGTGCCAACGCTTGAGCTGCGGGGCGCCCGCGGTTGTAACGCCTGTCTACTCGCCACGCACACGGCGCGCGATGCGGTCGGAAAGCGAGGCTTTCTCGGCACGGTTCTTGCCCCAAAACGCGCAGGCCACCATGCCGGGGCCCACGTGCGAGCCAATGGTGGGACCCACGGAGCTGCGAATGATCGTGACGTCGGCGCAGCCCTCCTCCTTGCGGATGGCGGCCTCGAGCCAGTCGCCGTCCTTTTCGGCATCGGCCGTCATGATGGCGATGGGCATGGTGCGGTCGGGCACGTAGTTCTCGCGGAACGACTTGAGGATGGACTTGAGCGCCTTCTTGCGGCCGCGGTTAACGCCGATCAGCGACAGCGAGCCGGCAAGGTCGTAGGAGAGCTCGGGCTTGACATCGAGCTTTGCCGTGAGCTGCGCCGCCGCGGGCGGAATGCGGCCGCCGGCAGCCAGCGCGTCAAAGCTCTCGAGCGTAAAGTAGCCGTGGACATAGGTCTTAGCCTCGTTTGCCCAGTCGACCAGCTGCTTGGCGGTCAGTCCCGCCGAACGCTGGCGCACGGCCTCGAGCGCCAGGAGCGCGCCGGTCGCGCAGGGCAGAGCGTTGTCGACCACGTAGAGCTCAAAGTTGGGATACTCGGCGCGCACGGCGTCCGCCGCCTGGCACGCGGAGTTGTAGCTCGACGACAGCGCCGAGGTAAAGCACAGGTAGACCGTGGGCGTGCCCTCTTTGGCGCACTCGGTAAAGAACTCGATATAGCGACCGAGCGACACAGCGGAGGTAGACACGCGAGCGCCGGCGCGCATACGGTCGTAGAACTCCTTAGGGCTCATGCTCGACCAGATATCGTCCGTGCGCTCCTCGCCATCGATGATAAAGGGGAAGCCCAAGATATCGACATCGAGGTTCGCGGCGACCTCGGGGCTAAAGTCGCAGCAGGTATCGACGACGATGCGGCAGCGGTCAGAATGGCCGGTAGATGCAGCCTTGTCCATCAAAGCGACTCCTTACGTAAAAAAGGCGGCCATCCGCATGGGATGACCGCCGGCCGTTAACTCATGCAAGTTAACGTATTTTACTCGTCAAGCGTTTCGATGCGGGGCTTGATGATGCCATATCCACCATTCTTACGGTGATACACCACATTGATGAGGCCAGTCGTCGCGTTCTCGAACACGTAGAAGTCGTGGCCGAGCAGATCGGTCTGCACCAGCGCCTGCTCCTCAGTCATCGGGGTGACATCGATGACCTTCTCGCGGACGAGCAGGTCGTCCTCCTCCTCGGGCAGCAGCAGGTCGGCCAGATCCTCGACGCGCTCGACCGGTGCGACATCCGCTGCACTGGCACCGCCCTGGCGGTTGTCTACGACCTTGGTCTTGAACTTGCGCAGCTGGCGGGTGACCTTATCGGCGGAGAGGTCGATGGCGGCGTACATATCTGCGCCGTGCTCGGCAACGCGAATCACAGAGCCGCGGGCACGAACCGTGACCTCGACGATTGCCGGGTTGGGGTTCGAGGGGTTCTTCTCATAGCGAAGTACAACGTCGACCGTCATGGGCTCGATATCGAAAACCTTGAGCGCCTCGCCGATCTTCTCATCCACATGCGCACGCAGAGCATCGGTTACCGTCGTCTTGCGTCCAGAAACCTTGATATCCATACGTGGCTCCAATCTGCCTCGGGGACTTACTGTACTGGCTATGTACCCATTGCCGTGCATTTAATCACGCGGATTCCCAAAGACCCGAATAACGATTGCTTGATACCGCATACCGAAGTCTCG
>CAJLOU010000204.1 GCA_905208345.1 uncultured Collinsella sp.
AACTCGTCGCAGTTGGCGGCACGCGCGGCCGCAAGCACTTCCTCATCGGTGGCGTCACGACGCCCGAGGCGGATGTTTCCCATCACCGTGTCGTCAAAGAGCAGCACGTCCTGGAACACAATGGCGTAGTCGCGCAGCAGCACCTCGGGATCCACGCTCGCGACATCCACGCCACCCACGGTAACCGTGCCTTCGGTGGCATCCCAAAAGCGCGCGGCCAGGCGGCTCACCGTAGACTTACCGGAACCCGAAGGACCGACCAGTGCCGTGACCTCGCCTTCCTTGGCGGTAAAGCTCACATCGGTAAGAACTTTCTCGCCAGCGCGGCCGTCCTCGCCCGCACCATAGCCAAACGCCACGTGATCGAACACCACATCGTGGCCCACGGGCTCAAATTTCTCGCTGCCCCGCGCCACAGGCTCTTCCATGATGGAACGCATGCGCCTGGCCGACGACTCGGCGGCAAACAGCTCGGACATTAACATTAACGCCTGGTCAAAGGGCGCATAGATACGGCTCACCATAAGCAGGAAGGCAAACATCACCAAAAAGTCGACCTGCCCGGAGGCGACCACCGCGGCGCCCGTGACCAGCGTGGTGGCAATGCCCAGACGCAAAATGACAAAGGCGGAGTTGACCAAAAGCCCGTTAACGAGTTCTCCCTTAGTGGTCTCGCGCTCCTCGGCATCAATCACGGCGCCGAGTCCCTCAAGATAATAGGCCTCCTGGTTGGTGGCGCGGATCTCGCGCACACAATCGAGCGTCTCCTGGATCGCCTCAGTGACTTTGACCTTCTCGGCGCGAACACGGTCGAACACCGGGACCATGGGGCCGCGTGTTAGATACAGCACGGCAAAGGCCACGGGAACGCTCCAAAACGCCGCGATCGCCAGCTGCCAGCAAAAGAACAGCGACGCCACGAACACAATGGCGCTTGCGATGATGGCACCCCAAAGCTCCCCCAGCACGTGGCTGTAGGCGTGCTCCATGGCCTGGACGTCACCCATGATGGTCTCGGTTAAATCGGCCAGATCACGACGACCGAAAAACGACAGCGGCAGTTTGCGCAAGCGTTCGGCGATCTCCATACGCTGCTTGCCGCACTCCTCGTAAAAGATGCAGTAGGTGTAGTAATACTGCTGCCAGTTAGAGGCAAAGAGCAACACGAAAAAGACCAGGAGGCCGCCCACGATCGGCAGGGCATCCGGCAGGTCAGCCCCGCTGGTGAGATGCTCGACAAAGCCGGCCATAACCAGGAATAAAAAGCCCATGCCGGCCATGGTAATAAGATTGGTGAGCGTGGTCCAGAAAATGCCGCGTTTTACGCCGGCGACGCCTTTATCGGATAGGAAATATTTCTTTTGGAATGAGGCGAACATTTAGGCCTCGCCTCCCTTCGTGACGGCGGCATCCGCGGTCGCTGCAGTGATTTTCCAGCTCGCGGCCTGTTCGTATTCGGCCCACATCTTGGCATACAAGCCGTTTTGGGACAGCAACTCGGCATGGGTACCCGACTCCTGCACCCTGCCCTGGTTGAGCACCACGATTTGATCTGCGCCCACTACAGTCGAGAGTCGATGAGCAATCATAATGACCGTGCGACCCGCCGCCAGCTTGCTAAAGGCGCGCTGGATGAGCGCCTCGTTCTCGGGGTCGGCAAACGCCGTGGCCTCATCGAGCACCACGATAGGCGCGTCTTTAAGGATCGCGCGGGCGAGCGCCACGCGCTGGACCTCGCCGCCCGAAAGATATGCTCCGCCGGCACCGAGCATGGTATTGATGCCCTGCGGGAGCTTGGCCACAATGTCGTCGCACTGAGCTGCGGAGAGGGCCGCACGCACTTCGTCGTCAGTGGCCGT
>CAJLOU010000205.1 GCA_905208345.1 uncultured Collinsella sp.
CCAGGCGGCCGAGCATGGCGAAGCCCATGGCAGGCAGGATGTTGGCGGCAACGCCGCAACCGTCGATCACAAAGGTCGGGATGAAGTCGAGCAGGCCCTGGATGGCATCGGAGCCCAGGTAGAATGCGCCGCCGCACAGCAGGAAGTACTCAAGGCAGCCAAAGAGGCCCATGCTCCAATGTGCCGCGTAGATACCCTTGAGGTTGCCCTTGGCAGCGCACTTGTCAGCAATGTCAACAATGATCGAGAATCCAGCATCCGTAATGTTGCCGATCGTCAGCGAAAGGACGGCGATAGGCATGGCGAGCGCGATGGCCGTCTCGGTACCCTGACCGAGCTGAATGGCAAACGCGCAGGCGAGCACGCCGCCGACGGTTTCGTTAGGCGGTACGTAGGCGCCGATGGAGATCGAGCCCATGAACAGCAACTCCAGGCTGGCGCCAACGGCAAGGCCGGTCTGCAGGTCCCCCAGCACCAGGCCCACGAGCGGGCACAGGACGATGGGGCGGAACGCGTAGAGGGTGCCGAGCTGGTAGTCGAGACATCCAAACGCTCCGACTAAGCCGACGAGGATTGCTTGGACAAGCATAATTCCTCCCAATAAGGAATCTCGAACCGTCGTCACTCCCGTCGCGCGCGTTGTTGATATCAATTCCGGGAGTTCGATTCCACGGCTCGAAGCGTACCTGGTGTGCTGCTAACACCCATGCCAGGCACAAATGATTTGATACCAATTATAGGTATGCAGGTCCTCACTATTTAATACCACTCGCTCAGCGGGGTGTTTTTTACCGTAAACGGCAGACGTATCCCATCAGGCGCGCTCTTTGTTTCGATGGCGGACAAGCGCCACCAGAAAGCCATCGCCAAAGGCATCGTATGCCAAGTTGCCTACAATCACCAAAACGATAATCGCCGCGCCCAAAAACTCGTTCCAGCGAAAGACCTCGCCAAAGAGGAGCGCCGACCAGCAGGGAGCGAGCACGACCTCGCTCATGCAAACCAAGTTGGCCGCAAACGCGTTAGTGCGCGCAATCCCCTTGGCATATAGCACGCTCGCAAGGCCACTGCAAAAAAGGCCATGCACCAGCATGAGCCCCCACTCAAATGGTCTCACGGAGTCTAGGGCGCCAGCAAAATAGACGATCGGCAGCATCGAGATACCGCAGGAGATGAGCGAGGACACCATGGGCGACGCATCGGGGCGAGAGTTCAAAAAGAAACACAGCCCAAAGGTGGCGCCCGAAATGACGGCAAGCAGGTTGCCGAGCATGCCCTCGGCACTCAAATCGCCTAAAAAGAAAAGTCCCATACCCGTAAAAGCAACCACCACGGAGGCAATCTTCGCAGGCGAGGGCAATGTGCGAGCTGCGAGCGATTGATACACGATAACGAAAATCATCGAGGTGTACTGCAGGACGATCGCGTTGCCGACCGTCGTGAGCTGGTTGGCAAAGTTAAACGTGGTGCCCGTCACGAAGTTGCAGACGGCCACAAGGACAATAAGACGGCTGACGCGAAGGACGGGCCTGCCGACGAGCAGGATAAAGAGCGCCATAAATATTGCCGTGACGGCACCGATCAAAAGAGCTGACTGCGAATTGGCGCGAACGAGGATGCCGATAAAACTCCACAAGAGCGCCGTGCCAAATAGATACATCGCCCCGCTCACGCCATTATCGGGTGGATTGTCAGATCGAATCACGAAGCACCTCCAACTAGCTTTCGGTAATAAAAAACGGCGACCGCAATGGGTCGCCGTTTCCCTTGGGGGCAGATAATAGGCCGGGCCCTTACGCCAGCACACCGAAGAACGCGCCGATGATGCCCACGACCATG
>CAJLOU010000206.1 GCA_905208345.1 uncultured Collinsella sp.
CGGTCTTTCATGCAGCAGGGGCTCTCAATGTTTTTATGTCCTGCTCATATCGTCTGTGCCGGCACCTGGGGACACTCCTTAGTCGTTGGGGACGCTCTTAAAACGACTAATCATTCAGGAACGTCCCCAATGACTACCCGCAGAATGAGCGTGGCTGAGAGCCGGGCGACGCCGGTCCGCGTGGCGGCGTATAATCGGCGGCAGATGATTCTGACGTTAGGAAACCATGACCGATAGCATGCAGCAGATGGCGCTCGACACGCTCGGCGCCTATTTTGGCTACACCTCGTTTCGCCCGGGACAGGATCGCATGGTGGATGCGATCCTTGCCGGCCGCGATGCGCTCGGCGTTATGCCCACAGGCGCCGGCAAGTCCATTTGCTACCAGGTGCCCGCACTCATGCTGCCCGGCATCACCTTTGTGGTGAGCCCGTTGCTGTCGCTTATGGAGGACCAGACCCGCGCACTGCTCGCGGCGGGTGCGCGCCCCAGTTATCTCAACTCCAGCCTTACGCCGGCTCAGCAAAATACCGTGCTCAAGCGGGCGCGCGAGGGCCGTTATCAGCTTATGTATGTGGCGCCCGAGCGCCTGCTCGAGCCGCGCTTTTTAGCCTTTGCGCAGGAAGCTGCGGCCGAAGGTGGCATTGGCGTTCCACTCGTGGCCATTGACGAGGCCCACTGCGTAAGCCAATGGGGCCAGGATTTCCGTCCCGCCTACCTGCAGATTCGCGAGTTTATCGATTCGCTGCCGCGGCGCCCGATCGTGGCGGCGTTTACCGCCACGGCGACCGAGCGCGTGCGCGCCGATATCCAGCAAATGCTCGGCCTGCAAAACCCGGCGACCGTGGTGACGGGTTTTGATCGCAAGAACCTCTACTTTGGTTGCGAGGAGATGGGCGACAAGGCCAAGGCCGCGTGGGTGCGTGACTACGTGATCGCGCATTCGAGCGAGAGCGGCATCGTGTATTGCTCGACCCGCAAGACGGTCGACGCGCTGGCCGCGGAGCTTGCCGAGGCACTGGGCCCCAGCGGCATTCGCGTGGGCCGCTACCATGCCGGCATGGGCAACGACGCCCGCCGCCAGAGTCAGCGTGCCTTTATCGACGACGACATTCAGGTGATGGTTGCCACCAACGCCTTCGGCATGGGAATCGACAAGTCAAACGTCGGCTACGTCATTCACTACAACATGCCGCTAAGTCTCGAGGCCTACTACCAAGAGGCAGGCCGCGCTGGCCGCGATGGCGATCCGGCCAGCTGTCACTTGCTGTGGAACGGTAACGATTTTCGCATGCGCCGCTTTTTGATCGACCGCGGCGATGCGGCCGACGAGGCGCTTGACGACGAGCAGCGCGCGTGGGCGCTCCAGAACCGTTATCGCCTGCTCAGCCAGATGGAGGGCTACTGCAATACCACCGGCTGCCTGCGCGAATACATGCTGCGCTACTTTGGCGACGAGGCGGCGGCCGAGCATGCGGCAGCCGCCGCGGGCGGCACGGCAGACGACGCCGAGGGCTGCGGCAACTGCAGCAACTGTCTCACGCAGTTCGACGTCGAGGACGTCACCGATATGGCCCGCGCCGCTGTGCGCTATGTGGCCACGCGTCCCATGCGCTTTGGCAAGTCGCTGATCGCCGATGTGCTCCACGGCGGCAACACCGAGCGCATTCGCCAGATGCATCTGGACGAGGACCGCGGCTACGGTGAGCTGTCGAGCGAATCGGTCGGGTGCATCAAGGATATCATCGGCCAGCTGTGCGGCCGCGGCTATCTGGCCACCTCGCAGGGGCAGTACCCGGTCGTGGGGCTGGGCCCGCGTGCCA
>CAJLOU010000207.1 GCA_905208345.1 uncultured Collinsella sp.
TTCCAGCCCACGCGGTCGAGCGAGGCGCGGCAGCGCTCCATCTCTTCCTCGCTCGGCATCTCCTCGGGCCACCAGCTCCTCCCCTCCCTGCGACACTGCCTGTCGTTGCTCGCGGCACCGCCCATGGCAAGGACCGTGAGCCCGCCGATGTCGAACACCTCCCCACGCATCAGGTGCAGCACGTGCGGTCGCGCCTCATGGACGAGCCCACCGTTCCACTCCCGTACCGGCAGATTAGCCAAGGCGTGATGGTTCTCATGGTTTCCGTCGACGAAGCACGTAGTCCACGGTTTGGACTCAAGCCAGTTGAGCCAATACTTCTCGGCGTTTGAGCCGTCCCAGACAAAGCCGAAGTCGCCGGCAACGATCACCACGTCATCGCGCGTCAGGGTCCGGCCCAGCGGCCAATTCTTGAAGGCAAACCGGCTGGACCCGTACTCGGCCCTGCCGTGCACGTCGCCCGTCACATAGATAGCCATCAGTACGCGCCCCACGGCAGGAGTTTGTCCCCGAGTCTCACGATCCGGTCATACAGCACCGTGTGCCGTTCGTCCGGGTTGCCGTCTCGGTGAAAATGGCCGTAATACCAATGTTTATAGTCCAGGCGGTCCTCGAGCTCGTCGAGGAATCCGGTCAGCCGGTCCACATCAGGGCGTTCCCAGCCTGGGTCCGGGTAGAGCGTCGGCGAGAGCATGCGCGTGGCGCAGGTATGGGTGATGACGCAGTCGACCTTCCAGGCGACCTCGTCGAGCCTTGCCCGCGCGGCATCGAAATCGCGCTCGTCCGGCAGCGCCTGCGGCCACCACGAGCTGTACGGGATGCGGTACGCCCTGTCGACGCTCGTCGCCCCGCCCATGGTGAAGACCGTCTTCCCGTCGAGCTCGAAGACCTCCCCGCGCATGAGGCGACGGATGGACGAGGTATCCGATAGGCGCTGCGTCAGCCCGCCGTGCCACGGCTCCATGGGGCGCTCCGCCCAATGGTCGAAGCGCTCGTGGTTGCCGTCGACGAACAGCACCGTGTAGGGGCGCGACTCCAGCCAGGCGATGTCGGCGCATTCCTCGGCGGAGAAGTCCCACGGAAAGCCAAAGTCGCCGGCGATGATCAGATAGTCGTCGCTGCCAAGGCTATCCCCAAGCTCCCAGTCGCGGAGCTTTTGCATGTCGAGCCCGCCGTGGATGTCGCCTGTCACATAGACCGTCATCGGATCGCCTCTTTCCGCTTGTAAGCCGCCAGCTCGCGCTCGACCTGCCTGTCACCGGTCTCGTTGACCCACCAGGGCCATTTCACCCGGCCGCACGGCTCGTCGACTCCGGCGAACCATCCCCTCAGCTCGTCGAGGCTCACCGGGGAGTGCCCGTTGGCATCGCAACCGACGTCGTAGCGCAGAAGGCCCTGCTTGCGGTTGAACTCGTTGTACGCGCCACCGCTGCTGTGGATGTGTCCGTGAAGGTGCCACGATCCATGGCTCATGCCCTGCCAGTCGGCCATGGGGTAATGGCACAGGACGATCTTCTGCCCGTCGATCTTGAGCACGCAGATCGGCGGTTCCACGGTGAAGGCGCCAGCGACCGCCGGCTGGGTCCAGTCCTTGTCGTGGTTTCCCGGGACGAGGTGGATGCGTCTGCAGGCAATCCGCTTGCGAAGCCCATAGGCGTCCTGGGCGGTCATCTTGAATGAGAAATCACCCAGGATGTAGAGTTCGTCGTCCACGGCAACCCTGCCGTTGATGCTGTCGACGATGGCGTCGTTCATCTGCCAAATCGTCTCCCACGGGCGGTCGGTGAACTTCAGCACGTTCTCATGCCCGAAGTG
>CAJLOU010000208.1 GCA_905208345.1 uncultured Collinsella sp.
GCTAAGGATGCCAAGCGTAAAACCTTCAATGAAAATGGCGTAAAAACTACATTGAGAACGGCGTAAAAACAGCATTGAGAATGGCGTAATTTCGTATATCGCATGATCGCCCGAGCTTGCACACGGCCTTTTGCGAGCTCTTGCCATGAACGAGAGCCAGGCTGTCACGTACAAGACGCTCATAAAGGACGCCTCGTACGGTGAGACGGGCCCCGACGAGAGGACCATCGCTGCGCACCTGGATCTCTTCAACAGGCTCAAGCTGACCGAGGACCTGTGCGGATGGGAGCCATCGAGGTCAAGCTGAGTGATGCGAAAGCAGACGATGGAGCGAGAAATCTCAAGGCGCTGGAGAGGAAAGTGCTCTCCAATCCTGCCGCCCAGAATGCCGCGCCGGCGTTTTTGGCGGTCGTGGTTGGAAAGGGGAGCATTGCCTACACACGCGACGACGGCGTGGCGGTGATCCCCATGGCGGCACTTGGGGCGTAGTGGTTTTGCGGGCGTGCCGTGCTTCCTTTACCGAAAATCCATTTGGTAAACCAGATGCTCGCGGATAGAATAAAGTTGACGGCAGCCCAAGTTCTGGAGAGCTGGGAAACGCCGTTGCTTGGTCAAGAGGTCGGTGCCTTAATGGCAGCGACTTGTTATGCTTCGAATGCTGCTTGAGTGCCTCGGAAAGTTCGATAAGCGCCGTGAAGAGCGAGACCAAAGCAACCAAGAGCTCTACGAGCTCTGATGGGCCCGGGATGACCTCTGATTCAAGTCACCGGGCCTCAATTTTTCATCCATTTGAATAGAGCGGGCGACTCTCTTGGGGCCATCTGCATGGCGCGTGCCTGGCGCGCGTGGCACAGCATCCCATTTTTGTGTCCGCACGGGTGGCTACGCTTACCGCAACGTAGCCATTCGTGGAAAGGACGGATGTCATGGCAACGGATAAGACCGGTTATGTGAGCGTTGGCGCCGAGATAGAGGACGAGGTTATGCTCGACCGCGTGATCTTTAGCATTGGCTTTGGTGGTCGCCGCACCACCAAGGAATCGTGCCTGGAGGATTACAACACCGATCGCGCCCGCGTAGCCGCCGCGCTGGCGCCCTTTGGTTTGGATAGCGAATTAACATGCTGTCGGTACACTTGTTATGCGCAGATGACGCGCAAGAAGGCGACGATTGTGGGCTACAACTACTATGCGTACGGTACGGTTGCCGCGCCTGTCGATTCGACTGACTTTGCTGCTGTGTGGACCGCACTCAATACCTGCGAGTCACATCCCGACATGAGCATTCGATTTGAGTTGGCGGATCAGCGCGCGGCGGAAGACGCCCTGATTGCCCGTGCGGTTGAACGTGCTCGCGGCAACGCGCAGGCACTTGCCGTTGCGGCGGGGTCTATGCTGGGCGGCGTCAAGCATATCTCGTATAACAGTCGGGCGGCGGGCTATGGTCGAACATACTGTGTTGCCGCGTGTGCTCCCGATGGGGCGTCCGGAGGCTCCGAGGAGACGGTGCTGGAGCCAGAGCCTATCGAGGTCGAGTGCTCCGTGGATATGGAATGGTGGCTGGAGTAGGAAGCAGGTGCTGAGCGGCTGAGGGACCGAGGCTTCGCTACCGAAAAAACCATTTGTTAAACTCAATGTCCGTGGGTAGAATAAGGTCGACGGCAGCCCAAGTTGTGGATAGCTGGGCAGCGCCGTTACTTCGATTAAGGGGTCAATGCCTTAACGGCGTCGGCCCCTCTTCTTTTGCTAATATGAGAAAGCCATTGTCAATAGGCATGTTCGTTCGAGCCCGGTTTGAAAC
>CAJLOU010000209.1 GCA_905208345.1 uncultured Collinsella sp.
AGTACCTGCGCGGTACCGACCTTAAGAGCGGCATCAAGAGCCACGGCGCCCTCGATCCCAAGAAGGTCGCGCAGATCGGCTCGCAGATCAGCTCCGCGCTTTCGGTCGCACACAAGCACGAGATCATCCACCGCGACATTAAGCCGCAAAACATCATGGTGCTGCCCGACGGCAACATCAAGGTCATGGATTTTGGCATCGCACGCGCCAAGAACAGCCACCTCACGCAGGATAACAACGTGCTGGGCACCGCCCACTATGTAAGCCCCGAGCAGACCCGCGGCCAGGACCTCGGCCCCACCTCGGATATCTACTCGCTGGGTGTCGTCATGTACGAGTGTGCCACCGGCCGCGTACCCTTTGACGGCGACGACGCCATCTCGGTCGCGCTCAAGCAGGTCAACGAGCTCCCCATCCCGCCGAGCCAGATCAACTCCGGCGTCGATGCCGACCTGGAGCGCATCATCCTCAAGTGCATGGAGAAGGACCCGGCAAACCGCTTCCAGACGGCCGACGAGCTGCGCCAGGTGCTCAACAGCTACCTTTCCGGCCGTGCCGTCAACGTCTCGGAGCCCACGCGCATCATCGGTGCCGCCGGCGACCTGGGTGCCACCAAGACCCGCGAGCTTTCCGACTCAACGCGCGCTATGGTTCGTCCCGTCTCGGGCGTGAGCGGTCAGAACACCGCCCGTAGCGCTGTCTCGGGCTCCACGGGCTCCTACGAGGTCGAGAAGCCTAAGTCCAACAAGAACAAGATCATCGCCGCCGTGATTGCCGCCGTCGCCGTGATTGGCGTTGTGGTGGCCTTTGCCACGGGCATGTTCAGCGGCGAACAGGTCACGGTGCCCGATGTGCTGGGCAAGGACCAGGAAACCGCTATTGAGTTGATCAAGGAAGCCGGCCTTGAGGTTGGCACCGTCGACCAGAGCTACAACGACGATGTCGACGAGGGAAAAGTCGCCGAGCAGACCCCCAACGGCAACACCAAGAAGGCCAAGGGCTCGAGGGTGAACCTGGTAATCTCCAAGGGCCCTAAGCCCTCCAAGAAGGTTGAGGTTCCGCAGCTCCTCGGCCTGACCAAGGACCAGGCCGAGGCCGCACTGGCAAGCGTGGGCCTGAAGGGCAGCGCTTCGGAGGAAGCCAATGAGGCCGAAGAGGGCCAGGTCTTTGAGCAGAGCACTGCTGCCGGCAAAGAGGTCGAGAAGGGCACGACCATCTCGTACAAGGTCTCTGGCGGCCCGGACACCACCTCGGTGCCCGATCTGACCGACATGACCGAGGCCCAGGCGCGCAACGCTCTCGACATGGCTGGCTTTGGCGTCGATGTGAGCTACCAGGAAAACGACTCGGTTACCGAGGGCACCGTAATTAGCTGGAACCCCAGCGGCAAGCAGAAGCCCGGCGCCACGATCACCGTCGTCATCGCCAAGAAGTCCGGCAAGGCCAGCGTCCCGGGCAACCTGTACGGCAAGAGCATCTCCGCCGCCGTCACCGCGCTCAACAACGCCGGTTTCTATAACATTGGCTTCTGTGACCAGAACGGCAATCCCGTAAGCGGTAACGAGGATGCCACCGTTACGGGCGTCTCCCCCACTGGAAAGCAGTCCACCGACAGCACGATTACGCTGACGGTCGCACTTTCTGGTTCGGGCTCGGGCACGAGCACGGGCGACGATTCCGGTACGACCAACTAGTCGCCACCCCACCGCTCATCGCGGCTTTCGCCGCAAACATATTCGCTCACAGGCGCCCGCTTGCTCCCCCAGCAA
>CAJLOU010000210.1 GCA_905208345.1 uncultured Collinsella sp.
CGACTATAGATGCCGTAGACTAATCGCAAGAAAGGACTCGGTATGCAAACCACGCACATGGCGACCCCGGTACTGGAGGTCGCGCATCTCGAAAAGGTATACGGCGCGTTGGGCAACGTGACCCGCGCGCTCAACGACGTCAGCTTTACCGTCAACCGCGGCGAATTCGTTGGCATCATGGGTGCTTCGGGCTCGGGCAAGTCGACGTTGCTCAACTGCGTCTCGACCATCGATAGCGCCACAAGTGGCACGATCCGCATCAACGGGCAGGACGTAACACGCATGAAGCAGGCTAAGCTTTCGCAGTTCCGCCGCGAGGAGCTCGGCTTTATCTTCCAGGACTCCAACCTGCTCGATACGCTCACGGCACGCGAGAACATCGCCCTGCCGCTCACCATCGCCCGCACAAACTCGGCAGAGATCTCGACCCGCGTGCAGGATGTGGCAGCGCGCCTGTCCATCAGTCAGGTACTCGACAAGTATCCCTACCAGATGTCCGGCGGTCAGCAGCAGCGCGTTGCCGCGGCTCGCGCGCTCGTCACCGACCCCACCATGATCATGGCCGACGAGCCCACCGGCGCCCTCGATTCCAAGAGCGCTCGCCTGCTGCTCGAGAGCCTAGAGGCCCTCAATCGTCGCCTACGCGCTACCGTGCTCATGGTCACGCACGACAGCTTTGCCGCCAGCTACACGAGCCGTGTGCTGTTTATCCGCGACGGCAAGATCTTCACCGAGCTGCGCCGCGGCGACACCGACCGCCGAGAGTTCTTCGACCGCATTATGGAGGTCGTTGCCATGATGGGCGGTGAGGGCTCCGATGCTCTGTAAACTCGCTTGGGGCAACGTCCGCCGCGCCGGTCGCGAGTACCTCGTCTACCTTTTGACGCTCACCCTGGGCGTCACGGTCTTCTATGCCTTTAACACCATCTCGATGCAGGTCGACATCGCCGGAATCGATGAAGAGGGCTTGGCGCAGGTTATGGGCAGTATGCTCGGCGACCTGACGTACTTTTTGGCCGGTGTCATGGCCTTTTTGATGGTGTATGCCAATAACTTCATCATGAAACGCCGCAAGAAGGAGTTTGGCCTGTACCAGGTGCTCGGCATGGGGCGCGGGCGCGTCGCCACGATCATGGCGCTCGAGACCGTGATAGTATCGGTCGTGGCCTTTGTCGCCGGCATTGTGCTGGGTGTGGGACTCTCCCAGCTCATGACGTTCTTTACGGCCTCGCTCTTTAAGACACAGATCGCCAATTTCCACTTCTTTTTCTCGGTGCATGCGTTCAATCTGACCCTTGCCTGCATGCTCGTAATGTTTGTGCTCACGCTACTGCTGAACCTTCGCGCCGTGCGTCGTACCAAACTCATCGAGCTTATGGGTGCCGAGCGTCGCAACGAGAGCATCAAGACACGCAACCCCTGGATCGCGATTGCCATCTTTGCCGTGGGCGTGGTGCTTGTGGGCGTGGCCTATTACCGTCTGCTACGTGATGGGTTCCCGCTAACCGCGACGGACAGCAAGCTGCAAGAGGCCATGAACCAGTTTGGTATTACGACCGCTATGGTTACCGTGGGCACCTTTGCCCTGTTCTGGGGACTCTCGGGCATGCTCATCAAGCTGCTGCAGAGCCTGCGC
>CAJLOU010000211.1 GCA_905208345.1 uncultured Collinsella sp.
CCCGGCGCGGTCGCAGGCGATCTTGACGAGGCCCTGGTCGACCGCACGATAGAGCGTGCTTTCTCGCTGACACCTCGTGCAATGCGCGGTGCGACGGACAAGAAAACGAAGCTGGAGCGCCTGAATTTCCTCGATTCCCAGGGCAACGTGACTAAGGCCGGACTCCTGGTTGCGGGCGCCTATCCTCAGCAGTTCTACCCCAAGCTCTTTATCGATGTGGCGGTCTATGCCGGAACGCAGAAGGGCGCGGCGGGGTCGTTGAGGTTCATGGACCGTACGATCTGCGAGGGAACGTTGGGCGAAATGATCTCGGATGCCGTCGCGGCCGTCGCCAAGAATTTGCGGCGAACCTCGACCGTCCAAGGCGTCTCGCGTGTCGACTCGCTTGAGATTCCCGAGGAGGTTCTGCGCGAGGCAATCGCCAACGCCGTAATCCATCGAGAATACGGGGATCGGTTCTGTGGACAATCGATTGCCGTCGACGTCTTTGACGATCGTGTCGAGGTGACGAATCCTGGCGGCCTTTACGGGGGAAAGACTCGCGAGAACTTGTTTGACGGCAGCTCCCGATGCCGTAACGCGACGCTCGTGAAACTCATGTCGATTGTCCCGCTGCCGGATGGCGCAGGTTCGCCGGCTGAGGGCAATGGCTCGGGCATCCCGATGATGATCGATGCCATGCGCGCGCATGGTCTGGCCGAGCCCCTGTTCTGCCCGGGGTTCGATCGGTTCAAGGTCGTACTTTACCGTTCAAAGATCGAGCCGGTCGATCATGGCGGGGGCTTAATTGTGACGGCACTCAAACACTACGGCGAGCTGGGGACGCGCGAGCTGGCAGAGCACACAGGGCTCACAATTTCCCAGGTTAGGTCGCGCGTCAACGCGCTCATTGCTCAAGGCGAGCTTGAGCCCACGGCGCCGGCGACGAGCCGCAACCGCAAGTATCGACTGTCGGAGCGCGTGGGATAGATGCGTTAGTGGACGAGGCGACCCAATAATCGACCCTCGATTGGCGTCCATTAAGGTAAAGCGGTTGTTGCCCAGTCGACGGTGATGCTAAAGACTCGGCTTACGCCGGCATGGCCCCGAACCCGTCCATCAAGAACAGCCTAAGAACCAGCTTGATGACATTTCCCGGTTTGACTTCAGCCGCGTCAAAGACGTGGCGCTCGGCGAGCTCGCTGCAGTATGCATAGATGTCGCGGATAAGGTCCGCGCCCGAAAGCGTAAACATGTAGCCTGCGTCCGAAAGCGCATTGGGCGCGGCGGGCAACTTGGCCATGTGGCAGAACGTTTGCAGGTCGGGCGCCATAACATTCTGGTAGTCGAGGTGGCCGCCGGCATCCTGTTCGGCAAGCTCCAATTGGCGCACGAAATCCAGCGCCGCTGCCAGCACAAAGCTCGGCGTAGGCGCGTTGACGTCCTGAGTGGTCGCCACGAGCCTGCCCGCCGCCTGCGTGACAAGCCAAGCGACCTCGCGCTGGCAACGCACGGCCTTGCGCGTAACCGGCTTGATGGACGAAGAAGAAACGCTCCCCTTAGGCGGATTCGAAGCAGCCATAAGACCCTCCCATGAACAATCCGGCCCAACAAGCCCGGATGAAACACGTG
>CAJLOU010000212.1 GCA_905208345.1 uncultured Collinsella sp.
CCTTTGTGGTGGTTTGGACCGGCTGGACGTGTGTGCATCGAGTGGTATCTAAGTTGAGATACCACTTCTGGTATATCAGCTTGCGTTTGCGTGAGTACAATACTCGAACATTATGCGTCTCAGCGCCCCCTGTGCGTGGACGTTTTGCAGTCAAGCGGACGAAGGGATTTATCCTATGTGCGGAATTGTCGGCTACACCGGCTCTGATATTGCAAAGAACATCCTGGTCACGGGCCTCAAGCGTATGGAGTATCGCGGCTATGACTCCTCGGGCGTCGCGCTCGAGGTGGGCGAGGGCGCCGCGGCGCACCTCGATGTCATCCGCCGCGTGGGTAAGGTCGCGGGCTTGGAGAGCGAGCTTTCCAATATCGACAGCGACGCTACCTGCGGTATCGGCCACACCCGTTGGGCCACCCACGGCAAGCCCTCCGTCGTTAACGCTCACCCCCACACCAGCTGCGACGGTCGTATCGCCATCGTCCACAACGGCATCATCGAGAACTTCGCCGAGCTGCGCGAAGAGTTGGAGGGTCGCGGCCACCACTTTAAGAGCGAGACCGATACCGAGGTCTTCGCGCATCTGATCGAAGAGGCTTATGCCGAGACGCACGACCTGATGGCCTCCGTGCGCGAGGCTTGCACCCACGTGGTCGGTGCCTATGGTCTGGCCGCCGTGTGCGCTGACGAGCCCGGCGTGATCGCCGTGGCCCGCAAGGATTCCCCGATCGTAGTCGGTGTGGGCGAAACCGGCTCCTATGTTGCTTCCGATGTCATCGCGCTCATCGACGCCACCCGCGATGTCGTGGTGCTCGAGGACGGTCAGTTTGCCAAGCTCACGCCCGCAGGCGTCGAGTACACCGACGAGGCCGGCAACGTTATCGAGCCCAAGGTCACCCACATTGACTGGGACCTGGACATGGCAGAAAAGGGCGGTTATCCCGACTTTATGCTCAAGGAAATCCACGAGCAGCCGCGCGTCGTGCGCGACACGCTGGTTGGTCGTATGACGCCGGCCGGCGAGCTCGACATCGACGAGCTGGGCCTTTCGCTCGAGGAACTCAACGACATCGACCGCGTCTACGTGATCGCTTGCGGCACCAGCTATCACGCTGGCCTCATTGCCAAGAATCTCATTGAGGGCTGGGCTCGCATCCCCACCGAGGTGGAGGCGGCCAGCGAGTTCCGCTATCGCAACCCCATCATCACGCCGACGACGCTCGTCGTGGCCGTGTCCCAGTCGGGCGAGACGGCCGACACTCTCGCCGCCATCCGCGACGCGCGCATCAAGGGCGCCAAGGTCTTCGGCATCACCAACGTGGTGGGCAGCCCCGTGGCGCGTGAGAGTGACGGCGTCATCTACACCAAGGCCAACAAGGAGATCGCGGTCGCCTCGACCAAGAGCTTCATCGGCCAGGTTGTGAGCCTGACGCTGCTGGCCCTGCTGCTGGCGCAGGTCAAGTACCGCCTGACCACCAAACAGGCACGCATGCTGTTCCGCGAGCTTTCCGATACGGCCGAGCAGATCCAGTGGATTTTGGATACCCA
>CAJLOU010000213.1 GCA_905208345.1 uncultured Collinsella sp.
TGCCGCGCCCCGCAGTGCCCGCTTCCCCCGAGAACAATTATCAGTGCAGGTAGATGGCTTGCGGATTTTGCGAAAAGTCGGTTATGGTCGACCCATGCGGGTTAAACGTAGCAGATAGCCCGTTTTCGTGGCGCGACGTTAGCGGAATGTGTCAACGGGGCTGTCCCTTTGACACATTGTCTAGTCTAGGCGGACCGGATCGTGGGGGTATGCGCTGAGAATCTCGACGCCGGACTCGGTAACTAGGGCCAAGTCCTCGATGCGGACGCCGGTGCGGTCGGGGAGGTAGATGCCCGGCTCGATGGAGAACGTCATGCCTG
This sequence comes from uncultured Collinsella sp., assembly GCA_905208345.1. Classification (GTDB taxonomy): domain Bacteria; phylum Actinomycetota; class Coriobacteriia; order Coriobacteriales; family Coriobacteriaceae; genus Collinsella. The sequence continues at coordinate 321 of CAJLOU010000213.1, forward strand.
GCTCGATAACCTGTTCGTTGACCAGCGAGACGTCGCCCGGCTCGTGGTCCTGCAGGCCGATCGAGTGCCCCAGGCGGTGCGTAAAGTACTGCCCATAGCCCGCATCCTCAATCACGTCGCGTGCGGCGCGGTCCAGGTCACACATGCGCACGCCCGGTGCGATGAGCGCCTCGGCGGCCTCGTTGGCGCGGCGCACGATGTCGTAGATGCGCGCCGTCTCCTCGTCCGGCTCGCCCCAAAAGAACGTGCGCGTCATGTCCGAGCAGTAGTTGCGATGGCGTCCGCCAATGTCGAACAGCACCACGTCGCCACGCTTGAGCACGGTGTCGTCGGGTTCATGATGCGGGTCGCCGGCGTTGGCGCCAAAGCTCACGATGGGCGGAAAGCTAAAGCCCTCGCAGCCGTGCTTGCGATACAGGCCGAGCATCTGGTCGGCAATCTCGCGCTCCGTCACACCCTCGTGGACGAGTTTGATGGCGTCGGCCATCACAGCGTCGTTAGCGGTCGAGGACGCGCGCATAAGCTCCTGCTCGGTGGCATCCTTGTAGGTGCGTGCGGCGGTGACGGCAAAGTCACCCAGGAAAAACTCGCTGGCGGCGTGGCACTCCATAAGCGGCATCAAAAAGCCGGAGCGCATGACGGTGTCGATGCCGAGCGGTTTGTTCGGATCGACCTCGCGAACGATGGCGTCGGCCACGACGTCAGTATCGGTGTGATAGGCCACGCGGGCATTGTCGTACTCGGGCAGCTGATGCAGCGCGTTGACCAAGATCACAGGCTCGCTATCGCGTGCGAGCAGCACGCCGCAAAATCGCTCGAACATATCGGCATAAAAACCGGTCAGATAGTAAATCGACCACGGGTCGTTTACGAGCAGCTGTGCGCCGGGGTGCTGAGCCTCGAGCGCATCAAGCACGTGCGCCACACGCTGGTCATCGACATGTGCCATGAAACATCCTTTCGCTAGGGTGCCACCATGGTATCCCCAATGCCAGGGTAGTCAATTTGCGACGGGGCTATTTTAGCTGTGTCCAACATGCAGAATGATCGGGCAAAAGTAGTCATAAGAGGGCCGTTCCAAATGGGCTGGTTTCAAAAGTATGGTGGATTACGGGGCTGGACCTGTATTACTTGACCATGAGAAGAATCGCGAAATTAAAACCGACGCTCCTATAAGTTGTCAAGAGGCAGTTTGCGGGAGCGCTCTCTCCA
>CAJLOU010000214.1 GCA_905208345.1 uncultured Collinsella sp.
AATGCCCACACCGGCAATCATGTGCCAGTTGACATTGCGCGGCAGCTCGCAGGCCCTAAGCTTAACCAGGGCAAACGTCATACCAAAGATGCCGATCGGCTTGCCCAGCAGCATGCCAAAGTACACGCCAAGCGTCACCGGGTCGGTCAGCAGCGTGCTCATGTCCACGCCCACCAGGCGAACCTGCGCGTTGACGAACGCGAAGATCGGCAGGATCACAAAGTTAACCGGCGTGGAGATCAGGCGCTCCATGCGGATGAGCGGCGGAGTCACGCGGTGCATGACGCGCTCGACCTTGGTGGTCGAGACGGTAAAGTCGTGCTGGCCCAAGATGTGCGCCTCATCGTCGTAGCGGTCGTCGAGCAGCGGCAGGCACTCGCCCAGCCAATCGGTGAGGCTGTCGAGCTTGACGCCGCACTTGGCCGGGATGGTAAAGGCCAGGATGACGCCGGCGAGCGTAGCATGCACGCCACTCTTGAACATACAGAACCACAGCAGCAGGCCCAGCACCGAATACGGGGCAAGACGGTAGTGCTGCGTCTTGTTGAGCCACACGAGCGCACAGGTCACAACCGCTGCGGCGCCCAACCAAAACGGATTGGGGCTCTGGCCGTAGAAGATGGCGATGGCGGCGATGGAGATAAGGTCGTCGGCGATAGCGAGCGTCGAGAAAAACACGCGCACGCCGTTGGGCACGCGATTGCCCAAAAGCGACAGCACGCCCAGCGCAAAGGCAATATCGGTTGCCATGGGGATGGCCCAACCGTTGCGAGCGCCGGCATGGTTAAAGATCAGGTAGATGCACGCGGGAACGACGACGCCGCCCACGGCGGCCAGCATGGGGAGCATGGCCTGGCGCGGGTTCTTGAGCTCGCCGACCGTCATCTCGTACTTAAGCTCGATGCCCACCAGCAAAAAGAAGATCGCCATGAGGAGATCGTTGACGAAAAGCTCGACGGTGAGACCGGCCGTGAAATGCCCCAGACCCACGTACAGCGGGGTCTCCAAAAAGTGATGGATGGCCTCGTAGGCATCGGTGTTGGCGCAGATAACGGCGGCGATGGCGGCGAAGACCATGACGGCGGCAGAAATCGTGCCGTTCTCGGCGATGCGCTCCCAGATGTCGTGACGTTCAAAACGCTTGCGCTCACGAACGTTGAACAGCTGCTCGGGTGCTGCCATGGGCGGCTCCTTTCACGGGAAGGCTCCCGTCTTAAAAAAGCACGGCCCACCAAATCGGCGGTGCCGCGCTCTAACGTATTACGCTTGCATCTAGCCTACCCTGCACGGATACCGCACAAGCTCGGCCGAAAAGCGGAACCACAGGTTGAACATTATTTGCTCAACGGCACGGGCGCGCCTGTCCAAGAGACAACGCGGCGCGTGCACAAAAAACGACCGGAGCGCGGGGCGTCCGCGATCCGGTCGTTGTGTTAGGTCAACTGAACCTAGCAGGCGGCCATGATGGGGGCAGCGACCTGCTTCTTACGGGAGAGGACG